>JACRLG010000024.1 GCA_016235345.1 Deltaproteobacteria bacterium | reverse complement strand
TCATCGGGTTTCCTCGGTAAACTGGAGATCGTGGAGCTTCCTGTATGCGCCGTTTTGGGCGATGAGTTCCTCGTGGGAGCCCTCTTCCGCGATGCGACCGCCGGAAACCACCAGTATCCGGTTGGCGTGGCGGATGGTGGACAGGCGGTGGGCGATCACAAAAACCGTGCGTCCTTCCATGAGGTTTTCCAGGGCCTTTTGCACCAGGCGTTCGCTTTGGGTGTCCAGGCTTGCCGTGGCCTCGTCCAGGATGAGGATGGGAGCGTCCGCCAGAATGGCCCGCGCTATGGCGAGCCTCTGTTTTTCGCCCCCCGAAAGCCGGTTTCCAAGCTCACCTATCACCGAATCGTAACCCTTTGGCAGTTCGGCCACGAAATCGTGGGCAAAGGCCGCCTTTGCCGCAGCCTCGATATCCTCGCGACTGGCGTCCGGGCGACCGTAGGCGATATTGCAGGCCACGGTGTCGTTGAAGAGTATGGGCTCCTGGGTGACCACCGCCATTCTCCGCCTGAGGCTTTTTATGGTGAAGTCCTTAATGTCGCATCCGTCGATCAGGACCTGCCCTTCGGTCACGTCGAAAAATCGCGGGATGAGGTTCACCAGGGTGGTTTTTCCGCCGCCGCTCGCGCCCACAAGGGCCGTCACCTCACCCGGATTCACGGAAAGTGAAATGCCCGAAAGCACCTTCTCGCCCGTGTCGTAGGAAAAACCCACATCATGAAACGAAACCGCGTGGGGGCCTTTTGGCAGAACTTTGGCTCCGTCTTTTTCACTGACCCTGGTTTCTGTTTCCAGAAGATCGAAAATGCGGTCGGTGGCCGCAAGACCCTCTTGGATGGAATTGTTCGTGTAGGAGAGCTTCTTGACCGGGTCGTAGAGCATGAGAACCGCCGCCATGAAGGAAAAGAAGGTGCCGGGCGTGGACTTTCCCACAATGACCTGAAAGCCTCCGTAGCCCACCACCAGGGCGATGCCCACCCCGGCCAGGGCCTCCATGATGGGGGATGACAGGCTCCTGGCCAGCACCGCCTTCAGCTCCAGCCGGAAAATCCTTTCGGTCTTGTTTTTGAATTTTTCCGTTTCATGGGCCTCGGCGCAAAAAGCCTTGACAATCTTCACCCCGGAAAAGGTCTCCTGCAAAAAGGCCGAAAGGTCGCTCATGGCGTCCTGGCTGGCTGAACTGGCCTTTCTCACCTTTTTCCCGAAATACATAACGGGGTAATAGGCGATCGGAAGAATCACCACCGCGTAAAGGGCCATTGTGGCGTCCCGGTAGAAAACCACCCCGATAAGCCCCACGATGGTGAAAAAATCCCGCACCAGGCCCGTCACCGAGCGGGACACCATGTCCCTTATTATGAAGGTGTCCCAGGTTATGCGGCTCATGAGCCCACCCGTGCGTTCCGCCTGGAAAAAAGAGAGGTCGAGCCCCATTATCCTCTGGTACAGGGCGTCCCGAAGGTTCCGTATGATGCGCTGACCCACCGAGCCTATGAAATACTCCTGCCCAAGATAGCCTATGCCCCTCACGAGAAAGATGCCCACCACCACGAAGGGCATCAGGGCGAGCATTTCCTCGTCCTTCTTCACGAAGATGTCGTCGATCACGTTTTTGATGAGATAGGCTATGGAAACCTGGGTTGCGGCCATTAGAAAGCTCGACATCATGGCCAGGGCGAGCCTTCCCCAGTGGGCCTTGACCTCGGCCAGAAGCCTCTTGTGCCGCTTTCGGATTTTCGGGAGGACCAGTTTCGACATGTTTGCCTTACGGAAGACGCCGACCATAGAGGCCATCCGCCAGATCGGTTATCCGGTCAATTTCCTTCGCCATTTCCAGGCGTTTCTGCTCAAGTTCGGCGGGCGTGCTGTCCCTTTCCACGAAAATGGGTCGCCCGTAAACAAAGGTGCAACTGGTAAAGGGCCGGGGCAGAAGAAAGCGGTCCCAGCTTTTGAAAATCTTCATACTGCGGGCGCTGTAGGCCATGGCCACTATGGGCCGCCCGGTTCTTGCAGCAAGGCTTACGGCTCCGGGCTGGGCCACGCGCCTGGGGCCCTGGGGGCCGTCCGGGATCACCACTCCAAGGGTGGGCATCCGCTCCATTCGGGCCGCAAGGGCGGCGAGCGCCTTGGCTCCCCCCTTGCGTGACGAACCCCTTATGGGACGGTGCCCCTGGCGATGGAGGACCTGTGCTATTATCTCGCCGTCTTCGGAGGCCGACACCATTATGGAAGCGCCTATGCCCTTGTGGATGTAGCTGGCCAGAAGAATCCGGGAGTGCCAGAAGGCCGCTATGGCCTCGCCGGCAAAAACCAGCCGGGCGGCGTCATGCTTATCGATGACCTGGATGCGGCAGGTGGAAAAAATGGCGTCTATGGCAAGTTTCCCGATTATTCCGACCGCCCGCCACTTCATGCCGTCCCTTATCACCAGCTCGCCCATTTAAGCGCCTTTCGTTACAACTCTTAAGAATCGAGCAGGGAGAGAGCAAGTTTTGCTGTTCTCACGCAGGCCCCGGCCCCGCCCAGCATCCCCCTCACCTGGGCCAGCAAGGCCCTGGCCTTTTCAAGGGCTTCCGGGGTCTCGGTCATATCCAGAATATGCCCGGCGATGTTTTCCGGCGAGGCGTCATCCTGAATCAGTTCGGGGGCGGCGGCAACGCCCGCTATGAGATTGGAAAGCCCGATAAAAGGCACCTTGATCAGGATGCGCCCCAGCCTGTAGGTGAAGGGCGAAAGCCTGTAAATGATGATGTGGGGAAGCCCGGAAAGGGCGGCCTCCAGGGTTACGGTGCCGGAAACCATGACAGCCGCCGAGGCCTCCCTGAAAACGCGCTCCATTCCTCCTGGCCATACCTGGATTTCGGGTATCGAGGCGTTTTCGGACCGAACGGATCGGATTATGCCCTCGATGAATGACGGCTCCACGCCCGGAGCGCCGGGCACAACGAAACGGGCTTCGGGCCGACTCTTTTTGATGATGGCCGAAGCCCGAAGCATTATCGGCAGGTGGCGGACTATCTCCCCGTCGCGGCTGCCCGGAGCCAGGGCGATGAGAAACCCGCCTTTTGGGCTGTTGACCGGGATGCGCTCCTCCTGGTCAAGAAGCGGATGCCCCACGAAGGTCACCGGCACTCCGCTTTTTTCGTAAAATTCCTTCTCGAACGGAAGGATGACGGCCATGTGGTCCACCAGCCGTTTTATCTTCTTCACCCGGCCCGTGCGCCAGGCCCAGACCTGCGGGCTTATGTAATAGAGAACTTTTATCCCGCGCTTTTTTGCGGCCTTGGCCGCCATGAAATTGAAATCGGGAAAATCGACGCACACAAGAAGATCGGGCCGGGCAAGGCTTAGCACCTCCCTTACCAGAAAAAAGGCCTCGCTCAGATCCCCGAGTTTTTCGGCGACCTCGGTGAAGCCCACCACCGAGAGGCGATTTTGGGGATAAAGCACCCGAACCCCGGCCCGCTCCATCATGGGACCGCCGATGCCGTAAAAAAGGGTGCCGGGCGCAAGGCCGCTCATGGCGGATGCCAGGAGCGCCGCGTGCGCGTCGCCTGAAGCCTCCCCAGCTATGATCATCACCCTTTTGGGCCGGTCGGGGCTTTCCATGTCGCGTTTTCCGGGGCTGCAATCAAAGAAGGCGGAGGCCTTTTAAAAAGCCTCCGCCTTCCTTTTATCAATCATTGAATGTAAAAAGCAATCACTTGTGGCACTTGTTACAGGCCACGGGCGCGCCCTCGTTGGGTTTTTTGGCGTTTTTCTTGTTCCATGTCTTGTGGCAGTCGATGCAGTTCAAGTGAATGGCGTTGGCGTGGAATTCGAGCTCCTTTTTCTTGCGCACAGGTCCTGCAAGGCCCTTTAAGACAGCCGGTGCGGCCAGGCTTAAGGACTTGTGGCAGACCGAGCATTTTTGCACCGGGTCGCCGTCCTTCAAGGCTGCAAGGGGCTTTCCGGCCTTGTCGTGATGGCAGTCCCCGCACTTGGCCCCATAAGCCGGGGTGGTGTGTTTCTTGTGGCTGAAGGCCACGATGGGCTTGGTGTGCTTGGCGTAGCCTGCGGTCTGCATCTTGATGACAGCAGGGGCAGTCGCCGCATAAAGACCCGCCGCCGCAAATACGAACGCCAGAGCCACCACCAGTGCAACCGCAATCTTCGATTGCTTCATACTTTTTTCCTCCCCGTAAATTCGATCCAGCAAACGGGCGAAAACCCTTCGCCCGAACCATTACGGCATAATTTCCGGGAAATTCAATATCAGCAAAGACTGGCCAAAGTCAATGATCAACCTATGTTTTCCGGCTGCATGGCTGCGAACGCCGTATTTTTCGCAGTGTGAATTTTTTCTTAGTCTGCCCCCCTTACCATGACGCTGTTTTTGTGTTATAGTTACAGGAATAGAGGAATATCATGGCTTATTCTGTTCTCTGACCGGGCCTACAGGGAAATCGCGGATGTGCTTGGATCATGATCATCACGGAACCAACGGCCACTCCCACGTGGCCCTGCCCGTTGAGATGCTGGAGAAATGGCCAAGGCTTGTGCGCGAGCTTTCCCATTTGCTGGCCCATGTGAAGGATTTGCGGTTAAAGGCCAATCCAGAGCCGCTTCCGCTTGAAATCTCAAGGGCGGAATCCTCCAGGCTTTTCAAGAGACTCCTGGCGGCGGCCCTCATGCACGAGCGGTCCGGCGTAAAGCGCACGGTGGCCCGGCAGATGGCCAACGCGATAGGTGATTATTTTTTGTGGTGTCGCCCCACTTCCCTTCCGGTGGTGCACGAACTGGGGACCCTTTCTGCCTGGTGGGCCGAGAAAATCCCCGGCGAGACCATGGACAGGCTCCGGGACATCGGCTGCGCCCTCATCATAAGCGGCCAGGTAGTGCCGGTCCAAAAGGTTTGGGAGGACATCCTGAATTCTCCCATAATGTTCATCGGCCACTGCGTGTGCAGAAGTTCGGGGCTTGCGAACGACCTTAGGGATAAAACCGGTGAAGTCTTCACCATCACTTCAGACGCGGAAAACCGCCTGCTTCTGGACAGGCTCATGGGCCGGTGCGACCGGCTGAAGGAAACATACGGGTATTTGCCCGACACCGACCCGTGGTATAATGATCTTTTTCAAAAACTCAAAAGCCTGAAAGATTCCGGATCATCCGAATACAGGCTTGAAACGCTCTTTGCCAAAACCTATCCGTCATGGGAGTTTCTGCCCGTGACCAAAGATTACACCAGAAGCTGGATAAGGGGCCTTTCCGCCAACAGGAAAAACCGACTTTTGCACAAGACCCTGGCCCTGGAGATGGCCAACATATTTTATCTTTCCAGGGGAACCATGTTCACGTCCATGAAAATGGTGGACACCCCCTACACCATCTGTTCCTGCCCGTCTCCCGACCTTGGCGGCGGATGCGCTCTCACCAACTGGTATTATTACGGAAAATCGAAAACCTCCATCCGTCCCAGCGATGAATGCTTCGGACGAAGACGAAACGAAAGCGGCGATATCCTCCCGTGCAACGTCTTTCCCGAAAGATCGGGGCGGGGCTGCATGGGATGCGGGTGCAGGCACGGACTTGATGCGCCCAGAAGCGTGGAAACAATACTGGCCCAGGCCGACGAAATGCTGAAAAGCCGAGAATGGCAGATGTGAAACATGCCAGTTCCGTTCGTCCGGCTGGCTGGCGAACCCGAAAGGACCGCAGATATCCGAACCTCTTTCCCATGACTGAAAAATGCAGTATAATGCAGATGTAATGCCGAAAACGATGTACACACCACCTTCAAGAAGGAGGATCAACTATGAACCGGAAGTTTAAAATCGTCGCTCTTTTTGTGGCGGCATGTTTTCTGGCCCTCGCCGGGTCGGCCATGGCCGCAACCGAGCAGAAGGTTGCCCAGGCCATGCATGGCGGCCAGCAGTACCTTCGGGACAAGCAGGAACTGGCAGGCTCATGGTTTGACGATGAGCAATGGAACAGGGAATCAGCTACAGCCTTCGCAGTGGCCGCGCTTCTTGAAACCGGCGTCCCGGCCTCAGACCCTGCAATAATCAAGGGGATTCAGTACATGGTGGCAAATGCCGGCTGGAACGGCACCTACACCATACTAGGCGGAGGCGGCAACTACAATCACAGCTCAACCCTAATCGCACTTTCCCTTTGGGCGCTTGCCAGCAATCCCGCGCCCATAACCATGACCAACATCATCCGCTCGGCCCGTGACTTCACCGTAGCCAACCAGTACCTGGCCGACAACACCTATAAGGGAAGCTGGGATTACAACGGATACGGCAGCGGCGACACGTCCAACACCCAGTTCGCGGTCATGGGCCTGTGGTACGCCAACCGCTATCTGGGCGAAAGCTCGTCCGTCACTGACACCGCCTGGGCCCAGAACCTGCTCACCTATCTTACCGCCATCCATTACATCACGGACGTGGCTAACAATTACGGAGTTTTTCGCTATTATCCGGGCTCAAACTCCTTCATAGGCGGCCCCATGACGGCGGCAGGCCTGTGGTCCCTGGCCATGATAGGTCAGGATCAGGACCCCATGGCCCTTAGGGCCGAGGAATGGTTCGCGGCCCCCGGCACCTATACCTGGGCCGTCACCCCCGGGCCTTACTACAACGGCGGAACAGGCTCTTACTATTACTTCATGTTCGGCATGGCCAAGGCCCTTCAGGCCACGGTTGGACATCAGAACACCCTCGGCACCCCGGCCCGCCCCTGGGCCCAGGACTTCATCAACGAAGTCGTTGACAACAAGGCCATCTGGACGCCGGCTTCTTCCATGCCCGACGAGATTACGCGGGTTCACTGGGGCGACGGATACCGTAGCCTTGACGGCGGCGACATTCTTTCAACCGCCTGGATGCTGATGTCCCTTGCCTTCATCGATCCTTCCGTCGAGAAGAAGGACGCCCTTCTGCCCGACCCCCCCGACGCTGACTTCCCCATCCGGGGCCTTCTCACCCTCTCGGTAAAGGGCAACGCCACCATCAGCCGGGCGGCCCGCCGGAAGATCGGCCCGGAAAAGAGCGCCCAGACGGTCACGCTCCCCATCGGAGCCACCGAGTTCATCATCAACAAGGTTCCGGTGGGCGGCACCACAATTCTTTACATCAAGGTGCCGGATGAGGCCCTGAATCCCAACAACGCCAACTCCTTCATCGACGCCAACGGCAACCTGAAGCCCGGCCTCAACTGGTTCAAGATTCGTAACGGCGCGTGGAAGGGCCAGGCCAACATCCCCATAATCATCGACAGGGCGTCCAAGGAAATCCAGGTCACCCTGCGTGACGGCGGCCCGGAAGACGACGATGGCCTCGCCAACGGCAAGATCACCGACCCCGGCGCTCCCGGCTTCGGCGTTGACGGCGACGTTGCTGCGGACGGCGACCAGACCCATTCTTCCAGCGGACTTTGTTTTATAAGCTCGATCTTCAGTCTGTAATGCCTGATTGAAAAAGGCCGCCCCTGAAACAGGGCGGCCTTTAAAACCGAAAGAGGGAACCAGGGCCTATCGCCCGGTTCCCTCTTTTTTTATACAGGGTCCGCTACTCAGTCTTAAAGGGCGGCTGGGGCGGGTTCCGGCTCCAGAGTCGGAGGCGGAGTCTTCGCGGCCCGCTCGGCAAGAATCCGGGCCACGTCGTCCAGCATCTTGGCCCGGTGAGTGACATATGCGTGGTCGTTGGCCAGAACCATGTCCAACTGGCGCGTATGCATTAAAAGATATCCCAATATTACCAGCTTTTCCTTCATCAGCGCGGCATCGTGGCCCTCCACCCGCGCAAAGACGCCGTCGTCCTTTATTTCCGCCCTAAAGCCGAACTCCTCCAGCACGTCCGCCACGAACTGGGCGCGCCTGATACGGCGGGACAGGTCGGCGGCCCCGCCCTTGAACTGGAAACTGGCGTAATTTTCGCCCGCGCGCTCGGATATTATGGCTTCCACGCTGCAAAAATGAAACCCGAAGCGCGAAGTCAGGCTCACGAAATTTTTGGAAAGCATGAAATAGTTACGGTTGGCGTACTGGCTTGGCATGGAGGATTCGAGATTGGGGTTGGTGGCGGCCTGCATGAGAACCGACATGAACCCCTTCGCGTCCATGGGCGGCGGCCCCTGCCATGGCTCGGCGTTTATGCCCTCCCATAAGGACAAAAACGGTATGGATGCGATGTTTTCGAGCGGCACCAGCTTCCAGGGAATGTCCTTGTCAAAGCCGTCATCGAGGTTGATGATCCACCACTGCATGGGCACCTTGTAAAAAAGCTGCTTTGCGGCCCTTTCGGAAAAATGGTGCTCGCGCCCGAATGCGAACATCTCGTGAACCGCCTTCTCGTGGCAGAATCGCGTGATGTCGTGAAGGGTTTTGCAGTTTTTGGGCTTGAAGGACGGAGCGTCGGGGTCCAGAAGGTTCAGCGGCACTATCCACTCCACCGCTGCCTTCAATGCCTCGTGGACTGCGGTGCCCTCCATCAGGTTCTTTTTTCCCGCCCTTGCGTTTAAAAGAATCTCTTCAATCCTGCCCCTGTGAACGGCCTGTCCGTCGGCGTCAACGGTTACAAGCCCTGCGTTTTCCAGAATTCCGACGGCGTGTTCCACGCCGAAAATGGCCGGGACCCCGAATTCGCGGGCCACGTTGGCAAGGTGCCCCGCAAGGCTTCCCTGCTCCGTAACAACTGCGGCTGCGTGCGAAAGAAGGGCCGCCCATCTCGGAAGGGCCTGCTCGGCCACCAGCACCGCCCCGTGCGGAAATCGCAGGACGTCGGAACTCTTGCGCAACACGAAGACCTCTCCCGTTGCCGCTCCGGGGCTTGCAGTGCCGCCGCCCGAAACGATCACCGTTGGGGCGTCGCTTATGGCCTTTTTCGCCTCCTTTGTTTCCATCTGCTTCAATGGCCTGCACTGAAGAAGATAGATGGTGCCCTTGGGCCCGATGGCCCATTCCACGTCCTGGGCCACGCCGTAGTGTTCCTCAAGATTCAAGGCTATACGCGCAAGCGCCCTCACGTGATCGTCGTCTATGGAAGGCAGGAGGCTTTTTTCCTTGCCGGTCAAGTCCATGCGGCATACGCCCTCTTCGGGGTAGCACACGAACTTCTGGGTCTTGAGTCGAATCTCGCGGCGGGAAATTTCAACGGGGTTTCTCTTCACCACGAACATGTCCGGGGCAACGCTTCCGTCCACCACCGATTTCGGCAACCCCCACACTGAATTTATGATCACCGAATCATCTGCGGAATCAAGGGGATTCTGCGAGTAGGTAACCCCGCTGGAGACAGCGTTCACCATGGCCATGCAGCCCACGCACATGGCCACGTCCTCGTCCCTTATGCCACGGCTTTGGCGGTAGATTATCGCGTGAAGGCCGTACTTGGAGGCCACGACCTCCCTGTAGGCGGAATCCAGGTTGTCTGCGGAAACATTCAGAATCGAGCGGTACTGGCCCGCGAAGCTGGTTTCCGAGCCGTCCTCGCCCAGGGCGCTCGACCGCAGAGAAACCGTGACGCCCTTGTGGGTGCGCTCCTCAAGCTCCTGGTAAGCCTCGTGAATTGCCTTTGAAATCGAATCGGGAAGGGGCGTGGAAACGATCAGGTTCTGGATTTCCGTTGCAAGGGCGTAGAGCTCGCTGATATTTTCGCCCTGCCTGGACTGAAGCCTGCGGTCGATTTCGGCCTGGAGGCGGGACTCCTCCATGAACCGGTTGAAGGCGGCTGATGTGAGGGCAAAACCGTCCGGCACCGGAAGCGACAGGGTGTTGGCCATCTCGCCAATGTTTGCCATCTTGCTGCCCACCACATCTGCCATGTTCCGGCCTATTTCAAACAGGGGAATCACCAGCCGGTCGCTTCCGGGCATTTTCCGGGCGGCCAGGGTTTCGTTGATTCCCTCCTGTATTTCCTTCAAACGCCCGTAGAGCTCGCCGTACTTTTCAGGGGCGAGCGCGTCCAGGTTCTTCACTATGGAAAAAACGTTGACGGCCACAGCAGTTGACTGGCTGCGAACAAAGGACATGGAAAAGGTGCGGTCCCCGGAAAGGGCCTTTTCCATGTCGCTCATTATTTCCAGGGCCTTGTTGTTGGCGGACAGAAGAAGTTTGAAATGGTGATAGCGGGACGCAAAGGACGCCCGAAGCTCGTTAAGCTCCTGCTCGCCCATATCGCGGCGGCTCCTGCCGAAGCCAAGCCTTGAAAAAAATTTTTTGACAGGGCTCATAAAAATCAGGATGCAATTCCGGTTGACCTTGGCGAAACCGGCCTCTGCCGCTTTTCGTTAAGGCGCTTCTTCTTGCAGGCGTCCTGCAACTTATACAGAAGCTCGTCAATATCCATGGGCTTCATGAGATAGTCGAAGGCCCCCATTTCCATGCCTTCCATGGCCACCTCCACACTGGCGTGTCCGGTCAGCATGATAACTTCAACCAGGGGCTTTAGGCGCTTGATGGCGGAAAGCGTGTCAATGCCGCTCATTCCGGGCATTTTCACATCCAGAATTACCACGTCTACGGCCTCTTCCTTCAAAACAGCCAGGGCCTCCTCGCCGCTTCCGGCTCCAAAGACGTTCAGATTGCGCTTTTTGAGGCGCTTTATAAGGCTGTCCCGAAAATCGGATTCGTCGTCAACCACAAGAACGTCGAAGTTATCCACAGATTACTCCTCCCATAGAAAATTATTGCGATTCAATTAACACGAAACGCCATGCCAGGCAAGGCGCTTGTGAGAAAAGGGCATAATGGCCCAAGGCGGGGCAGGAACCGGGTCGGCTATTGACAGCTTGGGTTTGGGCCGTTACTTTAGGCTTTCAATAACTTTGAAACAGGCGAAGGATCATCCCTTACCCCTTAGACTCGGAGCCTTTTATGGAAGACATCAACCGCTCGCTACGCAGAACTTACTGGTGGATATTGCTGTGGATGCTGATGCTGTCCCTATGCGCGTTTTCAGCCCTTTTCTGGGTCAGCATGGACACAGCCTCAAAAGTTGCGGCTAACCCCCAGTCAGGTCCGCTTGCCAAAATCCTTATCCAGGAAACCATATTTTACCAATTCCCCTTTTTCCTGGGGCCGGGGCTTTTGCTCGCATCCTTCCTCTTTTCCTGGTTCGCCTGGATGAGCGTAAGAAGAACCTGCGCAAGGCATATGGCCAAGGCCGCAGCGGTTCCGGATAAAAAAGCCAAAAAGCAGAAGGACGAGGAACCGGCGGCAAGGCCCAGGTCGGCCCGCGAAATCGTACAGGACACCGAGCGACAGACCCTCCACTTCCTGGGGCTTCTCCAGCGCGAGGGAAGGCTTATGGACTTTTTCTCCGAAGACCTCTCCCTTTACGACGACGCCCAGATAGGGGCCGCAGCCAGGGCCGTTCACGAATCCTGCAAGAAGCTCGTGGAGACGCGGCTGAAGCCTGTGGCGGTAATAGCCTCCGAGGAGGGGGAAACCGTCTCCGTGGAGCCGGGGTTCGACCCTTCCGCCATACGCCTTTCCGGAAACGTGGCGGGAAACCCGCCCTTCAGGGGCGTTTTGAAGCACAGGGGATGGAAGGCCTCCCGCTACGAGATGCCGGAGCTGATCTCGCAGAGCGATCCCAGGATCATTGCACCTGCCGAAGTTGAAATCTCATGAAAAAGCCTGCCTAAAAACGCGAACTGCTGTGTCAGGCATCTCTAAAAAGTCGGTCACGTACAAAAGAGTACGCTCCCTCCTTTTTAGCTCGCCTTCCTTGCATTTCATCGTTTTATTCAGGCTTTATATAGTGTTTTTAAGCGCGATTATAACTCACAGGAGTAACGGGAAGTGTCAGAGCCCTCATATATAGTTGGAATCGACCTTGGAACCACCAATTCCGTGGTGGCCTACACGGAGGCCGCGCCCGGAAAGGGCATTGCTCCGGTAATCGATCTTTTCCGCGTTCCACAGCTCGTGGGGCCGGGCGAGATGGAGGACCGGGACGCCCTGCCCTCCTTCGTGCTCCTGCCCACCCAGCATGAGGTGGCGGAAACGGACCTCAAACTCCCCTGGGACGAAAGCCCCGGCCTGGCCGTGGGAGCCTTCGCCAGGGACCGGGGGGCCGAGCTTCCCCATCGCCTTGTGTCTTCGGCCAAGTCCTGGCTCTGCCACGCTGGCGTTGACCGCAACGCCGCCATCCTTCCCTGGGGGGCGGACAAGGACGCGAAAAAGCTATCGCCCGTGGAGGCCTCGACGGCCATCTTACGGCACGTAAAAAGCGCCTGGGACGCGCGCATGGCGGCTGAGGACGATAATCTGGCCCTTTCCAGGCAGGACGTCATCCTCACGGTTCCCGCCTCCTTCGACGCCGTGGCCCGCGAACTCACCGTGAAGGCCGCCAGCGACGCCGGGCTTACGGTGACCCTCCTGGAAGAGCCCCAGGCCGCCTTCTACGCCTGGCTGGCCCTTTCGGGCGACCTTTGGCGCAAGAACGTCACGGTGGGCGATCTGGTCCTTGTATGCGACGTGGGCGGCGGCACCTGCGACTTTTCCCTGATTTCCGTGGAGGAGGAGGCGGGGGACCTGGTTCTTTCCCGCGTTGCCGTGGGCGACCATCTTCTTGTGGGCGGCGACAACATGGATCTGGCCCTGGCTTACGACCTGGCCAAAACCCTGGCCCAGAAGGGAAAGAAGCTCGACAACTGGCAGATGCGGGCCCTGTGGCAGTCCTGCCGGGCGGCCAAGGAAAAGCTCCTTGCGGAAAACGGCCCGGAAGCCGCAACCGTCACCATCCTTTCGCGGGGAAGCGGTCTCATCGCCGGAACCATAAAGACCGACCTTGAAAAGGAACGTATTAGCGGCGTCATCACCGACGGATTTTTCCCGGTCTGCGAAAAGGAAGCCGAACCCGCCTCCCCCGCCCGCTCCGGCATGAGGGAGATGGGCCTTTCATACGCGGCGGACCCTGGCATCACCCGGCACATGGCGAAATTCCTCCGCAAAAGCGGGGCCGAACGCCAGCTTCCCACGGCGGTTCTTTTCAACGGCGGCGTGATGAAGGCCGGGGCGCTCCGAAAGAGGGTTATGGAGGTCCTGTCCTCCTGGAATGATTCCCCTGGGCAGGGACTTCGGGAGCTTTCAGGCGCGGACTACGACCTTGCCGTGGCGCGCGGGGCGGCCCATTACGGCCTTGCCCGGCGTGGAATGGCGGTGCGCATTAAAGGCGGCTTAAACCGCGCCTATTACATTGGCGTGGAAGCCGCCCTTCCCGCCGTGCCCGGAATGCCCGCGCCCCGCACGGCCCTTTGCGTGACCCCCTTCGGAATGGAGGAGGGAACCGGACAGGCCCTTCCTGGCCGCGTGTTCGGCCTTGTTGTGGGCGAGCGGGTGAAATTCGACTTTCTGGCCTCCTCCACCCGGCACGACGACGCCTTCGGGACCACCATAGAGGACTGGGAGTCGGAGCTTTCTCCGGTTACCACCCTTGAAACCGAGCTAACAGGTGGGGCCGGGACGGTTCTTCCCGTCACCCTTGAAGTGAAAGTCACCGAGGTGGGTACCCTGGAAATCTGGTGCGTGGCCGAGGACGGGCGAAAGTTCAAGCTGGAATTTTCAGTGCGGGAAGAAGACGAAAGAGCGGAATAGCAGATTTCCGGGCCAAGGGCCGACGGCCCGCTTTTTAGGAAGAAGCCTTGAAAAAATCCGACAAGACCTACATCGTGGGCATAGACCTCGGCACCACCAACAGCGCCCTGTCCTTCGTGGATATGAGCGTTGACCCGTCTAACCGAAAGATCAGCCTCTTTTCCGTGCCCCAGCTTTCGGCCCCCGGAGAGGTTGCCAAAAACAAGGTCCTGCCCTCGTTTCTTTACCTTCCGGGTGAATACGATGTGACCCCGGAATCCATCGTGCACCCGTGGCAACACCACAAGGAGCACTTCGCCGGGGTCTTCGCCAGGGAGCAGGGTTCCAGGGTCCCGGCCCGGCTGGTTTCCTCGGCCAAAAGCTGGCTCTGCCACGGCAAGGTGGACAGGATGGCACCCATCCTCCCCTGGGGAGCGGACGCCTCGGTGCCCAGGCTCTCGCCCGTGGCCGCCTCGGCGGCGTATCTCAAGCACCTTAGGGACGCTTGGAACCACAGGGCCGGCGCAGACGAGGACAAATTCCTCGAAAACCAGGCGGTCATCATCACCGTTCCCGCCTCCTTCGACGAGGTGGCCCGCGATCTTACGGTGGAGGCGGCGAAGCTTGCGGGATACGGCCAGGTGACCCTCATCGAGGAGCCCCTTGCGGCCTTTTACTCCTGGCTGGTTTACCACGAAAAGGACTGGGACCGGCACGTGAAGCCGGGGGAACTCATCTGCGTGGTGGACGTGGGCGGCGGCACCAGCGACTTTTCCCTCATAACCTTGCGGGAGACCGAGGGCAGCCCGCGCTTCGAGCGCATCGCCGTGGGCGATCACCTGATTTTGGGCGGCGACAACATGGACCTTGCCCTCGCCCGCCACTCCGAGACTCTCATGGGAAAGAGCGGGGCCAGGATTTCCGCCAACCGCTGGCAGGCGCTCTGCCACCAGTGCCGACAGGCCAAGGAGGCCATACTTTCAGGCAGCATGAATGAGCGCGTGGTGACCCTCATGGGCGAGGGCGGAAAGCTCATCGGCGGCACCCTCTCGGCGCGCCTCAAAAAAGACGACGTTGAGCGCATAATCCTGGAAGGCTTTTTTCCGGTGGTCTCATCGGATGAACGCGGGGCCGCTCCGTCGGCCAAGGGCGGAATCACCGAGTTCGGCCTTCCCTACGCCCAGGACCCGGCCATAACCCGGCACCTTTGCCGGTTCATCGAACGAAACGCCCAAGAGGTGAAAAGGCTTACGGGCAAGGACAACCCCTTCCCCGACCTTATTCTGTTCAACGGCGGCGCGCTTTCTCCCGACCTGATCAAGGACCGGATACGGGAAGCTGTAAGGAGCTGGTTCTGCGCGGAAATACCATCCAGGGTGCTGGAAAACCCGGACCTCGACCTTGCCGTGAGCCGTGGGGCCGCCTACTACGGCATGGTGAAGGCCGGGCACGGGGTGCGGGTGGGATCGGGCTCCCCGCGCGGCTACTATCTTGGGCTGGCAGGGGTTGGTGGCGGCGCACCCGAAAAGGCCCTCTGCCTCATGGAACGAGGAGTGGAGGAGGGGAGCCTGATGGAGCTTTCCGCCCACAGGTTCGATGTTCTGGCCAACCAGCCGGTGAGCTTTTCCGTTTACAGCTCATCCTTCCGTTCGGGTGACAGGACCGGCGATCTGATTGACGTTGACGACACCCTGACCCTCATGCCGCCAATACGCACGGTCATCCAATACGGGAAAAAGGCGGGGGAGATCAAGGTTCCGGTTAAGGTTTCGGCCCATTACACGGAAATGGGCACCCTGGAATTATGGTGCAAGTCCCTTGTGAGCGACCACAGGTGGAGGCTATTGTTCCAGCTTCGTGATTCGGAGGAAAGCAGAGCGGTGCCCGAAGACCGGGTTTTCGAGGAGGAGCTTGTCCAAAAATCCCTGGAATGCGTCAGCCAGGTTTTCGGCGGGGATCAAGGCGGCCTGAAACCGGAGCGCCTCTCAAACGCTGTTGTCGAGGCATGTTCCACCCCACGCGAACGCTGGCCATTATCCTTTCTGCGCCGCATGGCCGACGCCCTTATTTCAGCGGCGGAAGGCAGGGGGATAAGCGCCGAACACGAGGCGAGATGGCTTAATTTGACGGGTTTCTGCCTGCGTCCCGGCTTCGGCGACGCCCTGGACGAACACCGGGTGCGCACTCTGTGGGCGCTCTACAAGAAAGGCCCGCTTGCCGCAAAAAGCCCCCAGGTCAGGCTTGAATGGTGGGTCCTGTGGCGGCGCGTCGCGGGCGGGCTCTCGGCTGGCCAGCAGAGGCAGGTGATCCAGGACCTCGCCCCGGTTCTGCGCCCCAAAAAGGCTGGCGAGCGGGCGAAACTGTCGGCTGAGGAGGAAAACGAGCTGTGGATGCTGGCCGCCAACCTGGAACGCCTGATGGTGAAGGACAAGGTTGATTTCGGGCGCACCCTCTTATCCCGCCTGGACCCCAAAAAAACCAACTCCAAGATGCTCTGGGCGCTTTCGAGAATCGGGGCCAGGGACCTTCTGTACGGTCCCCTCGACCGGGTGATACCGCCGGACGAGGCAGGAGGATGGATCAGTGAACTCCTGTCAAAATCCTGGTCCAACCCAAGGCCCGTGGGCATGGCCCTTTCACAGCTTGCGAGAAAAACAGGGGACCGGAAAAGGGACATGGATGAAGCCCTGGCGGAAAAGGTGAAGGCCTTCCTCGCCCCCTTTGACTGGGGCAGGCCCCTGGTCAAGGTGGTGAGCGAAGTGACTGAAGCCGACGAGGCGGAAAAGGCATCCCGTTTCGGAGAGTCCCTGCCTGCGGGGATAATTCTGAAAACCGGGGAATGAAAATGGGCAAGGCCCTTTGCTTCACGCCGCGAGAAGCTCGCCCGGCAGAAAGGGCGGCATGGGGCAATCGAGGGTGTCGGCAACGGCCCGAAGGAGTTCCGCCTCGTCCACAGTTATCTGCTGATCTGTGGCCACGCACACGCAGACAGCCTCCAGCACCTGCCTCTTGAGATTTCCCGATGAGAGGGTGATGCGCAAGAGAGCCTTGCCGAGCACTTCCAGGCCCGCCTTTTCCCGGTCCATGATTTTGAGCGCTCGGCCCGGCATCAGAAGGCCCATGGACTCGGCAAAAGCCTTTTTCGCCATTTCCTCGTCCCTGCCGTGCCAGGCCAGGCAGGAAAGAAGCCCGAAACACTCCACGGCTATCTGGTCCGGCGTGTGATAGCGAACGGAGGCTCCGGGCCGGGCCTTTCCGAAGGCCGGGTCCAGGTGGCGGGCTATCATGCATTTTAGGGTGTACTCGAAAACCGAGACCTCGCCGTCAGCCTCGATCAGGGCCGCCACGTTGGCCCGAAAGGCGGCGTAGCGTTCGGGCGGCATGATCTTGAGAGCGGCCAGCGCGGTTTCAACAAGGGGAAGCCGGTAGGCATTATCAAGGTTTTCGGTTTCCGGCATAAGCGCGGCAAGCTCGCATGAAACGTCCCCGGATGAAAAGGCTTCAAGGCGTTTTTCCTGTTCCCTTCTCACCGGGCCTTCCGGGGCGCATAAAAGGGCGTAGACCAGGGCTTCAGCACCGCAGGGCTCATGGGCCGCTTCCAGCAATCCCTCAGGAATCCTCGCCTTGAAGGCTTTGGCGTACTCCAGGTGCTCGCGGGTGGGCCGCCCCACCCTTCCGACTATAGTGGCCGCAGGGCTTGGGGCCTCTTGCGCATTTTTTTCTTCGACGGGACGGGCCGGTCTTTCTGCGCGAGCCTTTTCAAAGCCGCTCCAGAAGGCCGCTCCTCCTAGCTGGGCGGACATCTCGTGGGGCGCGGGAGCCGGAGAGTCGCCAAGGTAGGGCAGCACCTGGCTCACCGCCGTTGCCACGTCTTCGGGGGGGTCCTCGATCCGCAGAAATTCCGGGACCTTGGGAAACTCGCCGTCAAAGCCGGGCTCCATGCGGCGTATGCGGTCGGCAAGGGGCGGGTGGGTGGCCATTATGGTGAACCAGGATTCAGGCAGCCCGTCTCCGAAATAAAGGTGGCTGGCCTCTTCCGCCTTGGGGTTCAAGATGCGCGAGCCGGTGGAAAAGCCGCCCACCTTCTTGAGAGCCCCGGAAAGCCCGGATGGGTTTCGGGTGAACTGAACCGCAGCCGCGTCCGCAAGGTACTCCCGCTGGCGGGATACGGCGGACTTTATCACCTTGCCGAAAAAAAGTCCGATATAGCCAACCATCATTATGGCAAGACCCAGAAGGATCGCCCCAACCGAGGCCCCGCCCTCCTTGCCTTTCCGGGATGCCCTGGTGAAATCGGCCCCGGCTTTCATGAGCCCGTACCCGATCAGGGCTATCACCAGGATTCCGTGCAAGACCCCCATGAGCCGCAAATTGAGTCGCATGTCGCCGTTTAGGATGTGGCTGAACTCGTGGGCCACCACGCCCTGAAGCTCGTCGCGGTCGAGGCGCTCCAGAGCCCCCCGTGTCACGCACACCACGGCATCGGAGCTTGAGAAACCAGCGGCGAAGGCGTTGATGCCCCTCTCCCTTTCCATCACGTAGACAAGGGGCGTGGGGATGCCTGATGCTATGGACATTTCCTCCACCACGTTCACCAGCCTCTTGCGGTCGGGGTCTGAGGTGGACGGCGGAACCGGGCTCGCTCCCAACATTTCCGCCACCGCCTGGCCGCCCCTGGAAAGCTGGTGCATCTTGTAGAGGGTCCCCGACACCACCACCAGAAGGGTTCCGCCCACGGAGTAAAGAAGAAGCCGTGGGTCCCAGTAGCCCGTGTAGGGGCTTTCAGCCTCAAGCGTCAGGACGAATGCCACCACGGCATGAATCGTAAGAATGATCAGGCCAACGGCCAGGACGAAGAGGACGACCAGCAGGGCCGTGCGTTTCCGGGCATCATCCTGGCTTGCGAAAAAATCCATAAACGGCTCTCCACTCCTGACACCCGGTCCCCAAAAATGAAGCTCCCAGCAGTAAGCTGCGGGGTATCTGCACAAAAGGATGCCCCATCAACGCACTGCAAGCAGCGGGGAATTAGACCCAATTTCGCTTAAAGTAAAGCCTGGATAAAAACGATGAAGCGCAAGGCGCGCGAGAAGCCAATGAAGGAGCGTACCCGCCCAAGAAATCGCAGAGTTCTTGGGCTGAATCAGAATGTTCGTACGTGACTGAAATTGGCTTCGATGCCAGGCACCGCGATTCGCGTTTTTAGACGGGTTTTAAGAAAAGGAAACCTTGGGTGCTATACGCTCCTTTTCTTCCTCTATCTCGTAAAGCACGGCCTTGTCGAAATTGAACATGCCCGCAAAAATTACGTTGGGAAAGACCTCCAGGGAATTGTTGTAGGTCATGACCGAGTCGTTGTAGGCCTGACGGGCGAAGGCCACCCGGTTTTCGGTGGAGGCCAGTTCTTCCATGAGCTGCGACATGTTCTGGCTGGCCTTCAAGTCCGGGTACTGCTCCACCACGGCCATGAACCTTGTCATGGCTCCGGCAAGAGCGCCTTCCGCGCCCAGAAGTTTTTGCATGCTGGCCGGGTCAGTGGGGTCCGATGAGGCGGCATCCGCAGCCTTCACCGCCTTGTTGCGGGCCTCGGTTACGGCGGTTAAGGTTTCCTGCTCGAACTTCATGTAGCCCCTGGCGGTTTCCACGAGATTGGGGATGAGGTCGTGGCGGCGCTTCAACTGCACGTCGATCTGGGAAAAGGCGTTCTTGAACTTGTTCCGGCCCGTGACCATCTTGTTGTAAATGGCCGCAACCCAGGCGACCAGGGCTATAACCACCACGAAGAAAATGAAAATCGGAATCACGATGGCCTCCTTTGGCTGTTTCAGGATTTCCGGTTCTTGAGATTGAGGGCCGCCTTGATGAAGTCCCGGAACAGGGGGTGGCAGTCCATGGGGCGGCTCTTGAATTCCGGGTGGAACTGGCAGCCCAGGAACCAGGGGTGGTCCTTCAGTTCCACGATCTCCACCAGTTCGCCCTTGGGGGACGTGCCGCTTATCACGAGCCCGGCCTTCACCAAACCTTCCCGGTACTTGTTGTTGAACTCGTAGCGGTGGCGGTGGCGCTCGGAGATGGTGTTCTTTTCGTAAGCGGCGCAGGCGAAGGTATTATCGGCCACCATGCAGGTGTAGGCTCCAAGGCGCATGGTGCCGCCCTTTTCGGTGTCGTCGGTGCGCACCTGTACCGTGCCGCTGCGCTCGTCGTACCATTCCCGCATGAGATAAATGACCGGGTCAGGGGCGGCAAGGTCGAATTCCGTGCTGTCCGCGCCTTTTATTCCGGCCATGTTCCTGGCGTACTCGATGACCGCTATCTGCATTCCAAGGCAGATGCCAAAAAACGGAACCAGGTGTTCCCTGGCGTATTTCACCGCTATGATTTTCCCCGGAACCCCGCGTGAGCCGAAACCGCCCGGAACCAGAACGCCGTGGGCATCCGCAAGGATTTCGTCCACGTTGGCTTCCGTGATGGTCTCGGAATCTATGTATTTGAGATTCACCGATATGTCGTTGGCCACCCCGCCGTGGGTGAGGGCCTCGTTCAGACTTTTATAGGATTCCTTCAGATTCACGTACTTGCCCACGATGGCTATGGTGACCCGGTCGGTGGGATTGTTGATCTTTCGCACCAGCTCGGTCCAGGTGTCCAGGCGGGGCTTTCCGGTCCAGATATTCAAAAGCTCCATGATCTTGTCGTCAAGGCCCTGCTGGTGAAAGACTACCGGCACCTCGTAGATGCTCTCCACGTCCTTGGCGGTGAAGACCTCGTCCTGGCCCACGTTGCAGAAAAGCGCTATCTTGGCTTTAATGTCGTCCGACAGAAACTGGTCGGTGCGGCACAATATGATATTGGGCTGGATGCCTATACTGCGCAGCTCCTTCACGCTGTGCTGGGTGGGCTTGGTTTTCACCTCGCCTGCGGTCTTTATGTAGGGAACGTATGAGAGGTGGATGTATAAGACGTTCTCCTTGCCCGCCTCGCTGCGGAACTGTCTTATGGCCTCAAGAAAGGGCAGGCTTTCGATGTCGCCCACCGTGCCGCCTATTTCCACTATGACCACGTCGCCCTGGTCTCCCACTTTTTTTATGGCGGATTTTATTTCGTCGGTAACGTGGGGAATCACCTGGACCGTGCCGCCCAAGTACTCTCCCTGGCGCTCCTTCATGATCACCGAGTAATAGATTTTGCCTGACGTGAAGTTGGAATTTTTCCCGAGGCGCACGTTGGCGAAGCGCTCGTAGTGGCCGAGGTCCAGGTCGGTCTCGGCTCCGTCGTCGGTCACGAAGACCTCACCGTGCTGAAAGGGGTTCATCGTGCCGGGGTCCACGTTGATGTACGGGTCGAGCTTCTGGAAGGTGACCTTCAAGCCCCGGCTTTCCAGAAGAGCGCCGATGGATGCGGAAGCGAGCCCCTTTCCCAGGGATGAAAGCACCCCCCCGGTCACGAAAATATACTTGGTCGCAGAATACATGGCGGAATCCTTACGTGAAAAAATTTGGAATTGGCTTCTAATGGGCGGGCGGGTTTGGCCGTCACCAATGTTTATGAACCGGCAAAGAGCCCGGAAGTTTCCCATACCCTTACATGGCGTGGTTACAGGACTTCCCGACTTCAATATATTGTGTGGAGCTCTTTTACACCGGGACTTTTTACAAGTCCCGCAATTTTAACCCGGACTCGTGCAAGGTGTCAAGAAAAGGGGAAAATCATCGGGAAAAAGCCTTCCCATATTGATTTGAGGCTTCCGGCCTGTTGACCCCGGCTTTCTGAAATGCTATGAACCAGCCCCATCAGCCTGTTGAAAAAGGCCCGATATGAAGCCTGCCTAAAAACGATGAAGCGCAAAGAGTGCGAAAAGCCAATGAGTAAAAGCACTTAATGTACGTGACGGAATTGGCTTTGAAGCATGGCACAGCAATTCGCGTTTTTTGACAGGCTGCTATGCGGAGGGATGGCCGAGTGGCCGATGGCGGCGGTCTTGAAAACCGTTGGGTGAAAGCCCCGTGGGTTCGAATCCTACTCCCTCCGCCATTTTCCATCCTCATGATCGTTTTTCCGAATTTTTCCCGCCAGACTTTTCCCGCAATTTTCCCGAGCGCCCGAGCCTTCGCCCCGTATTCATTTCCAATCCTGCTTTAAGGTCATTGTTAGACGGTATCACGCAATGACTGTGAGGCTGGCCCCGCCTTGTAAAATGAACCTGACCCTCACGCTGGTTTTCGCTTGATAGGAAACGTGCTTCCAAGTTAAGAAAAGGCGCTTGTCCGCTTCCGTCTCTTTATGGTTCCGGCGGAAAGCTCTTTTAATCCGACATTATTAAGCGGAGCATGGTTCTTTTCCATTTTTCAAGAAATCCGGCAAAGGGAAGAAATGCTTCGGTCTTCCTCCCCCGCCGTTTTCTGGAAAACGAAAAATGGAAATAAATTGCGCTCCCGGTAATAAGGGATAAAATTCACATGAAAAAAATTCTGGGCATCATCGCCTCCCCCAGAAAACTGGGCAACAGCGAAATAATCATAAAGGAAATCGCGGGGCTTTCAGGCGTTGACCACGAGCTTTCGCTTCTGCGCCTGAACGATTTCGACATAAAGCCCTGCCTGGGTTGCTACCAGTGCCTTTTCAGGGCCGAGGGCTGCGTTCTGAAAGACGATTTCCCGCTTGTGGTTGACGCCATGGCCAAGGCCGACGCCTGGATAGTGGCCGCTCCGACTTACGTTTTAGGAGCCAACGCTTCCTTGAAACGCCTTCTCGATCGCGGCCTTGGCTTTTACAAAAGGGGGCGGGAGCTTTGGAAAAAGCCCGCAATAGGCATCGCCATCGCGGGTATGGAAGGCAAGGAAGGATACTCGAAGTTAAACGTCGATTCCTTCCTGCGGCTTTTCATGTCGGATGTAAAGGCGAGCGTCATCATGTACGGCGCGCTTCCGGGCGAAATCCTGATCCCTTTAGAAAACAGGCGGACAGCCGAAATCCTGGGCAAGGCCCTTTTCGGGGAGGCCCTGCCCGCAACCGGCCCGGTGTGCCCCCTTTGCGGCGGAGACACCTTCCGTTTCATGGATGATAAAAAAATCCGCTGCATGGTCTGCTCAAACGCCGGAACCTTTTCCGTCGAGTCGGGAAAGCCGGTCTTCAACATAGAAAGCTCCGGCCACGATCTTTTCCTCACAGAGGAGGACGCATTAACTCACAAGGCTTGGCTTTCATCCATGAAGGAAAGATTTCTGGCCCATAAAGACGAAATGAAGGCCATAACCCGGAAGTTCAAAAACACGGGCGTTTGGATCAGGCCCCCCGCCTCGTCCGAAAACCCCGAAGAATAAGGCGAACGCAACATGCAGATAGGAATCATAGGACTGGCCCAAAGCGGCAAGACCACGCTTTTCGAGGCGCTCACCAGAAACGATCAGGCAAAGTCCCGCAGAAACGAGGTCCAGGTGGGCGTGACAGACGTGCCCGACCTGCGGGTTGACCGCCTATCCGAAATGTACAAGCCCAAAAAAACCACCTACGCCAAAATCCAGTACGTGCTCCCGGCCCGCGCCTTGAGCGACAAGGAAAAGGACCAGGCGGCCCTCGTCACCGCCGTGCGTTCCGCAGACGCCCTTATAATGGTGGTGAAAAATTTCGCCGCCCCCGGAGGCGAGCCCCCCGCGCCCAAAAAGGACATCGCCGACCTTGATTCCGAGCTGGTTTTAACCGATCTGATCGCCGTTGAAAAAAAGCTGGAACGCATGGAACACGAGGCCAAGCGGGGAAAAAAGGCCGACCCGGAGGAGATGGAGCTTTTGAAGCGCTGCCACGAGGCGCTTAACGCGGACCAGGCCCTGCGCCACCACCCGGACCTTTGCTCGCCCCCCAAGCTGCGCGGCTATGCCTTTTTATCCGCAAAGCCGCTACTTATCGTGGTGAACAACGACGAGGCCGACGCGATTCTACCCGACCTCGGCGAAATCCCCCAAAAGGAAGCGGTGCTTGCCGTTCGTTGCAGGCTGGAGCAGGAAATCAGCCAGATGGAGCCTGAAGACGCAGCGGCCTTTCTCTCTGAATACGGGCTTGCCGAAACAGCCATGAACCTCATGATCAGGCGCTCCTACGAGCTTTTGGGCCTAATGTCCTTTTTCACCGTTGGCGAGGACGAAGTGCGGGCCTGGACCATCCGCTGCGGCACACCCGCCCTTGAGGCCGCAGGCGCGGTTCACTCCGACATCCAGCGTGGCTTCATCAGGGCCGAGGTTCTGGCCTACGACGACCTGATTTCCGCAGGCTCTTACGCGGAAGCCAGAAAGCGCGCCACCGTGCGCCTGGAGGGCAAGACCTACGAAGTTAAAGATGGAGACATAGCGCACTTCCGCTTCAATATTTAACAGGCTGTCCAAAAACGCGAATCGCTGTGTCGAGCATCAAAGCCAATTTCGGTCACGTACAAAAGAGTACGCTCCCTCATTGGCTTCTCGCTCTCCTTGCGCTTCATCGTTTTTAGCCAGCCTGTCGGGTTTGTGGCAGCTCAAAAGACGTAAAAAACCACATCTCAACAGAACAGCAAAATATAATGCGTTGAATATTTCAATCTCTGAGATTGCCGCTTCAATAATCCACCATGAAAAGGCCGGTTTGGGTGAGGGTGATGAAGGCGCGGCGGCGCTGAGGGTCCAGGGCCAGGCGGCGGCAGTAGGGGCCGACGTGGAAGGACGAGAGCACCCGCCCGGTTTCCGGGTTCATTATGCGCAAGTCCCCGCTTACGATGCTCGCGGCAAGCAGGATGCCGTTTTCATCATCGGAGGCCAGGGCCCGGACGCCTGTCTGCGCCGGAAGTTTCCGCAAGAGGGCCAGATCGGGAATCGAATAGACCCATATCCGCCCCCTGGCAATGTCCGGGATGTAAAGCTCGCGCCGCTTTTCCGAAATCACAGGGCGTTCGTCCGATTTTGGCGAAGGGGCGGATGCAAGGACTTGAAGGGTCTTGGCGTCCATTGAAATCACCTGTCCCGAAAGATACAGGTGGATGTAGAGCCTTCCGTTTTTTCCGTCCGTGGCCATGTTCGGGTTGCAGGGCATGGAAAGATTTTTGATCACCTTCTGCGATTTCAGGTCCACCGCGCTCAATCCGCCATTTTCCCAGGCCACGAAAAGCCTTCCCGCCTCTTTCAATAGTCCCGTCCTGGCGCTTCCCGTAAAAGGGGCTGCAAGGGGCGCGGCTCTCGTCACCTTAAGGGTTTCCGAATCAATGGTCAGAAGGTTTTTGGACTTCCTGTCCACATGGAAAATGAGTCCCGAATCGGGATCGACCGCAAGGTCCTCCACCTCAAGGGACGGAAGGTGAAAAAGGCCGCCCGGTGCAAGGGGCTCTTCCAGCGAAACGGCGAAATTAGGCCTTTCGGGCGAGGTATGCTTTCTGGTGATCAGAAGGCTTTGGGTTTTGGGGTTGATGAAGACCCCGTAAAGATCAGTGAGGGGAATGATTCCGGTGACGCCCGGCGAAACCGGCTGACCCGCAAGGTGAAAAAACAGGAAGGCCGCCGGGACGAAGCCCAGTAAACAAGCTGCCGCCCTTCCCGCCCCGCTTATGATTGATGCCGTTGACTGGCTTTTCGGGAAAAAGGCGCTTGCGGCAAGCCTTGCGTGAAAGGCCGGTGCAATGAAGTGGCTTGGGCCTGTAGTAAAAAAAAGCAGGAGCGATGCTTTGACGCCCGGAGCAGGCAGCCTTTCGGCCAGAAAAAAATTCACGAAAAAAATCAGCCCGCACCAGGCTGAAAATGCCGAAGCCGCAGGGAAAATTCGTGGAGATTTCAACGGAAGCGCAAAACCCGACGCAAGTAAGAAAGCCGCCGACAGGAACCCCGCGCTGACCAGGGCAGCCCGGCCATAGCCCCCCTTTTCCGGTAGGGTTTTCGGGCGGAAAAATCTCCTTGCCGCCCAAAGGGAGAAGGCGCTCAAGACCAGCGCCAGAACCGGGGCCTTGACTCTTCCGGGCCAGGCCGCCACCAGGGCGTGGACGGCCAGCCGCTCGCGGTAAACCCTCCTCATGTTGGCCCTTTGAGGGCCGGAAAGCCCGCCGCCGACATTTCGGGCGTCATCGGCGAACAGACCGTCAAACGGGGTCACGGCCCGGAGAGCGGTTTCAAGAAAGATGTCGCTGGAAAAAAACACGGAGATGAAAAAAATCGGGCTGACAAGGCAGGCTGCCGCAATCAAACGAAGAAATCTGCCGGATGACGGATTTGGCGGGTCGCGGGGTTCCTGGATCATGAACCTGGCCGGGATGGGATTTGAGGCGACAAGAGGCCGGAAAAAACAGGGAGGGGCCTGGATTGGCCCCTCCCTGAAAGGCATCAGAGACCGAGCGAGGATATGAAGCAGCCCCTGGCCGTGCCGGAGTCGTCGCCACGGGAAGTCCCAAGGTCTTCGTCAACGGGGGTGGGATCATCGGGTTGGTCGGCGTTGTAGAATCCAAGTCCGCCCGGGTCCTCCACTATCCAGTTGGCCTTGTCGTCTTCATCCCCTATGCCGCCGTCCACTACGGTTATGGTGAGCTGCTTCAAAGTTAAGTCCCACAAAGCGTGGTCGCCGTAATTGGACCATTGGCGCGTATTTTTGTCGAACTTCACCCAGGTATAGTACCAGGACTGCAGATCAGGAAAATAGAAGGTGACCTTGGCTTCTCCGCCCAACTCATTTGTTCTCACCGCCCAGTCGAAGATGCCGTAGGGCATTCCATCGGGCCTGCCTGCGGTTTCCGTGTAAATTGCGGGGTTGGCCGGTGAAAGCCTTACAATGGTTCCGCCTGTAACCTTCACACCCAGGGGCCTGCCGTTGTAGGAGAGAAAGGGCGTCACGTCTGCGGGATAATCCGCTATGCCGTTGTCGGTGAGATTTATGGTGACGTCCGACGTAACAACCGGCGCCTGGGAGCAGACCGCTTCGACACGCAGGCGGAAGACCGCGTTGGCATCGGCTGCTATTGCCGGGGCGAAAAATGTGGGCATTAAGGTGTTGTACTCGGAAAGGACCACGGTTGGGCCCGAAACCTGGGTCCAGGTATAGGAATAGATGTTGTAATTGGACGACTGCTCACCGTTTAAGGTGTGGGTCGTACCCTCCTGCACTGCGGTATTGAGACCGGCGTTGGATACCGGGTAGGCTTGCCCTGGCCCTAAGGTGTACCAGCGCCAGTCATCCATTCCCGGAACCATGTTGGAAACATTGGTGAACCCGTATTCGCTCAAAAAATTGGCCGCCAGGGTGGAACGGAAACCTTCGTCGGAAACCGTTACGATGGTGGCGCCAAAGCCGCCCACTTCGGCCTTGAGAGCTTCCACTTGTGCGGCCAGGACGCCGGAATTTAAAGGATAATTCGTGAAGCAGGGTATCCGGCGAGTATTAGCCTCGGCGGCTTCCCGCACGTCCAGAAAGATCGTGTCGCGGTTTTCCTCGGAAAGGGTCTTGGCTGCGTCAGGCGTAAGGTTTTTTGCGTACTTGAAATATCCTGCGTTCATGACGGCGTCGTTTCCGCCGAAAAGAAGCGAAAAGGCTGCGCTGGAATGGGGGGCCTGTCCGGGAGCCGGGGCTGCGGGGTACGGGTTGGGATAAGCCTCCGACCATTTCTCGTTATTGCCTCCGACATGGCGGTCAACCGCGACATACCCCGGTTTCAGCTCGAAGGTGAGGTAGAAATTGCCGGGCTCCTGGGAGGCCAGCATGTAGTCGCCCGCGCTGTAACCCCAATCCCCGGTGTATGAATAGTCCTGGCTCACCACCGCGCCTGTGGCGGCGTCATGCAATTGAACCAGCCAGTTTGAAAGGCCCGGCTCGCCATCATCGAGTATCCCGTTCCTGTTGGCGTCATCCCACACCCTGCCCTTGGCGATTCCAAGGCGAGACTTGAACTCAGCGATCATGATGGTGTGGCTGTTAATGGGCCAGTTCATCGAGCTATCGCCGCCAAGCGGACCGCGCCATCCATTGTCGAAATAAAAATGGGAGTCCAACTCTCCGGGAAGCACCAGGGCCGGGTCGCGGGGCATGGGTACTGCGCGGAAGTTGTGCACCACATTGGCGCTCATGACGTATGTATATGGATAACTGGGGGTGTAAACTCCGTCCACCAGAATATCTCCGGCCCCTGCGGGCCTGACCGCGACCCAAAGCGTGAAATTCGGGAAAGCGTGAGCAGGAGTCGCGGCTGCAAGGACCGCCGTCGCCAGAATCACCGCCGTAATGGTTGCGGCGAAAAACCGCCGTTTCGTCAGGTCAGTCTTGGGGGTCATGGCGTAAACGATCTCCTTTCAAAAAGGCGGATACCGGTATTCAAAAAAATGTTTGAGAGCTTTCGGGAAAACGCTGTTTCCCCGGCCAGGCGACACCTGAAAGCCTGAATTTCCGCCGGAAGTCCAAACCGGCTGCCGGTTTTCCGCTAAGGCCGTTTCTTGAAATATGTCCGGGCACTTCTGTATGGCGGTCTGTGGATGACAATTATGCCATATTGTAAAGGCAAACTGCAAGGGTCATTTTTTCCCCTGCCCGGCTTTTTGGGGACAGGTCGGAATAATTTTCCCCGGCCATTAAACCTTACGGGTAAAAACACCCCAACACCCGGCCATAAACAGGGATTTTGATCATCCCCCCCAGTCCTTCATCATCTTGTGAAAGGTCATGGACGCCCCGATTATGGTTCCTCCGTAACCCGCCCCCGGATTGCCCCAGGCGCTTGCAAGATAAAGGCCCTTCACCGGCGTCCGGTTGTCTATGCGGTTGATGAAGTCGTTGTCTGTGCCGTGGTCGAATCCGTAAATCGCCCCCTGGGGGTTTCCTGTGTAGCGCCTGTTGGTTAACGGCGTGGCGGAATCGGACACCGCTATCATGGACCTAAGGCCTGGAATCAGGCGTTCTTCGGTCCTTTTGATCAGTGTGTCGGTCCAGCGCTTCTTTTCCTTGAGATATTCGGTCTTGCGGCCCTCGTCGTAGTCGGCCTCAAAGCGCTTCCAGGGCTCGTATCCAGAAAGAATCACAATGCTTACGGTGGACTTTCCGGGTTTGGAATAGCCCTTGTAGGCGTTGTCGTAAATTGCGGCCAGAAAACCGCAGCGCTCCACGTTGCCGGAAAGGAAATCGTTGTAGTCGGATTCCGGGCCGTTTCCAGAAGATATGAAAATTTCGTAATCCTTTATGGTTTCGGTGATGTCCCGGTCAAGGCCCAGCCACACGATGAAGGACGACAGCCCCACCCGGTAGGAGGAAAGCTTTTTCCGATAGCTTTTGGGAGTGGCTTCCGGGGGCAGGAGCCTGAAAAAGGTGGCGGGCGCGGAGGCGTTGCTCACCACGGCGCGCGCGGGATAGAACTGCCCGGCGGCTGTCACCCCTTTCACAGCGCCCTTTTCGGTGTGAATCCTCTCTACTTCCGCGCCGTAGACAATCTCTCCGCCGTGGGCGGTTATGACATCTGCAAGGGCGTTTGAAAGGTCCTGGCTCCGGCGCTTTACGTAGTGCGCGCCGCTTGTCATGTAATCGGCGGCGGGCCCCACGAAATAATTGGCCGAAAGCCTGGAGGGCGGAAGCCCGTAGTAGGGCCAGGTGGCTGCAATGATGCCTACAAGATCGGGGTCGGTGATCCCGAAGCCGCCAAGAACCTCCGAAAGAGTGCGATAACCCATCTTGAACATGTTGGGATACTCGAAGGGAAAGGACGCATAAAAGGAAGCGCCTTCAAGGGTGGGATTTTTCATCATCACCCTCTTGCCCTCTTCGGAAACCTTTTGCATGAACTCGACGAACTTGACGATTTTGGCCGAATGCGCGGGAAAAAGACCCGAAAGAAGCCTTGCGTAACCGGCAGGGTCCTTCTGGGGAACGCGCACGAACGAGCCGTCCGGAAGCAGGATGGAGTACTGTTCCGGCAAAAGGGAGAACTCCACCTTGTCCCACACGCCCAGGTAGCGCAGGATTCGCTCCTCCGCGTTGTTTTCCCCTGCCGCCGTGGCATGGAGGGAGACCTCGAAATCAAAGGCCCCGGCCTCCCTCTCGAAACTCGTCGCATAGCCTCCGGGGATGTTATGCATCTCAAGCACCGTGACCGGAACGCCCTGCCTTGCCAGGAAGGCGGCGCAGGTAAGGCCCCCAAGGCCCGCTCCTATGACCGCCGTGGGATAGTCCTTTTTCGGGCCCATGGTGGCCGCAAAGGCGTTTATGCTGTTCCAGTCCAGGGCGAAAGAAGCCGCAGCGGATGCTGAAATTGCCAGAAAGGTCCTTCGGCTCATACGGGGGGATGACATGTCGGTCCTTTCAAAAAAATATTCGCAATTTTAAATTGGAGGGCTTCATGACGGGAAAATGCATTAATTTCTTATCTTACTTGATTTTGAATAAAATTCAATGTATATTTGATAAACATTGTCCAAAATATCGAGTGCGGCCAACACGCCAATAGGGGGTTTTCATGAAAAGATTCCTTTCGCTTTTTCTGCTCATCATGTGTTTCACGCTTGTATCAGGCAGTTTCAACGCCGTCAGCGCCAAGGAAGTGGCTCAATACCGCTGGAAAATGGCCACCCTGGCTCCGGATGGAGTGGGATGGGCGAAACATATAAAGAGTGTCGTGTTCCCCGCCATAAAGGAGGCCACCAACGGCAACCTGGTTGTAAAGACCTACTGGGGCGGGGTCATGGGCGATGAAGAGGAATATATCAAGAAAATGCGCATAGGCCAGCTCCAGGGCGCGGGTTTCGCGGGCCAGGGAACGGTTCTGGTGTGCCCCGAAATAGCGGTCCTCACCCTTCCCTTCCTCTTCAACAACTACGCCGAGGTGGATTACATCAAAAAGAAGATGTCCCCCACCTTTGACGGACTCATGAAGCAAAACGGCTACTACATGCTCTTTCTGGCCGACCAGGACTTTGACCAGGTGATTTCCACCAAAAAGCCCCTGGCCAAGCTGGAGGATTTCAAAGGCGTGCGTTTCATAGAATGGTACGGAGCCATCGAGGTCAGCCTTCTCCAGTCCCTGGGCGCACAGCCCATAAGGGTCCAGGTGCCTGAAATCGCTTCTTCCATAAGGCTCGGCACCTGCGAGGCCGCCATCGGCCCAAGCCTCTGGATTGTCGGCTCCCAGCTTCACACAACGGTAAAGTACATCAACCCGTTAAAGATCCGTTACTCGCCCTCCCTTATCGCCATTACCATCGACACCTGGCACAAGCTGCCTGAGGAATACCGGAAAGAGTATTTCAGGATACGCGAAAGGGTGATGGGTGAGTACGGCGCAAGGGTGCGCGAGGACAATGCCAAGGGCCTTGAGGCCCTTTTCGGCTACGGCGTTAGAAAAGTCACCACAAGCCCCGCCGATCTCGAAGTGATGAAGAAAAAGACCAGGGCTGTGTGGAACAGCATGTCGGACGACCTCTATCCGAGGGAGCTGCTCGATGAGGTGATGGGCTACCTGGATGAATTCCGTGGAAAGGGAGGCGGAAAAAGGTCCACCTGGTCCAGCGACGACACTGAAACAAGGTCCGAAGGCGGGGCCCACGTCCGCGCAGTCCAGGAAAAGTTGAAGGGCCTGGGCTATTACAAGTCAAGGGTCGACGGTATGACCGGCCCCAGTACCTACTGGGCCATCCAGCGCTACCAGAAGGCCAAGGGGCTTGCCGTAACAGGCGGAATCAATGCTGAGACACTGAAAAGCCTGGGTATTCAATAGCAGCCTGTCTAAAAACGCGAATTGACAGTGCCCGTGCTTCAAAGCCAATTCCGTCACGTACGAGCATCCTGATTTAGCCCAAGAACTCTGCGATTTCTTGGGCGGGTACGCTCGCTCATTGGCTTTTCGCACTCCTTGCACTTCATCGCCAATATTTAGACTGGTATCCAGGCTTCGCATACAGCCTTTTTCAACGGGCTGATAGGCTTTTTCCCCATCAAGTCTTGAACGCGGCGCCGCCCGGCTTCGGACGGCGCCGCGTTCTTTTTAACCCCAAATTTCGGCCAGGCCCGAATGCAGACATCCCGCTGGATATTCCACCCCGTAGCCATACTGGTCTATTCCATCCTGGCCCTGGCCAGTTCGCTTTTCCTCTATATCTACTGGTACGTCGAGGCAAGCTCGGCCGTAAGAATCGTGGCAAAGCGGCTAAACGCCGATCCTTCCCAGTTTTCCAGCTACCAGACCTGGGTGGTCATTTCCATACTGTCCATCCTGGTGGGCATCATCCTCATGGACATCATCATTTTCTTTGTTTACAATATAAAGATTCAGATGCTCTACAAGGCCCAGAGAAACTTCATCAACAACTTCACCCACGAGCTGAAGACCCCGGTAACGTCCATAGCCCTTTACCTGGAAACCTTCCTGGCCCACGACCTTGAAAAGTCCGAGCGCGACCGTTTTGTAGGCTACATGCTTTCGGACGTGGCCCGCCTGACGGACAATATCCAGAGCATCTTAAACCTTGCAAGGATGGAAAGCCAAAGCTACAGTGAAAAAATGGAAGCCGCCGACCTGGTGGAAACCGTGCGCCGCATCTGCCGGGAAAACGGGCACCGGCTTCCAAACGCCGAAATCGTGATCGAAGAACCGGCGGACTGGCCAATACTGTGCCGCTTGAACGTCCCCCTTTTCGAGATGCTCGTGGTGAACATCCTCACAAACGCCATAAAATACAATGAGTCTCAAAAGCCTGGGGTGAGGATTTCCTTTACGCCCGGTAAACGCAAAGTGACAATTAAATTTTCTGACAACGGCATCGGTTTGGAAAAGAAACACCTGAAGAAAATTTTCAACAAATTCTACCAGGCGGGCAACCCCAACACCCGCACGGCCCGGGGAAACGGCCTGGGACTCTATCTGGTCCACGGCGTCACGAGGATACACAAGGGAAAAATTTCAGCGCTTAGCGAAGGCCCCGGCATGGGCTCCACCTTCATCCTTAAACTGCCGATTTTAAAGGCGTAAGGACACCACTTCACATGGCGACCGGCAGGGAAAACAGCAAAAAGCGCAGAATTTTGGTTGTGGAAGACGACGAGCACGTGGCCGAGGGCCTTGCGCTCAACCTGACGCTGGCGGGCTACGAGGTCGACAGGGCCGCCTCCGGGCCTGCGGCGCTTGCCCGTTACAGGGACCAGCCACCTGACCTTATGGTGTTGGACATAATGCTTCCGGGCATGGACGGACTTACGGTGCTGCAGAACATCCGCCTTACCGACGACAGGATTCCAATACTCATCCTTTCCGCCAAGGGCGACGTGGACGACAAGATCAGGGGGCTGGCCCTTGGTGTGGACGACTACCTTTCCAAGCCCTTTCACCTGGGCGAATTTCTGCTAAGGGTTTCGCGCCTTCTTGCCCGCAGTTCCTGGCGGGCCAGGGAGTCGGGCCTTGCTGCGGAACTGACCGGAACCTATGAATTCGGCCCCAACCGGGTCAACCTCGACACCTTTGTCGCCGAATGCCCAAAGGGCGCGATACGCCTTTCCGAGCAGGAGATCAAACTGCTGAAACTCTTTTTCGCCAACAAGGGAACCCCCCTGTCACGCAAGGACATACTGGCCATCGGCTGGGGTTACGCCTCGGACACCGAAAGCCGCACCGTGGACAACTTCATCGTGCGGTTTCGCAAGCACTTCGAGGTTGATCCGAAAAATCCGGTCTATTTCAAGAGCGTTCGTGCGGTGGGATACGTTTTTGACCACGAATGACTCATTTTTCAACGTGACTATGAACTATTCACAGCTTATGGCGACAATTGTGAATAGAAAAGCCGAAGAATTGCCAAGGGTCGTCACCCAGGCGTTGCGCCGGGGTCCAGAAAAATGCTGCAAAAGGCAAAAAACTGGATTCCGGCCTCCGCCGGAATGACGGAGGGCGCGGCTTTTCTCTTTTCTTCCCCCATTAAAAACTGAGAATTGTATAGAGCCACATTTTTCAAAAAAGTGACAATTTTGGCCTTGCGTGCCTCTTGATAATTTTTCCAGACTGGTATAAAAGTCAAATGAGTGACCTCTAAGTGGTCCGACAACTTGCCCGGTCAAAAAACCGGCGGGCAGTCGGTCACTAACAGTTGAGACGCATTTTCACCGGAACGAGTTTTCGGATCATGTTTTCACGGTTCAATAACCCATAAAAAAGGATGGCCCCATGAATCTCAAGAATCAGGTAGTGCTCATCACCGGCGGTGGAAGCGGCATAGGGCGGCTCATGGCCAAGAATTTCGGCAGGGAAGGCAGCCGCGTGGTGCTTTGGGACATCAACGAGGCGGGCCTTAAGCGCACCGCCGAGGAGATCAAGGCTGAAGGCGGTGAGGCCCACTCCTACATCTGCGACGTATCCAACAACGAGGCCGTGTACGAAGTCGCCGCCAAGGTGGCCAAGGAAGTGGGCGGAGTGGACATTCTGGTCAACAACGCTGGCATCGTCACCGGCAAGCCTTTCTTGAAGTGCACGGACGAAGAGGTACGGCGGACCATGGAAGTGAACGCGCTGGCCCATTTCTGGACCATCCGCGCCTTTTTGCCCGGAATGATCAAGCGGAACCACGGGCGCATAGTGACCATCGCCTCGTCGGCAGGCTGGGTTGGCGTGGCCTCGCTGGCTGATTACTGCGCATCCAAGTTCGCCAACGTTGGCTTCCAGGAGGCCATCCGCCAGGAACTCCGCAAGGATGGCGTCAAAGGCGTTTCCACCACCCTGGTGTGCCCCTTCTTCATCGACACCGGCATGTTCAAGGGCGTGAAGACACGTTTCAATTTCCTTCTGCCCATCTTAAACGAGGACAAGGTGGCCGCCAACGTCGTGAAGGCAGTCAAAAACGATCGGATGCTCTTGAAGATGCCGCCCTTCATCTACACCGTGCCCTTTTTCCGGCTGGTGCCTCCCGCCGTGATGGACGTGGTTGCGGAATTTCTGGGCGTCTCATCCTCAATGGACGAGTTTGTCGGGCGGGCGAAAAACGCGGCCATCGCCAAGCTCCCCAAGGGGAAAAAGGCCACCGGCTCGGCTGCGTAAAAACGCGGAGGACCAATCTGCGGTTTGCCGCCCTGGGCTTCGGCTTTTTCAAAGCCTGCAAGGCGCTTTATGCATAAAACGGAAAAGGGCGAGGCGTACGTTATGTACGTCGAGCCCTTTTCCGTTTCGGCCTCGATGCGGCTTTACGGTTGCCTTTCTATAGTCAGGATGCCTCCTGGCAGTTCTCGCCCTTCTGCCTTTCGGCCTCCTCGTCCTTCAAGTCCTTTTCGATGGACTCGTAGGTTATGACCCGGTTTCTGCCCAGCTTCTTGGCCCGGTACAGGGCCTTATCGGCGCATTCCACAAGGGTCTTGTGGTTGGGGATGTCGGGATGCGGAAAGGTGGCCACGCCCACACTGATGGTGACCTTTAAAACCAGGTTGCCCGCCATTACCTCGCAGCTTTCCACCGCATGACGGAGGCGGTCGGCCACCATGAAGGCCGCAGGCCCCGGAGTGTGATAAAGGATGAGGGCGAATTCCTCGCCGCCGTAGCGGGCCGCGAGGTCGGTTTCGCGAAGGCTTGCCTCGATGATGCGCCCAAGGTTCTTTAAAACTATGTCGCCCACCGGATGCCCGTAGGTGTCGTTGAACTTCTTGAAAAAATCGATGTCGCACAGGATGCAGGAGAGCGCCTCGTGGTACCTGACTGAGCGCTGGAAATCCTTCACGAGGGCCTCCTGGAAATACCGGTGGTTGAAGAGCCCGGTAAGCCCGTCGCGGTTGGCCAGGTCCTGGAGCTGCCTGTTCAAGTCCTGCAGCTCACGGTTTTTTTCCTGAACCGACTCGTAAAGCTCCTTTATGCGAAGGTGCGTGTTGACCCTGGCCACCAGTTCGCCCTCGTCAAAGGGCTTGGTGACATAATCCGAGGCCCCGGCTTCCAGGCCGCGCACCTTGTCGGCGCTCTCGGCCTTGCTGGTGAGCATGATGATGGGTATTTCGGACGTCAGGGCGGATTTCTTTATGCTTTCGCACACGGCGTAGCCGTCCAGGCCGGGCATTATGAGGTCCAGAAGGATCAGGTCGGGCTTTTCCTGTTCGGCGGCGATAATACCCTTCTCTCCGTCTCCGGCCAGAAAAACCGTATGACCGCGCTTTTGAAGGATGGTCTTGGCCACGTGGGCCACCAGCCGACTGTCATCTATAACCAAAATCCTGGCCATCTCGCGCCCGCCTGATCCGTTACCGTCCTGTTAAAACCCGAATTGAACAGCCGCCACCTTACCATGACTTGGCATGGGCAAACACAACATCGGCTATTTCCGAAAGCCCCGCCACCCGGCACACCCCTCCCATTTCCGCAGCGACCCTGGGCATTCCGTAAACCACAGAAGAATCCTCATCCTGGGCCACGGTGAAGCTCCCGGCCTGCCTCATGGCCAAAAGGCCGCGCGCGCCGTCGTCCCCCATGCCCGTAAGGACTATTCCAACCGCCTCCCTGCCCGCAGACTCTGCCACCGACTGAAAAAGTACGTCCACCGACGGTTTCTGGTGATTCACAAGCGGCCCGTCGTCAAGGCGGACGTAATACCCTATGCTGTCGCGCAAAAGCCGCATGTGGCGTCCGCCAGGAGCCACCAGCACCTTGTCCTTTGCCAATCGTTCCCTGTCCTTGGCCTCGGAAACCGGAAAACCCAGAAGGCTGTCCAGCCTCTGAGCAAAGGAGGCTGTGTAGCGCGGGGGCATGTGCTGAACTATCACTATGCCCATTGTCTTGTATTTCATGGATGAAAGCAGGCGCTCGATGGCCTGGGTCCCGCCCGTGGATGCGCCTATGGCCATAATCTTCATTATGCGCGACATGCGCACCGCCTTTTTGGCGGTTTCAACCCGGCGCACGGTGACCGAGGGCCGCACCCTGGCCCAGCCCGCAGCGCGAATCTTTGCGGTTATCTCGCGCCTGATCTCGTTCAAGCTTTCCTCCACGTTACTGGTGGGCTTGGGAACGAAATCGATGGCTCCCGCCTCCAGGGCCTCCATGGTGCGCATGGAGTTTTCCTGAGTGTATGAGCTTATCATTATAACCGGCAGGGGCTTATAGGCCATAATTCTTTTTAAAAAGGTGATGCCGTCCATGCGGGGCATTTCGACATCCAGGGTCACGACGTCGGGGCTTTCCTCCATTATCCAGCGTTTGGCTTCAAATGGGTCTGCAGCCTGCCCGATGACCTCCATGTCCGTTTCGGCGGAAATTATCCGGGAAAGGATGGATCGCACCACGGGTGAATCATCCACTATGAGGACACGGATTTTTCGCATAAAAGCTCGTCCCGCCAATCCGCTTAAAAAAATCGTGAATATCGAAACCGGGGTTTCAGGATTTTTGCCATGTTACGGTTACCGGGCGGAAAAGGCGTCCGACCCGGCGCGTCACCCAAAAAAAATCAGAACATGATGACCGAAGGCTTTTCCACCCTGGGATGAAAAACCCTGCTTTTGTAGGCGGCCTCGTCGTTAAGGGCCTCCGGTATGGCCGAGACGTCGAAGCGCTTTAAAAGCACCTTTGCCGTGTCGCTGAAAAAAAGAACCTTACGCCCCTGTTTTCCGCCCACGTCCTGACGCTGGGGGGGGATGCCTTCAAGTTCCAGGAATTTTGACGCAAACCTGACGTTGGAGCCGGTTATGTCTCCGTCGGAAGTCCTGAACTTCAAGACGTTGCCGCCGCCGAAAACCTTGGCCTTGAGCCTCTCCCGGCGAGCGCCGCTCTTGATTAGCTCGCCTATCAGAAGCTCCATGGCGTACATACCGTAGCGCCCCACCTCGGAGGTGAATATTTCATCAGGATGAACCATGCCCGGAAGAAGGAAGTGATTCATGCCTCCTATCTTGCGGTCGATGTCGTAAATGCAAGCTGCCACGCAGCTGCCCAGCATTGTGTAAAGAACCTCGCCGTTGGTGGAGACGTAGTAATCCCCGGCCTTCAGCATGACCACCTGACGCTTCAATTTATGGCTGTAAAAACGTCGCAAGGGCGGTCTTTCCGGTCTTACGTTTCAACAGATGAGGCTTCCTGCCAATCAGGGCCTTATATTTGCCGGGCCGTTGCAGTTTTTCCTGTAAACCGCCTGCCCCACCAGGGTGAACCGGTCGTCGACCCCGAAAAGGGACTCCGTTCCGCCGAGAAAGAGGTAGCCGTCGTCGGCCAGAAGGCGGTGAAACTCGGAGACGATGTTTTTTCTCGTGGCCGCGTCAAAGTATATCATGACATTGCGGCAAAGGATAACCTGAAAAGGCCCCCTTATGGGATAGGGCGAATTCATCAGGTTCAGCTTCCTGAAACTCACCCGGTTCCTTAAAATGGCCTTTACCCGATAGGGCGGAGGCGGCTTGCCCCTGGGTGTGCTGAAATACTTGGAGAGAAGCTCCGGGGCCACCTCTCCGGCTGTCTCAGCCCCGTAAATTCCCAAGGATGCGGTTTTTAGGGAATCGGAATCCACATCCGTGGCCAGAATTTTGAAATCCCAGGTAAAGACCTCACGGGCCTTTTCGGCCAGTATCATGGCCACTGTGTAGGGCTCCTGGCCCCGCGAGCAGCCAGCAGACCATATGCGCAGCTTTCGCGTGCTCCTTTGCCGAAGCGCCAGGCCGGGCACGATTACGTCGGCGAAGTGGGCGAGCTGGCCCTCGCCCCGGAAAAATCTGCTCTGGTCTATTGTTACGTGGTTAACGATTGTGGCAAGCTCCCCGGCACCCTGGGGGGTTCTGATATACCGGAAAAACGAGGCGTAGGACGGTATGCCTAGCGCTTCCATGCGGGCGGCAAGTTTTCTGCCGAATCCCGACCTCTTGTGATCGGGCAGCGTAATCCCCACCAGCTTGTAAAAATAGTTCACGTAAAGGGCGTATTCGATTTCCGAAATCTCTGGAAACATCATTAATTACCGGAAGCAAGGTTAGGGGCTGTTTCCATTTTCGGTTTTCGCGGAAACCGCCGAAAACGGCGGGTGATGAATGTCCTGTCAGACCTTCTCCAGATGTATCCCCATGAAAAATAGAAAGGAACAACGCTCCGGGCAATGATTCGCCGCCGCCTTATCAAGGTCATGGCCAGGAGCTAGGTCGCGTCCACCATTTCCAGCTCTTCCGGTGAAAGAAGGCGGTCCATGTCGAGAAGGATCACCATGTCCTCGTCGTGCTGGCCCACCCCCTTGAGAAACTCCCTTCTGATGCCCGGCGGAAGGTTCCCTGTGGCCTGGACTTCGGTGGGAAGGATGTCCAGGACGTCCGAAATCTCGTCCGCAATCAACCCCATCACCCTTCCTGCGATTTCCACAACGATTATGACATGAAAGGAGTTATAGTCGCCCTGGGTAAGGCCGAACTTGTCCCTCAGGTCGAAAACAGGCAGTATGACTCCCCTCAGATTGATGATGCCCTTTACGAAACCCTTCATGTACGGGAGCTGTGTGATCTTCCGATAGGAAAAAACCTCCTTGATCTTGAAGATCTCGATGCCGTAGGCTTGGCCGCTCAAGGAAAAAACAACGTACTGTGTTGTCGTCGTTGTCATCAGAACTCCTCGAATCCTTCCTCGAACTCCTTGTCCAGGACATCATCGGGCAAGTCTTCCATTGCCGACTTGTGAACCAGGTCCTCACGAAGGGCGCGGTTTACCGGCTTGGTCTTCCTGCGGTCCCTTTTTACCGAGGCTTCGGAATCGGGGGCCTTTGCGGCGCGTTCCGGCTCGAAGGAGTCCTTGGCCCCCAGAATGAAGACCGAGGTGATCTCCTGGAGCTGCCTGGCCTTTTCCTTCAGCTTGTTGGTTTCCTGGGCAAGCTCGTCCACAAAGGACGCGTTCTTCTCGTTCACCTCGCAGACCTCCTGGGTGCCCTGGTTGATCTGCTCGATACCCCGGCTGATCTCTTCGCTTCCCATGGAGACCTCGCCCAGGGCTTCGGACACCTGGGTGGACTGGGTGACGATCCTGGAAAAACGCTGCTCCAGCTCGCCTACCCACTGGCGGCCCGATGAAACCTTGTCCACGATTTCCCGCACCAGGGACTGGATGTCCTTGGCCGCAGCAGCCGAACGGTTGGCAAGGCTTCTTACCTCGTTGGCGACCACCGCAAAGCCCCTGCCCTGCTCGCCCGCGTGCGCCGCCTCCACCGCAGCGTTTATGGAAAGAAGCTTGGTCTGGAAGGTGATTTCGTTGATCAGGTCCATCATCTCCACCACCTTGTGGCTCGCGCTTTCCATCTGGGCCATGGACTGGGCGGTCTTGACCACCTGCTCGCCGCCCTCGTGGGCCACTTTGACGGCCTCCTTTGCCTGGGCGTCGGAATGGCGGGTGTTGGCGAGATTTTCCGAGGTGGTTGAGACCAGCTCCTCCAGGGTGGCTGAGATTTCCTCCATGGCCGCAGCCTGCTGCTCGGTGCGCTGGGCCAGGGACTCGTTTTCACGGCTGATGCGAAGGACTCCGTTGGTGACGGGAAGGATGGCGTGCTTGACCTGGAGAAGAAGGGCCTGCATTCCTTCCAGGGTCTCGTTGATCCTGTGGGTTAAAATGTCCAGGGCGTCGTTGGTTCCGCCCGGAAGGGCCCTGAGGGTAAGGTCGCCCTGGCTCACCTTTTCCAGAACCTGGGAAAGCTCCACAACCTTTTGCTCCAGGTTGCGCTTGTCCTCCTCCTCGCGGGCGTAGGAATCCCTGAGCCTGCGTTCGGCCTCCACCTCCACGGAAAGGTCGCGCATTATCTCGAAGGCTCCCAGGACAGTTCCCGACGAATCCTTGAGAATGGCCGCAGAGCAGATAACCGGGACCGGACGGTTCTTGCGGCCCGGAAGCGCCGTTCTCTGGCCCACTATGGGCTCCCTGGTTTCAAGCGCCCTTTTTATGGGGCACTGGTCCCGGTATTCCTCGGTAAGAAAAACATCATGGGAATATTTTCCTATAACGTCTTCGGCGCGCTTGCCCAGAAGGGTCAAAGCGCCCTGGTTCACGAAGGTCACCCTTCGCGTCGGGTCCACCATGAAGAAGGGGTCGGAAATGCCCAGCTTCAAGCTGTCCGCGTACTCCATGCGGTCGCGGATGCTGGTGATCATCTTGTTGAAATCGCGGGCCAGCCTTCCTATGGAATCTATGGAGTCGTCAGTCACGGTGACATTCACGTCGCCCTCTGCAACCAGGGCCGTCTTTTCCTGAAGCGCTCCAAGCCGCTGGGTGACCATGGTGGAAAAAACCATGTAAAAAACCAGGACGATGAAGCCCAATGCGACAAGTGAAATGACAAGAGTCCAGGCGCCTGTTTTCCTGACCTCGCTCTTGACTTTTTCCATCGGCAGGGCAACCAGCATTGCGCCCAATATTTTCCGCTTCTCCCCGTGGCAGTGGAAGCAGGATTCCGTGTCTTCGGAATTCATGCTTTCACCACCCTTTCCGGGAGCCTTGTTTTGCAGGGGCTTTATGGTGACAAGGTAGTCCTTGTCGTCTATCTCCTCATTGAATTGGCGGCTGGGAACCTTACCCCTGGAAAGGGCGTCCTCCAGGGCCTTCAAGGTTGATTTATGCGACAGGTGCTCGGTCAGTTTGACACCGCGCCACTTGGCATCCGAGGAAAACCGGACGATCTGCTCCAGGTCCGATATGTATATCCGCAAGCCCTTCATCTTCTTGCCGGTCTGTTCCAACTCACGCACCACGGCGTCAGTATCGCCAAGGCTCATGGGATAGATGAACCCGGAATAGGTCTTGTTGAAGATGTTCTCGGAAAAATCTTGGGCAAGATTGTTGGCCAGCTTGTTCTGGCTGTGCCACATGAATAAAAGATTGATCAGCATGAAAATGGCCACCACAAGGAGCGTGGCCAAGAGCATGTTTCTTCTAAGTGTGTCTTTTTTGAAAAAGGACTGGATGATTTGATGCATTTTATAATTCCTCCGGACTAATGAGCGCCCGCGTAAATTACACCCTTGTAGCGGAAAGACTTCACCTTGGCGTCCTTGTGGCATTTTTCGCAGACGTCGATGGTAACCTTCCGCACTATGTGGGCCATGTCCATTGTCTGGGTGTGCAGCTTTCCTGGACCGTGGCAGGCCTCGCAGCCCACGTCGGCAAGATGGGGCGTCTTTTCGGGACTCACGAACCCGGTGGGTTTTCCGTAGCCGGTTGTGTGGCACCGGTAACAGCTTTCCCGCTCCTTGGGCTCCAGACCCTTCATCCGCTTGACGGACTGATAGGCCTGGCTTTTACGGGAAAACTTCATGAACCTGTCGTAGATGGCCGTATCGGCCTTGTTGTGGCATTCGGCGCACTTGGCCGAGCCCACGTAGCCGCCGCCCAAAACCGGCGATTCCCCCATAAGGTCGAACGCGTCATTTCCGTTTGCGCCCAACATGTCGTCGGCGGCCATGTCGGCCCCGGCAGGGGGCGAGGCAGGAGGGGCGGCCGCCGGTTGAGCGGCAGGCGCAGCCGGAACCGTGGGCGGAGGTGCCCAGGCCGGTGTGGCGAAGATCATTACAAGAACGACGCATACCCCTGCCGCCGCCGTCACTGTGCCCATTATCCACCACGGTCTTCTCATACGTCGCTCCTGCCCTGTCGAAAAACCATTTCCTCCAGCGCGAACAGGTCCAGCACCAGGGACAGGGATCCGTCCCCCATGATGGTTGCGCCCGCTACGCCCTTTACGCTTCGAAAGTTGACCTCCAAGCTTTTAACCACCACCTGGTGAGGATCCAAAACCTGGTCCGCCAAAAGTCCGAACCTCTGGCGGGACGTATCTATGAAAACCAGCACCCTGCCCGGATCGGGATATTCCTCACCGCCTATCATGGTGCCGAAAAGCTGGCTGATTGAAACCACCGGAACGAACTCGTCCCTGAAACGGTAGACCCTTTCCTCTGCCCCGAAAAAACGCACCGCTTCGGGCCTGTATCCCTCGGTGCCCACGACCCCCCAGAGCGGAACCAGGTAGCTTCTGCCGTGCGCCTTAACGTGCAGCGCGTCCATAAGGGCGAAGGTGAGGGGAAGGGAAAGGGTGAAGGTGGTTCCCTTGCCTTTTTCCGTTGTGGCCGAAAGGGTTCCGCCCAGTTTCTCGACCTCGGTGCGCACCACGTCCATACCCACGCCACGGCCCGAAAGCGCGGTGACCTCGGCGGCGGTGGAAAATCCGGGGCGGCAGATGAAATCCAGAAAATTATCCTGGCCCACCGCCTCTCCGGTTTTGAGAAGGCCCATTTCGGCGGCCTTGCGGGCGATCCTGTCAAGGTCCATGCCCCTGCCGTCGTCCTTTATCTGGACCAGTATCATGCCGCCCTTCTGGAAGGCGTTGAAGGTGATGACGCCCTCCACCGGCTTGCCTGCGGCCACACGCTCCTCCGGCGCTTCCATGCCGTGATCCACGCAGTTTCTGATGATATGTTTGAGAGGATCGGTGATGTGCTCGATGACTTCCTTGTCAAGCTCGGTATCAACCCCTTTGAGTTCAACCCTGATGCGTTTTCCCTGCTCGAAGGCGGTGTCGCGGGCGATTCTCTGGAAACGCCTGAAAGTGCCTTCAAGCGGGAACATCCGAATCTGGGCCACCCGCTCCTGGAACTCCCGGTTGATCTTTAAAAGATTTTCAAGCTCCTGCTCCATGTCCGGGTTCCGGTGGCCGGGCGCGTTTTCCTGGATGTCCTCCATGCGGGAAACCGCTATTCCGATTTCCTCTGCAAGGTTTACAAGGTGGTTGATCTTGTCCACGTCCACCCGGACAGAGGTCTTGCGATAGGTGGTCCGGCTTTCCTCCTGCTGGCTCACCACCTGCCGCAGGACGCCCTCGTCCACCTTGCCGCCCTCCACGAGGATGGTTCCAAGCTTTTTCTGCTTCTGGAGGGCCTCGCCAAGGTCTTCGCGGGTTATTATGCCGCGTTCGAGAAGGACCTCGCCCAGGGGCCGTTCCCCGGCCTGTCTGTCAACGCCTTCCTTGTAACGATCCGTGACCTCTTCGATGGCTATGGCGTTGTCGTCCTTGACGAAAAGAAAAACATCGGAGATGTCTTCTATGGTGGCCTTTCCCTTCACCACGATCCGCCAGGAAAGGTAAAGGCTGAAGGGGTCCATTTTTTCGTAGGCGGGCAGGTTGGACAGATCGGCCACGACGTCCACCACCTCCATCATTTCGGAAAGGCCAAGTATGAGCAGGATGGGGTCCTGGCCCGACTCGAAAATGCCCTCGCGGAATTTCAAGTCTATCTGGTAATAGCGGTCGCCGTCCCCTTCGGTCTTTCCGGGCAGGACGGCGGCGGGCTTCTTGGTCTCCCGTGGGGCCTGTGACGGGGCGGACTTGGGCGCAGCCGGGGTGATGTCCTCGCCGGGGATGCCGTCCATGCCGAGAAAACGGTTGAGCTGGGCCTTGCGGCTTCTTACTGTTTCGGGGTCGGCCTCCTGCTCGCCGCGCCCCCCGCGATCTACCATCTGCCGGAGGAAATCGACGTCGGTCAGAAGAAAGCTGATAAGGGGCTTGGTGATGGTGAGGCGCCCGGAGCGCATCCTGTCCAGAAGGTTTTCCAGAATGTGCGAGTATTCCGAAATAGTGGAGAAACCCACCATGGCCGAGCCGCTTTTAAGGGTGTGGATGGCCCGGAACAGCTCTTCCACGTCCCCGCCCGGCTGGGGCGCGGCTTCGAGCCTCAAAAGGCTTTCCTCCGCCATGCGCAGAAGGTCTTCGGTTTCGGCGAAGAAAATCTGCAAGGTTTCGTCCTGCTCGTTCATCACGCTCCACCGCCAGCAAAAACCGCTATAGCCGCCATCCTTATAAAATCAAGTCAACCCAACCAGCCAAACAAGCCGCCTTTTCCACTTTCTTCCCTACACACTTGCCTGTCCGGCTTTTCTTTTCGCCCACGCAACGACCAGGCCGATCAAAAGCGATGAAAGGCAAGGAAGACGAGCGGCGCGGGGAGGAATAGCACTTTTCGTACATGACGACCCGCGCCGTGAAGTCTGACACTTAAGTTCGCGCTTTTGGACGTCCGCCTATCATTTCGTATAAATTAGTTTTCGTATGGCCCACAAGAGCTGTTCGGGATTGAAAGGCTTGATGAGCCACCCGGAAGCCCCGACCTTTTTTCCCTTTTCTATCATGGCCTGTTCGCCCTCGGTGGACAGGACCAGTATGGGCAGAAAACGGAAAGGGGTGTTTTTCACCCTGCCGATAAATGTTATTCCATCCATGCGGGGCATGTTTATGTCCGTCAGAATAAGCGCCAGGGCCACGCCTTCCTGCCTCAGGGTCTCCAGGCGCTCCAGGGCCTCCATGCCGTCCTTGGCCTCGTCGACCTCGTAGCCGGCATTCCTTAAGCAGAACGCCACGGAAGAACGGATGGTGGGCGAATCATCAACGACCATGATGTGTTTTGACATTTTATCCCGCGCCAGATTTGTTGGATACCGGACGCTCCCCCCCCTTGAGATGATTGGACAGGCAAGAATCGATGCCTTTACAAATTTGCCCTCCACCAGGGCCTGACACGCAAGCTGCGGCCAGGACTCCTTATGGCTGCGGGTCACGGCGTTTTGCGAACTCATCAAGAATTGAAACGGGAAGGCTTAATAAATACAAGTATCCGAAAACCGAAAAAAATCAAGTCATGAAACAACCATGTCCTTTACCCCGCACAGGGAAAGGAGTTTTTCCATTTCAGGCGACAGGGCCTTTATTTTCCATTCGACCCTCTTGCCCAGGTGCCGTCTGAAGGCCGTAAGAAACTGGATGGAAGCGGTATCCGCGAACTCCACCTCGGCAAAGGAAAGAGTGAGGGTCTTGACGCGGGCGCCTGCCGTTTCCAGGATGTCCTTGAAGTAATCGAGATCGTGGATGGTAAGCTCCCCCTTGAAGGCGAAAGCGCCGTCTTCGTCCTGGGTCATTATAAAATGCCTGGCTCCCATCCGTTACTCTTTCGGAACAATGTTACAAAAGCTCCCACACGCCCCGACGGGCCACCACGCGGGAGGGTTTTCCGGGCCGGGCCTCTTGCCGGAAATCGTCTATGCCGTATTCGGGATCGTGGGGAAGAAGCACGCCCATGGAATCTCCGGAATAAAACGGCTGGGGCAGAACCGGCCCCAGGTCGTTCCCGACGGCCTTTTCGGCCAGGGATTCAAAGGATGGACTTTGCCCGATTTCCCACAGGGTGAAGAGGGTGGGCGGGAAAAGCGGAAGCCCGCCTTCCGCCTGCCGTGAAAGGGCCTCGGCGGGTGATATCCACAGCCCTTCCACAAGTTCGTCACCGTCGGGAACAGGCTCCTGGCCCTTGGGCATTCGGGCCGCGAAAAACCGGGCGTCGAAGCGCCTGGGTTCGGAAAGGGGTGTCACCCAGCGGCCAAAGGGGGACAATTCGTCCGCCCGAATGCTAAGATCGTATGCCCCGGCCAGGTCCGGAAAGCTCATCCGCCCCCTGGCCACGTCGGCCCTGTGCAGAAAAGCCCCGTCGTTCCCGCAGTCCGCGAAAAGCACGCCTGATTCCTCGAAGGTCTCGCGTATGGCCGCCATAAAGAGCGCTGAATCGAAATCATTCGAGCCCCTGGGCTTTCTGGTGCGGGCGAGAAGTCCGGGGTCCGAGTCGGAAGGCTCCACCACCCCGCCGGGGAAGACGAAAGCCCCTGCAAAAGCGCCCTTTCTGCTCCGGCGCCGCATGAGATAGGTTTCCATGCCGCCGTTTTTTTCCCTGACCAGGATAAGAGTTGCGGCGGATATTGCTTCAGACGGCGATTCCGGGGCGGGAACCACCGTTATCGAATTTTTTTTCACCATAAAATTTGCATTCGTCAAACTGTCAGAAACGGAAAGCCTCTTCCGAGTCGCCGGAGTCGGCGGCCAGTTCGCAGGCCTTGTCCACCCATTGCATGAGGCGACGGATGGAGTCTGCGTGGCGCTGATCCCTCTTGAGGCCCAGATATTGATTTTCACTGCGTTCTATCCGGCGCAGGACGTCCAGGTCGGCGTTGTCGCCGTGGCGGCAGGCGGTTCTTACAAGCGCCTGAAGTATGCCCACGAGCCCGGTCAGATTCTGCTCGCTTTTCTTCAGCCAGTAAATCTCCGCGTCCGGATTGCCGTATTCCGCGAGCGCGCTTTTTATGACCGCCGCCGTGATGGGGCCGCCGATCAGGGCAAGGAGGATGTATGCCTCCCTTTCAAGGGTCAGGGCGTACCTTATGGGCCAGGGCTTGACCGGGTCCGGGGAGTCCAGGGTTTCCTTCAGGGCCCGGTGAACGGTGCGCAGCTTGATCAGGAGCCGCTCCTTCTCCTGCTCCATCCATTCTGCGGCGAAGTCCGTCATTTCGGGCGCAAGGCCCTCCTGAACAAGGAGAACCTCCTCAGGCGTCACTTCTATGTCGTTATGAAGTTCCTTATTGTACTTCCTCAGCATGAGATTGGCAAGCATTAGGGCGTTGCGGTCGTGATAGGCCAGGGTTTCCGGGTCTCTGATGAAATCCTCCATCAGGACGATGAAAGCCTCCCGGCGCTTTTTCATCTGGTCTATGAGAACCTGGAGGGCGTTTAAAAGCGCCACCCTGTCCTGGCGGTGGACCAGATCCTTCAGGTAATGCCAGAGAAACTCGAAGACCTTTCCGCCGTGCTTCACGAAAACCGGTATGTTCTTCTCGAAGGCCTTGCGGACGAAATGGCCCCGGTCATCGAAGGACGCCTTCAAAAGCTCCAAAAGACGGGCCGAATCATCCCCGCTTATGGAAAAATCCCTGGCTATTACTTCATAATCCTCCGGGTCGAACCGAACCGGCGACTGCAGCATGGTTCTAATCTTTTCCTTGACAAGGCTGCGGTGCTGGAAAAATTCCACAAGCTCGACAAGGGCCGGATCGGACTGGCGGACCTCGCTTTTAAGCTCGCCTCCCCTTACTTTTATAAGGCTGCCGGAAACAACGATCTCGTCGTAAACCTTATCCCCGGCAAGGCCCAGGCGGGCTTCCAGGTTCACCAGGATTTCCTTCCTGGTCTCGTCCCTCACGGGCCCCTTGGGCAGGGCCCTTTCCAGGGCTTCCAGAAGGTTTCCGACAAGCCCCACCCGGATGGCCAGTTCAACTGCGTCGATCTTGCCGTAGTCGTCGGCAGATAGGGCATAAATCGTCTTGGCGGTCATGGGCGAACCCTTGCCCAGAACGCCGCAGAGAAGCCTGGTGATCCTTGCCCTGACCGGATCGATGGCGTCTCCCGGCCCTGTGGCCAGAAGCCAGCGCGGCTGGTTGATTTCTATGGGGGGGCGCTTAAGCTGATCCCGTAATTTCTTGAAGGCGAAAACTGCGTCGTAAACACCCAAATACTGTTCAAGCGGGTCTCCGGGAGGAGCCTTTAAAAGCATGGCCCGCACCTTTTTGGACAATTCGTCGGCGACTTCCGCCTTAACTGCGTTGATGGAAAACAAAAGGGCGAGGTTGGGATCGGGAGAGCGGGTTTCGTCCAGAACAAAGGGTTCGGCCCCATCCTTACGGGAATGGGGCTTTGAAAAAAAGGCGAACAGGGCCTCCATGCAGCGCTTGAAACCGGCGCGCTCCTCCTGGTCAAAATCGCCCAGCGCCAAAAAAACCGTGTTGATCTCATTTTCGGCGAAGCCCGCAAAGGCCTCCTGCATCCTTACCGCAAGCTTTGCTGCGGTGACTCCAAGGCGGCGGCCTGCGGCCTTGGCCCCGGCCATGTCAAGGTTCAGGTTTCCGAAAATGATGATATAATCAAATGTTGCTGATACCCTGCCGGATTCGGGCACGGGATTTCCCCTGTGGCGCACGAGGATTCTTCCGTCCGCGTCCGGCATCCTGGACAGCTTTTCAAGGTGAAGCATTATCTGGGCCACGGATTCGGTGGCTGCGGCTGGAATCCTGTTGCGGCAGGCGTCAAGGAACTGGGCAAAATCGAAAACCAGGTCAACCAGCAAAAGCCGCCAGGCGTCCTGCTTTTTTTCCTCGTTGTGTATGGCCTCGGCAAGCCCCGGAACGGATATTCCACGGCCCCGGCCCACAGCCTCAACGCCGCCCAAGTCACGGAAAAGGGCTTCGGCCTCGTCGTCCAGGACTATCTGCTTTTTGTCTGCCATGGCGGATCATGTCCGTTGGGGGGCCCTGCTGCCTTTGACTGCGGAGGGCCGGTCAAATACTGATGCCCGTAAAAACCGGCCGCCGGGTCAAAATGATGGGGATACTTAAATGATATTATAGCACTTACAAGCCTATGGCAAAAATAAAATGATGGAATAACGCGGAATGCCACATTAAAAATAGGGGCCGCGCCGGATATTTCCCGGTCGCGGCCCCTTTGTTCAATCTCGAATGCCAAGCTGCGTCTATAAAAACCGGGCTCGATTACACCCGATTCGATGACTGTAAGACCGTTGAAAAAGTCTGGATATGAAGCCTGTATAAAAACGATGAAATGCAAGGAAGGCGAACGGTGCGGGAGCAAGCGTACTTTTCGTACGTGGCGGACCGCGCCGCGAAGCCTGACAAAGCAGTTCGCGTTTTTAGACAGGCTGTTAGATGTCGTAATACAGGAAGAACTCGTGCGGATGCGGTCTCAGGCGCACGGCGTTGACTTCCTTGTCCGTCTTGTACTCTATCCAGGTGTCCAGAACGTCCTGGGTGAAGACGTTGCCCTTTAACAGGAACTCGCTGTCGGCCTTGAGAGCCGCCAGGGCCTCGTCCAGGGAGCCGGGGGCCGAGGGGATGTTGGCCAGTTCCTCGGGCGGCAGGGCGTAGATGTCCTTGTCGAGCGGATCGCCCGGGTCCATCTTGTTCTGGATACCGTCCAGCATGGCCATGAGGATGGCGGCAAAAGCCATGTAGCCGTTGCAGGAGGGGTCCGGGGTGCGGAACTCGATGCGCTTGGCCTTGGGGCTAGGCGAATACATGGGAATGCGGATGGCTGCGGAGCGGTTCCGGCTGGAGTAGGCCAGGTTCACCGGTGCCTCGAAGCCCGGAACCAGGCGCTTGTAGGAGTTGGTGGTGGGGTTGGTGATGGCCGTAAGGGCCCTGGCGTGCTTAAGGATGCCGCCCACTGCGTAAAGGGCCATCTGGGAAAGGCCGGCGTACTTGTCGCCCGCGAAAAGGGGCTTGCCGTCCTTCCAGATGGAGGCGTGGGTGTGCATTCCGCTGCCGTTGTCCTCAAAAAGGGGCTTGGGCATGAAGGTTACGGTGTGGCCGTGCTTGTAGGCCGTGTTCTTCAACACGTACTTGAACCAGGTGAGCCAGTCGCCCATCTGGACCAGGGGGGCGAAGCGGATGTCGATTTCGGCCTGGCCTGCGGTGGCCACTTCGTGATGCTGGCGCTCGACGGGGATGCCCAGGCTCTGGAGGGTGAGCATCATCTCGGTGCGCAGATCCTGGAACTTGTCGCCAGGGGGGACAGGCACATAGCCTTCCTTGTGGCGGATCTTGTATCCCTGGTTGGGGCTTTCGTCACGGCCCGAATTCCAGATGGCCTCCACCGAGTCAACCTGGTAGAAGGCCCCGTTGCGGTTCGATTCGTAGGTCACGTCGTCGAAGATGAAAAACTCGGCTTCCGGGCCGAAATAGGCGGTGTCGCCGATGCCGGTTGATTTCAGGTAGTTCTCGGCCTTCTGGGCAATGTAGCGCGGATCACGGCTGTAGGGCTCGCGGGTGATGGGGTCAACGATGTTGCCGATGAGAACAAGGGTGGAATCTGCGAAAAATGGATCGATGAGGGCGGTTGCGGGATCGGGCACAACCATCATGTCCGAGGCGTGAATGGGCTGCCAGCCCCGGATGCTGGAACCGTCAAAGCCCAGGCCCTCCTCGAAGCAGCCTTCGTTCAGTTCCTCTATGGGAATGGTGAAGTGCTGCCAGATGCCGGGAAAGTCCATGAAACGGATGTCCACCGCCACCGCCTTCTTTTCCTTGGCAAAGCTCAAAACGTCTTTCGGCTTCATCTTGTGCGATTCTCCTTTTTGTGAATTGCGGTCAAAAAAACCGCGTGGTTATGTGGTGCTGCAAAACAGAATCAGGGACAGGGCCGGAAAGCCCCAAAAAGCCCTCCCAGCCCATGCCCCACGGTCCTTAAGATGAAATTTTTTCACTTTATCGCCAGCCCCTTGACAAGGCCGGGTTTGAAGCCTGACGCAGCAGTTCGCGTTATTAGACAGGCTTCACTTACAAGGCTTCGGTGCCCGTTTCTCCGGTCCTCACCCTCACGGCCCCTTCAACGGGGATCACGAAGATCTTGCCGTCGCCGATCTTCTCGGTGTTGGCGGCCTTTCTCACGGCTTCCACAACCTTGTCCACAAGGCCGTCATCCACCACGATCTCGATTTTCACCTTGGGCACGAAATCCACCACGTACTCGGCCCCGCGATAGATTTCCTTGTGGCCCTTCTGGCGACCGAAACCCTTGACCTCGTAGATTGTCATGCCCTTGATGCCGATTTCGTTCAGGGCCTCCTTCACGTCGTCCAGTTTGAAGGGTTTGATGATGGCCTCGATTTTTTTCATGCGCACTCTCCTTGTGGAAAGGGGAGGGAGTATTTCCCCTCCCCCTGAATGTTGGCGGAAGGTTTAAGTTCTGTATGCGACTTCGCTGTGCTGGCTAAGATCCATGCCCGAAAATTCGTCTTCCTGGCTTGCCCGGATGCCCATGGTCTTGTCCAGCACCTTTATGATGATGATGGAAAGCACCGTGGAGTAGGCTATGGCCGAGAAGGCCCCTATAGCCTGGATGCCGAACTGTTTCGGATTCCCGTAAAAGAGCCCGTCAACCCCGCCGTATGCGGCGCAGGCGAAAAGACCGGTGGAAAGGGCTCCCCAGAGTCCGCCCACGCCGTGAACCGCCACGACATCGAGGGCGTCGTCATATCCCAGTTTCGATTTGGCCACTATGGCGAAGTAGCAGATGACTCCGGCCACGCCGCCTATGGCTATTGCGGCCATGGGGCCCACGAAGCCAGCCGCCGGGGTTATCGCGACCAGTCCCGCGACCGCGCCCGATGCGGCGCCCAGGGTGGTGGGTTTTCCCTGGTAAATCCACTCGGCCAATACCCAGGTTACGGCTGCAGTGCCTGCTGCTATGTGGGTGACGAAAAGTGCCATTGCGGCCTGTCCGTTGGCGGCAAGGGCGCTTCCGGCGTTGAAACCGAACCAGCCGAACCACAGTATGCCCGCGCCCAGAACCGACATGGGTACGTTGTGGGGGTGAAGCTGGTCGGTTCCGTGCCCCATGCGTTTTCCCACTACTATGGCGCAGACCAGGGCCGCGCAGGCGCTGTTTATGTGGATGACGGTTCCGCCCGCGAAATCCAGGGCTCCAAGTTTCCCCAGGCCAAGCCAGCCGCCGCCCCAGACCCAGTGGCAGACCGGAAAGTACACCAGAACGGTCCACAGCACCGTGAAGGCCAGGTACGCCGAAAACTTCATGCGCTCGGCAAAGGCTCCGGTGATGAGGGCCGGTGTGATGATGGCGAACATGAGCTGAAACGCGCAGAAAAGTATATGGGGAATGGTCTTGCTGTAAGGGCCGGGATCAAGCCCCACGCCTGCAAGGCCAAGGTATTCCAGGCTACCTATGAATCCGCCCTGGTCGGTGCCGAAGGCGATGGAGTAGCCGAAAACAACCCACAAAATGGCCACTACTCCAAGAAGGATGAAACTCTGCATGATGGTGGCGAGAACGTTCTTGGTTCTGACGAGTCCGCCGTAGAAAAGGGCGAGTCCGGGTGTCATGAACATTACCAGGGCCGTCGCGGCCAGCATCCAGGCAACGTCTCCGGAGTTGATGGCATTCATGGAAAGTCTCCTTAAATTTTTTGGACAGGCATCTTTTGGAGCCCGTTTAAGGGCTCCTTGGCCTGTGATTATTTCACCATCGGCGGCCCTGGGGAAAACAAAGCCTCCCCATCCGCCCTAACCCGGGGCAAGGGCCGTGCGTCCAATCTCCGCGCGGATTTGGACTGCCCAACCGTACGCCAGCCATCACCCCATAATTACAGCCAAAAGCGTTGTTTCTTCATGTTTTACCAGAGGCCTCGTCCAGGGCTTCCTGCAAGCGCCGCCTTACGGCCTCGCTTCGCTGTCCATCCAGCTTCTGCCCATCGGTGTCGCGCACGTAAAAAACGTCCACCACCCTGTCTGACTTGGTGGAAATCTTGGCTACCCTTATGTCCAGGCCCTCCTGAAAAAGAACCCTGGTGATCCCGTGCAAAAGCCCCGGACGGTCGTCCGCAAACACCTCGACTATGGTGAAAAAACTGGATGAGCGGTTGTCCACGCGCACCCGTTCGGGCTCGCCCAGGGCGGTTGCGGCGCGACATTTTGTGTCCGAGCGGCTCCGGCGCTCCAGGGCCTGGAAAAGGTCCAGCTCGCCCTTTATTGAGGCCACCAGGTCCTTTTCCACCTTCACCCAGGTCTCTTTTTCGAAAAGGGCGTCGGGCGGGGGCGAAACCCGGAAAACGTCCAAGGCGCATCCGTTGTGCCAGGTGTAGATTTCGGCGTCCAGAATGGATATCCCGTGCAAAGACAGGGCTCCCGCTATGCGGGAAAAAAGGCCTGGCGCGTCGTTGGCCGCAACGGTCACCGTGCGCAGGTTGTCCGACTGGCTTTTTCCGGCGGCCAGCACAGCCGGGACCGCCGGGGAGAGACGCCGCCACAGAAGGGCGTGGGCCGCCATGTCCGAGGCGGAAATGTCGTGCCTGTATCTGGGAGACATCTTGCCGAAAAGATCGAGGCCCTCTTTTTCAGAAAAATCCACGGGCAGAAGCGCCAGGAATTCCCTTCGCTTGTTTTCCTCTATGGAAAGGTTCCTTTTGGAAGCGAGGTTCCCGGATACCATGTCGCCTGAAGCCAGGGTTCTGTATGCCTTGGAAAAAAGCTCCCTCAGAAGGCTCCGGGTCCATTCGGTGTTGGCGTTGGGGCCGGTCGCCATTGTGTCGGCAAGGGAGAGCAGGTAGAGCATACGAAGGTTCATTATGCCGCCCACCTTGCGGCTGAAGGCCAGGATGGTCTCCTCGTCGTTCAAGTCCCGGCGGGAGGCGGTCTTGGCCATAAGAAGGTGCTCACGCACAAGAAACTGCACGGTTTCGATCTTCGTGTCCGGGTAACCCATGCGCTCCATTATGGTCTTCACCAGCCGGGCGCCTGCGGTGGAGTGGTTCTCGTCAGCGCTTTCCACTCCCTTTCCCACATCGTGCAGAAGGCCTGCCAGATACAGTACGCGCTTGGGGGAAACGTCCCTGAAAACGTCGGACACCAGGGTGTCGTCGCTTCTAGCGAAGTCCTTCAGAATCCTCACCGTCATCAGGGAATGGGTGTCGGTGGGATAGAGATGATACTCGGTGAATTGGACCAGGTGGACGATTCCCGCAAATTCGGGGATGAAGGCCGAAAGATAGCCGGTGTCCCGCATTTCCTCCAGGGCGTCCGCGCTTTCGGTGGGGGCGGCCCTCAAGACCGTCTCGAAGGCGCTGACCGCCAAGGGATCGGAACGGAAGGAGTCCGTGATGAGCCCGACGCTTTCCCGCACCCGCCTTCTGGCCGAAAGGGAGAGCCTCACCCCAAGCCGTGCGCTTTCGGAAAAAATCCGGGCAAGGGACAAAGGAGAGGCCAGGATGGTGCGGGGGGAGGCGAAATCGAGCCCTTCCTTGTCGAGCCTTATGCCCTCGGCGAAGGTCTCCGGGTTTTTTCTTTTTGATGACCTTTCCGGCGCGGCGGTTCGCACGGTGGCCTGGTAAAGCTCGTGGATGCGGTCCATGTGGCCCGAAAGCACCGAGAGGAAACGCTCGATGCCCGCCCTGTCCTGCTCGTCTGCAAAGCCAAGGCTCTGGGCCAGCTTTTTCTGGTAATCCAGGTAGAGCATGTCGTTTTTGCGGCCGCTGGCCAGATGCAGGTGGTTGCGCACCTTCCACACAAAGGCCAGGGACTTCCTGAGCCCCGCAAGCTCATCTGCGGTCAGAATGCCATGCCCGCAAAGTTCATCCATGCTCCTCGCCCCGGAAAGAACCCGGCCCATCCATAATATGGAATGGTAATCCCGCAAGCCCCCCGGCCCCTCTTTGAGGTGCGGCTCAAGGATGTGCGTGGTGTCTCCGTAGCGTGCGTGCCTGGAACGTCCGGTGGCCACCATCCACTCCAGGTAGCTCTTTGCGTGCTTTTTCAGAACCGGGCCGTCAAGCTCGTCCTGGAGCCTGGAATAGAGCCTGGAAGCGCCGCACACGAACCTTGCGTCCAACAGCGGCGTCAGAATCTCGTAGTCTTTGCAGGCCAGCTTCACGGCCTCCTTGAGGCTTCTGGTGGCCGGGCTGATTTCAAGGCCCAAATCCCACAGGGGATAGACAACCTCGTGAACCAGGCGGGTGGCCTCCGGAGGAACCCTGCCGTCGAACAATATGAGAAGATCGACGTCGGAGTGGATGCACTGCTCCCTGCGTCCGTAACCCCCAAGCGCCACCAGGGCGTAAGGGTTTTTGGCCACGGCGAGGCTTGGGCCCACTTGGCTCTTTTCGTAGGATTCCACAAAATAGTCGTCGATTATCCGGGCGTGGGCCGCAAGAAAGCCCGGAGCATCTTCCGGCAGGCCCCTGGATAAAAGCCTGTGCTTGGCATGAGACAGGTTTTCCGCCGGGCTCGCTGATTTTTTGATGGCTGTCACCTGATTCATAACCCTGTCCCCATGGCTCTGCGTTAAACTTGTTGTTATTTAAAGCAAATGTCATGCCAGAAGCGCTTTTTTCAAAAATATATAATGATTTCAGGCATTAAATTAGTTTTGCCTTTTTACACAACCAGTATTTATGAACAAATTTGTAGATAATTAAAAAAAATAATCTACAAAAACGTAGCTGTCGCCGCATTATGGCCGCATGGCCAAAACAGTCTGCGCATCTTTTTGAGGTTTTTGAGGGAAAAATCCCTTTGAAAGGGAAGATGTATAGGGAGCAGACCGAAAAAAACAGGCCGGGAATCAGCTTCGCCAGTGCGGAGTCCCGGCCCAGAAACGTTTAAGCGGAAAACAGGCCCCTGCCCTTTTCAGGCCGACGGGAAGAAGCGGACTGTCACCAGTCTTCTTCGGGGTCCGCTTCGTGGCGCTGGTCGAAACCGCCGAAAGTGTGGTGTTCGTCGTGCTGGCCGGAAAATATCCAGGCGTTTAAGGCTATGGAAAGGGCGAGGCAGGCCAGGATGACCCAGAAGCCGTAGGAATAATGTATTCTGAAAAGCCCTCCGCCTTCCGAAAGAACGCTTGCGTCGATTTTGGATTTCAGCATGAGAAGGGTGACGGTGCCGACCCCGGCGCAGACTGCCGATATCGCGGAAACGAATGTGTGACGGATGAGCCCAGCCAGCCCTCCCAAAAGGGTGAGGCCGAGAGTGACCACGACAAGGGGCCGGGCGTCAATTTTCCCGCCCGGAAAAACGCTGTTCAGGGATTCAGGAAATCCCGGTCCGACGACAGCTTTCCCAGTGACCATCCGGGTTCCCGTGAAGGTGAGAACCTTCCTGTCCGCGCTTGTCACGTCCATGAACGGCATGAAAAAAAATATGGCCGCAATGGCGAACATGACCGGCGAAAACCTCCATGCCTTGTCCTTCATAATGCTCACTTTTCCGGTGGAATTAGGGGCAACCCGCTTTTTGGGTCAGGCAGGCCCCGCCGGGAAAGCGATTCCCGGCGGGGCCTGCCGATGGAGCGTAAACAGGGGCGCAACAAGGGCCGCCCCGGCGCTTGAGGTCAGGGATAGACTATGTGGTAATGCGGCGAGACGGTGTCGAAGGGCGTGTCCCTGAAGTAGTCGGCAATTGCCCGGTCGTAAGTGGCGGTCAGCCTGAAAGCCTTTCGGGCGAGGCGGTACCTGGTGCGGGGAAGGGTCGAGCCGTTGTTGGCTGCGATTTCATCCGTCACCATCTGGTAATCGGCTGGCTCCACCACTGCTGCCACGCGAAGGTAGTTCTTGGCTGCGGCCCTTATCATGCAGGGGCCGCCGATGTCTATTTCGCCCCTTGCATGCTCCGGGGTGGTGCCCGGCTCGGCGATGGTGGACGAGAACGGATAGAGGTTGGCCACCACCATGTCAATGGGAACGGCTCCGGTGCGGGCCATGTCTTTCTGGTGGGCGTCGTTGTACGTCTCGGTGAGAAGGCCAAGGTAGACCTTGAAATCCAGAGTCTTGACAAGTCCGCCCTGGGTTTCTGGCTGGCCGGTGTACTCGGAGACCGGAATAAGAACAGCCTTGGCGGCCTTGCCCAAAATGCCCTCGATATGGCTGAACGTGCCGCCAGTGGAAATGATTTTCACTCCCGGCGCGGCCTTGACAAGTGCGGGGATGAATCGGTCGAGCCCGGTCTTGTCCGATACGGAAATGAGCACGTGCCTCACGGGCACCGGCCCGTCAATCCTGGTTACGACGTTCTTGCTCATTGCTCCCCCTTGTGATGGAATAAAACGGTGGAGCCGCAGCTTTCACCGATGCGGCTGAAACCCTCGCCGGTCAGGGCAGGCCGAAGACCCCCGCCCTGCCCCGATTTTTTGTATTCGGGAAACCGTCTTCAAAATTGTCGGATTATTTCAAGAAGGCTTTGAACCCAGCCAATTCTTTTACTGCTTTTTGGCAGCGCCGTCAATGCCATTGACCGGCGGGCCAAAAAAGGCGCATCTGATAAAAGAGGAACCGGGGCGGCTTTTGAAAGGGCGGCGGGAGCCCGATGGAAATTCTTCCCAACAGGCAAAAATTTCTGCATGATTCAATCATCAATACTTTTACATCCGGCCAAAAACTGCTATACTTCTCAAATTATAATCCTGCGCACTACAAATAAGGTTTTCGGCTTTCTCCCGGAAAAGGCCCTAAAACGGGAAAAGCCCCAAAAGGAAGCGACATGAACCTAAAGGGCAGTTTCGAGCCTTCCTCGCTCGCAAGCATTCTCCAGCTTCTTTCCAACGAGGAAAGAACCGGTGCGCTTACCCTCACCAACGGGGAGAGCGAGGTCAAGATTTTCATCAAAACCGGCGACGTCATCTGCGCCACCGGAAGCCAGAAGGAAACCCGGCTGGGAACGCTGCTCACCAGGGACGGCCTGATCTCGGCCAAGGACCTTGCCTACAGCCTTTCCGTGGCCGCCGAAACCAAGCAGGCTCTGGGAAGCGTATTGGTGAAAAAGGGCTTCATCTCCGAGCAGACCCTGAAGCAGACCATTCACAAACAGGCCGAGGAGGTCATTTTCAACCTTTTCGTGTGGAAGTCCGGCGCCTTCGAATACCACGACTCGGACGAGGTGCCCAAGGGCGCTCTGGACACACGTATCGATATAATGAACATCATCATGGAGGCCATGCGCCGCATCGACGAGATGGTGTTTTACATGTCCCAGATTCCCTCCGACCGCATGGTTTTCGCCATATCCGAAAAGCCCGTGAACATGGAGGACATGCATTTCACCGAAAAGGAGCGCCGGTTCATAAGCCTCATCGACGGCAGGCGCACCGTGCGCGACCTGATTTTCACGGCGACCTACGACGACTACTCGGCCTACCAGCTTTTAAACAGCCTCATATCCAGCGGGGTGATCGAAAAGCGGGAGGAGCAGCCTTACGAAGCAGCTGGCGACGACGGCGACTATTCGGACATCATACTGATTTACAACGATATTCTCCAGATCATAAGAAAACACCTGGAGGTGGAGCTTGAAAAGTGGCTGGTCACCATGTTCGACGACCTCACAGAGGACGTCCAGAAAAAAGACCTCATCCGCAAGATGCACAAGATAGCCCGCCAGAAATGGGCCTTCAACATAATCGAAAGCTGCAAGCCCCAACTGGTTCGCAAAAAGCGCGACCTTTTCACCGGGTTTCACCCCACCAACCCGGTGGACGCCAATATCCTGGCCGTGACCAAAAGCCTTGCCGCCGTAAAGGACAGCAACAAGGGCCGCTACATCCTGGCCAAGAGCTTCAGCCTTTTCGTGGCCAACCTCATAAAGACCGTGGTGGACAGCTTCGGCTCCAGGGCCAGCAAGAACATGCTGAAGGAAATCAACCAGGCCATAGTTTCAATCCATGAAAACACCTCCGATTTCCCCGAGAAGGCGGAAATCGTAAAGGATATGATGGACATTCTAGTGCAGGTGGCCCAGCGCTTCAAGAACACCTCCCCCGCAGTTATCACCACGGGAAGGATACTTGCCATGAAGGAGGAATGATCCCGCCTTCTTATCAGCCCGCCTAAAAACGCGAACTTAAGTGTCAGGCGTCAAAGCCAATTCCGCCACGTACTTTCAGTACGCGCGGCTCTTATGGTTTTCGCCAACCTTAGCATTTCATCGTTTTTAGACAGGCTGATATCCTGGATTCCAGTAGTGCTTTTTTTACCGGATGTTTTCCTTCGGCGGAAAAATAATGACCCGGAAAACGCTTCTTTCGGCATCCGCCCTGGCCTTTCTCACCGTGGCCGCCTATTACCCGGTCTTTTCTGCGGGCTATATCTGGGACGATGATTTTTACCTGACCGAAAACCTTCTTTTAAACTCCATAACCGGCCTCTGGCGGATATGGAGCGAGCCCGCCGCCAGCCCCCAGTATTATCCCCTGGTCTTCACCTCCTTCTGGATCGAAAAACGCCTGTGGGGCCTCGATCCCTTGGGCTATCACCTCGTAAACGCGCTCCTCCATGCAGGCTGCGCCTTTCTCTTGTACAGGATTCTCCTTCGGCTGCGGATGAGGGGGGCGATTCTCGTTGCGGCGGTTTTCGCGGTGCATCCTCTTTTCGTGGAATCCGTGGCCTGGGTCACCGAGCGCAAAAACGTGCTTTCGGGTTTTTTCTGCCTCGCATCCTTCCTGTCCCTGCTGAAATGGCAGGAATCCGGGTCGCCTTCAAACCGCGACTACGTTAAGGCCTTCGTTTTCTTTCTCCTGTCCCTGCTTTCAAAAACCGTCACGTCCACAATGCCAGCGGCCTTTCTCGTGACGGCCTGGTTTTCGGGGAAAAGGATCGACAGGCGGCTCGTGACAAGGCTCATCCCCTTTTTCGTCGCGGGGATCGGCCTTGGGATGCTCACCGGTTACCTTGAGTATTACCACGTGGGGGCCCAGGGTCCGGAGGCTCAGATACCCCTTGTGAACCGGGTGCTTACAGCAGGCTGGATATTCTGGTTTTATCTCAAAAAGATATTTTTCCCGGTCTCCTTCTGTTTCAACTATCCCCAGTTTTATCCCAACCCCCATGAGTTCCGCCAATGGCTGTATGCCGCCTCGGCGGCTGCGCTTCCCTTTATCCTCTGGGCCTTCCGGAAACGCCTGGGAAAAGGCCCCCTGGCGGCTGTTCTGCTGTACGGCGGCACCGTCTTTCCGGCCCTGGGCTTCATAGACGTCTATCCTTTCAGGTATTCGGTGACGGCCGATCACTTCTGTTACCTCCCTGCCCTGTTTCCCCTGGTTCTGGCAGTTGCGGCCCTGGGCCGCCTTCCGAAAAAGGCCTTCATCGCCGTTTCAGCAGCAATAATAGCCTTTCTGGGCGTTTCGACATTCGGGCATTCATCGGATTTTTTGAACCGCGAAACCCTTTACAGAGCCACCATAAGATGCAACCCCGGCTCCTGGTTCGCCCACAGAAAGCTCTCAGCGGTTTTCGCCGAACAGGGCCGTTACGACGAAGCCCTTGAATCCTTGCGGGCCGCCCTTTCCGCCCGGCCCGAAGACGCCGACGATCCGAGCCGTGAGGCGGTCGCCCTCACGGACCTCGGTTTCCACCTGGCCCATATCGGACGAAACCTGGACGCTTCCGGCTTCTTTCATCGCGCCCTCTCGATTTCTCCGGGCTACCCCAGGGCCATGCTGAACCTGGGGGTTAACCTTAACTCGATGGGGAAGAAAAATGAGGCCATCGAATATGTTCTTGCGGCCTTGAACGCAAAACCCGATAACGCGGCTGCGGCATTCAGTCTCATCAAAATCAAGAAGGACATGGATGAAGCCGAACTCGCGTCGCAGGAAATCGTCCGTTTCTCGCTGAATGATCTAAAGGCCTCGATACCGCAGCTCCTGGCAATGCTGGGAAAAAATCCCCTGAATCTGAAGGCCAGAAAAGCCCTGGCCCTGGCTTTGAACGAGACGGGACAAGCGGAAAAGGCCTACCGGGAGGGACGAAAATACTGCCGTTTGGCGGAAATCCTTTCGCGGTCGATGCTCCTTGTTGCAGCCGACCTTGAAGGGAGCGGAAGGGATGCGGAATCGGAAAGATACCGGATGGAGGGGCTTTTGCTCAGAAAGGATCATGCCGAAGGCTGCGGCGCGCCCTGACCCGGGACAAAGGGGCCGGAGCGTTTTCAAATCCGCCCCGGCCCCTGTTCAAATCAGCATAGCTATTTCGGAAGAGCCAATAAACAAGCAGGCTGCAAAAGGCCGATCACAAGCGATGAAATGCAAGGAAGGCGAGCAGCGCGGGGAGGAATAGTACTGGTCGTACATGACCGACCCGCGCTGCGACGCCTGACACAGCAGTTCGCGCTTGTGGACGGCCTGCTAGTCTGCCTTGACAACCAGAGCCACTGCCTCTCCCCCGCCCAGGCACAGCGAGGCCACTCCGGTTTTGGATCCCCTTTTGCGCATCTCGTGGATAAGGGTGACCAGAACCCGGCAGCCGGATCCGCCGATGGGATGCCCAAGGGACACGGAGCCGCCGTTTACGTTCACCCTGGCCGGGTCAAGGGAAAGCTCCTTCATCACGGCGCAGGTGGAGCCTGAAAAGGCCTCGTTGATCTCGAAAAGGTCAACGTCGGCGATACCGACGCCTTCCTTTTTGAGGGCCTTGGGCACGGCCCAGATGGGGGCCACCAGCACGTATTTCATGTCAATGCCGTATGAAGCCTGGGCCCCTATGGAAACCAGGACCTTGCAGCCAAGCTCGGCGGCCTTTTCGCGGCTCATCACAACTACTGCGGCGGCGCCGTCGGAGATCACCGAGGCGTTTCCGGCGGTGCCCACTCCGTCCTTCTTGAAGGCCGGGGGCATCTTTGAAAGGGCCTCGAAGCTGGTTTCGCGGGGGCATTCATCGGTGTCGAAAACCTTGGGCGGGCCCTTTCTCTGGGGAATCTCAACCGGGACGATTTCATCCGCAAACCTGCCCGAACCTATGGCCTCCAGCGACCTTTTATAGGATTCAGCGGCGAACCTGTCCTGGTCCTCGCGGGAGATGGAGTATCTTTCAGAACAAAGCTCGTTGCTCATGCCCATGTGAAAGTCGTTCACGTGGTCCCAAAGGCCGTCGTGGATCATGGAATCCAGAATCTGGCCGTGGCCCATGCGGTAGCCCGTGCGGGCCTTGGGAAGAAAGTACGGGGCCATGCTCATGTTTTCCATGCCGCCCGCCACCACCACGTCCGCGTCGCCCACGGCCACCGCCTGGGCAGCCAGCATCACCGCCTTCAAGGCCGAACCGCACACCTTGTTGATGGTTATGCATTCGGCCTCCCAGGGAAGGCCGGCCTTTATGGCCGCCTGCTTGGCCGGGTTCTGTCCGTAGCCCAGGGGAAGCACCTGGCCCATTATTACCTCGTTTATCGCGTCCTTGGTTATCCCGGCCCTTTTCACCGCCTCGGCGATCACAAGGCCGCCCAGATCGGTGGCTCCCACGCCGGAAAGGCCTCCGTTGAATCCGCCCAGGGGGGTTCTTACCGCGCTCACTATTACCGCTTCCTTCATTCCGCTTTCTCCGTCATTGGTTGTGTTGGGGATGCCTGCGATTGATCCTGTTGAATCCGTCTCTGATATTCAAGCCTTATAAGCCAGGCGTTTATCACAGCGTTGAAAAGGGTGGCGAGCGGAATGGCGAAAAAGAGCCCCCATATCCCCCACAGCCCGCCAAAAACCAGTACTGCCACTATAATTGCCACCGGGTGCAGGTTCACCACGCCGGACAAGAGAAGCGGGGCCAGAAGATTGCCGTCCAGGAGGTGCAACACTCCGTATGCGATCATGGCATATACCGTCTGCGGGCTCCATCCCCATTGAAAAAGGGCGAAAAGCGCCACCGGGACGGTTACGGTCACCGCGCCTATATATGGTATCACGGTGGAAAGGCCCACCAAAAGGCCCACCAGCATGGAATAATTAAGGCCAAGGGCCAGATAGGTGACATAGGTCGCCCCCCAGACGATAAGAAACCTCAAAAACTGCCCCCGGACATAATTCGACATCTGTCGGTTGACCTCCTGCCAGACCGAAGACGCCAGATGCCTTTCGCGGGGCAGGAACTTCCGTATCCATGCCACTATCTTGAATTTATCCTTCAAAAAGAAAAACACCAGAAGCGGAACCAGGACCAGGTAGACCACGAAAGTGATAAGGCCCCTCACCGAGGCCAGAGACAGAAAAAAGAGGCCCTGGCCCATGTCGGTGATCTGGCTGGCGAAGCTGTCAAGAATCTGCCTTATGTGTTCCTGTGAAACAAGTTCCGGGTGACGAATCGGAAGATTCGTGAGCGCCTCCCGGGTACTCTGAACCATCCTGGGAAGCTCGGCCACAAGCTGCCGCACCTGGTTTACCAGCATGGGCAGAAGAATCACCAGCAAGGCCACAAGGCAGGCCATGAAAATGCAAAACACAAGCATGACCCCGGTAATCCGCTTGACGCCCATTTTTTGAAGGCGGCCCACCAGCCCCTCCAGAAGAAAGGCGATAACAAGGGCCGCTATCACGGGCGCAAGCATGTTCCCCAGGGTGAAAACCAACACGAATCCAAGGGCCAGTAAAAGCACCAAGATGATGACCTGCGGGTCTGACAGGTATCTTTTAGTCCAATTCTTGAATAAATCGATCATGTGTGCTTTAAGGTATATGAATTTGACAGAGCCGCCAAAAGGCTTGGCTGGCGCAAGCCCGGCATATAGCCCAAGGGCTCCATATCCGCATCTTCCAGGCTTTCACCCGGCAGTTGCTAATGGCCTTGCGGAATAACCTAATTAAATATCACGTAAAAGAGGCGTGCAGCAAGAGATTTCAGGCTTTACGAAAATTTTGGGGCCATCGGGCGTTTTCGCCGTCTCGTTTGACTTGCATTTGTAAAAGGTGCTGATATACTGCCTGGGATGTGAGAAAATCAGGAGCTTAACGGCATGGAAATCACCAAGGCATACGTGGATCACGACGATACGGCGCTTCTCGTGTGCCCTCACTGCAAGCTGGCCCGCGTGACCAACGTGGCCAAGTTCAAGGAGCGCAAGGACGCCCTGAAGGTCCGCTGCCGCTGCCGCAACATCTACGGCGTTCACCTTGAATTCCGCAGGGCTTACCGAAAGCCCACGAGCCTGGAGGGGCGCTACTCCGGCCCCACCGGCAGAGGCGGGCGCATGACCGTGAAAAACGTATCCCAGGGCGGAATCGGCTTTCTCACCTCGTCCGCCCACCAGCTCAAAAAGGGCGATCTGGTCAGCATCGAATTCAAGCTGGACGACGGCAAGGACTCGCTTATCAATCGCCGGGCCGTGGTGCGGGTGGTTGAAGACCTCTACGTGGGGGTCCAGTTCTCCCTGGCCGCAGGAGCCTATGACGCAGCCCTTGGTTTTTACCTCCGCAAGTAGAATCCTTCCTATTCCGCCCTCACGCCCATTCGCTCCCGAAGCCTTTTGACCCCAATCGATGTTATAAGTAATTCAAGAGCTTAAAAAATTTTTTTCTCCTTGTAGACCAATTCCTTTTTCGATCCGTCATACGCATTAAGTCACCGGAATCTGTTCCATACCGGTCAGCGGCCAAAGGCGATGCCAAGGCCGGACACGACAACAAGCGCATGAAGGGGAGATTCGAAATGAAGAAAATAATGTTGGTCTCGGCGGCGGCGGCTCTTCTGGTTTTTTCAACCCTTGGAACGGCGCTTGCACAGCCCGCCAGGGCAAGGGAAGCCCGGCAGCAATATCGCATCCACCAGGGCTTAAGGTCAGGCGAAGTCACCAGGGGCGAATACAGGGCGCTGGAACACGGCCAGGGGAGAATCGAGCACGCCCGCAGGAACGCCTGGCGCGATGGCCACATGAGCCGCAACGAATACCGCCGCATCCATCACATGCAGGACCGGGCCAGCCGCAACATCTACAGGGCAAGGCACAACGATTGCAGCAGGTGGTGATCTTTAACGGCCCGTCAGCAAAAGCGGGCCGTTGCGCGGAATTCATTCGATAAGGCGGCATAACCGGCCTTTTCCAACAGGCCCCAAAAAGGCTCATCATTGATGAACGGCCCCGGAACGATCACCGACGGAGAGGAATCCATATCGGAACTTGTCCGCCGGTCCCAAAAAGGCGACCGCATGGCCTTTGACCGGATAATCAACATTCACGCCGGGCGGATCCATCGCATGGTTTATTTCAGGGTCCGCTCGGCAATGGATGCCGAAGACATCACCCAGGAGGTGTTCATCACGGCCTGGCAAAAAATTTCGAGCCTGAAGGAACCGGAAAAATTTCAATCCTGGCTTTATCGCATAGCGGTCAACCGGAGCCTGGACCATTCGAGGAAGCGGAAATTTTTCGACCTTTTCCGGTTCGGGCCAAAGAACGCGGGCATGAATGAAAACGAGGAAGAACTGGAAGTGCCCGACACTGTAACCCCTTCGCCCCTGGACAGGGTCATGGAGGGCGAATTCAAAAGCCTGCTGGAGGGCTTTTCCGCCTCCCTCTCAAAGATGGAGCGGGAGGTCTTCACCCTAAGGTTCATGGACCAGTTGGGCTTGAGGGAAATCGCAGAAACGCTTCAGAAGGACGAAAGCACCGTAAAGACGCATCTTTACAGGGCGTTAGCCAAGTTCAGGGCAAATGACGGGCTTTCATCCTTTTTAACGGAGGCCGCGCCATGAAAAAGACCGTAAAAGCCAAATGCGGAAATCTTTCCGAAAACTCCCTTTTCGAGGCAGTGGCCTTCCCCGGTGAAGCTTCCGCCGAAACCCTCCGGCACCTTGAATCCTGCCCTTCCTGCAAAAGGGAGGCGGAGGATATGGCGGGCTCTCTTGCGAAACTGGGCGAGATGTCCCGCCGGTCGGTCCCGGCCATGAAACGCAGGATACTGCTTCCGCCGGAACCGGCCAAAAGCGGCTCCCTTTTCCAGGGCCGTGCTTTCCGCGTGGCCCTGGCTGCGGCCTTTGTGGTGGTTTTCGCCGTAACGGCGCTTTTCACCCTCAACACCCGTTTGACTCCCGGCATAGAGCCCCTTGTGACCGAATATACGGAAAACGAGCCTCTCTTTTTCGAGGAACCGGAAGCCTATGCCCAAAATGTGCTTCCGCCGGATTACCTGGAAATGGCGGGGGTTCTTATCGAAGAAGACGAGGAAGCCTTCGGTGACATGACCTACGATGAGGATTTTACCGACTTCGCCTCGCCGGTCTGAACAATCCGGGCGAAAACCGCCCTTTAAAGGAGCAGGCAATGAAAAGAAAAATTGCGTTGATAACCCTTGTTTCGATGCTCTTGGGCGTTGGAATCTGCCTTGCCCAGGCGCCGGACGCGCGCTGGTGGAACAACCCTGACGCAGCCGGCAGGCTTTCCATCACCGCCGCTGACAAATCACGCCTGGAAGCCCTGTACGCCCAGAGCCAGCGGAAAATGATCGATCTCAAGAGCGCGGTGGCCAAGGAACGGCTCGATCTGGACGCAGCCTTGAACAACCCGAAATCAACCGACGCAGCCCTGAAGGAGCGTTACCAGAGCCTTACCAGGGCACAGAACGCCCTTGCCCAGGAACGCTTCAACTTCATCATCCAGACCCGCCAGGTTCTCGGCCATGAGCGGTTCGCCATCTTCAAGACCATGTTCGAGGAAAGGCGGCACGAACGCATGAACAAGTGGCGGGAAAGACGGAGCCGGGAAGGCGCAGCGGGACAGGGGCCCCAGACTCGCGGCGGCGATCCCTCTCTTTGGGGCGAGTGAACGGAAGCCGCCTCAAGCAAGGTGAAAAATATTTGGACCGGACCGGCCCCGCCTTACCCAGGGCAGGAGGCCGGATCAGCCGCCTCCCCTTTTGCCGTACCGCTTCACCCGGCTTAAAAGCTCAGGATCCTCAAAGGCGTAGGTGACGTCTTTGGGGTCGTAGTCCCCGGACTCCAGAATGGTCTTTATGCCCGTCACCTCGTCCATTATGTGGGCGCGGCAGGCGGCGGGCCGGTAAGCCTTTCGCCAGATGAACAAAAGAGCGCATGGAGCCAGAAGCGGATTCATCCTGAAATAGAGGATTTCCTTCACCAGGGTCCCTTCTGGAACCGGCGTGAAGTAAAAATCCGTTCCTATCCATATCCACGAAAATAGGGCGAAACGGCCCAGCCACACGAAACGCCTGTTGCGCTCGAATTCTACCACCCTGCCTACGTGGTGAAGATAAAACCCGTCGATGAGCTCTTCGATGGAAAAGGCCGAGCCCACTCCACCTTCCTTGATGTCCAGCGCCTCGGCCCGCAGGTGGTAGTCAAAGTGCCATCGATGGTACTGGGCGCCCCTGGAAACGAAGTTGAAGACCTTCTCCACACCCTCCCGGATCACCACCGTATTCACTGCATAATCGATGCGCATGGGTGCGTCCTTTCGCGGGCTGAGCCGCAAGTAATCGGCCTGGCTGCCTATGTAGCGTGGGGGATTCAACACATCTACCACATGCCTGTTGCATGTTGCAATCTTTTAGCCTGATTGGTATCCTGCCCCCTTTTCGGGAAAAGCAATGACGGGGCGCAAAACCCGCAACGGGCGGCTGACCGCCCGTCTGCGCCCGGCCCGTCGGGATCGGGTCTTTTAGCAGAAGGCGTTCAATCGACTTGTGTTCTTTACCACCGTCATTAAGGACAAGGCATGGATTTCAACCTAAGCCGCCAGCAGGTCATGATAAGGGACAACGTCCGGGAATTCATGGAAAAAGAAATTGGGCCGGTCTGTGAGCGGATGGACGAGGAAGACCGTTTTCCCGACGGCCTCTTTCCCAAGATGGGCTCCCTGGGCCTGCTCGGCCTGTGCATTTCCCCGGAATACGGCGGAGAAGGGCTGGATTTTTTAAGCGGAATACTGGCCACCGAGCAGATGGGGCGGGTGAGCCCGGCTGTGGGCCTCTCCTACTGCGCCCATGCGAACCTGTGCGCCCACAACCTGGAGCGCAACGGCACCGAGGACCAGAAACGGCGGTTTCTGCCCGGCCTTTGCGATGGAACCATAATAGGCTGCATGGGACTCACCGAACCCGGCGCGGGCTCGGACGCCGTGGGAATCACCACCACCGCAGTGAGGGACGGAAACCATTTCATCTTAAACGGAAGCAAGACCTTCATAACCAACGCGCCAATAGCCGACCTCGCCCTTGTTTACGCCAAGACCGACCCGGAAAAAAAATCCAGGGGAATCACCGCATTTTTGGTTGAAAAGGGCGCTCCGGGCTTTTCCGTTTCCAGGCGCATCGAAAAGATAGGCCACCACGGCTCCCCAACCGGCGAGCTGGTGTTCATGGACGCGAAGGTCCCGGCGGAAAACGTTCTCGGCGAGGTCAACCGGGGTGTAAGGGTCATGATGAACGGCCTGGACTCCGAACGGGTCATAGTGGCGGCCCTCAGCCTGGGCTTGGGCAGCGCCGCCCTGGAACTCGCCCTTTCCTACAGCAGAAAGCGCGAGCAGTTCGGCAGGCCTATAGGCGAATTTCAGCTCATCAAGGCCAAGCTCGCCGACATGTACACCGAAAACGAGGCGGCAAGGGGACTTGTATACCGGGCTGCTGTGCTTGCGGAAAACTCCCGCGAGGGCGGTAAGGGAACCGAGCTTCACAAGCTGGCCGCAGCGGCAATTTTATACACCGCCGAGGCCACCAGCAGGGCTGCGGCCAACTCGCTCCAGATTCACGGCGGCTACGGCTACACCACTGAATACCCTGTGAACCGCTTTTACAGGGATGCCAAGCTCTACGAGATAGGGGCAGGGACATCCGAGATAAGGCGGCTTTTGATAGCCGACGAGCTTTTGAGAAAGGGCCTGGGACGCTGACCGATACCTTTTCTGATGCCAGAGGTTGCCGGGTACTCCGTCCTTCCCCATAAACGACCGCCGCCTGCCGGTTTTATGCTTGAGAGGAATGAAATGACGTGCAATGAGACGTGCAATGAGACGATTGACACGGGCCGCCTAACCGTATATATCTATATTGCTGGATAATATGCCAATAAGCGCTTTCCTTGAACGAAAATCGATATTCCGATGAATGAAAAACCCGCAACCGTTACGGCTTCCTATGGTCAGCTTGCTTATGGAATCCTCCTGGCCCTGGCCGGAGCCGGAGTTTTTATTAGGATCGATGTCGCCCTGGAACGCCTGGCCGAGTTTCCGGCTTTCCAGTCGGGCGCTACCGTGGTTTTCGCCAGGCTGTCCTTTTTTCTCATGGGTGCGATTCTTCTGGGCGGGGGAATCAAAAAGATCATTGTCCAGTACAATCTTCTGAAAAAGAAGGACGGACCCGCCGAGCCCTGACCCTAGGCCGACGAGCCTGTTTTAAACTTATTTTTCATTTTGCAGGGGAGCATGGTCGGGCTCCTTCTATCCCGCCCCAGGCAGTCATTTCACTTTTTATACAGCCTTTTAAAATAAACCATTTTTTGGGTCTGAAACTCATTTCGCCTAGTCCGATCGGGCAGGCATGGGGACGCCATATGACAGTCGAAGCGGCCAATCAAGCCCAGCCAGGCCAACCGGCGCAGGTTCCGCCGACGAAGATGGGACCTCCGGGAGCAGGAGAGGTCACGGGCCTCAAAACCCTGTCCGAATACAGGTTGAAGCTCCAGGACCTTTCCAACCGCATCCATGCGGCCACCAACCTGGATGAAATCCTCATCGACCTGAAAAACGACATCTGCATCATTTTCAACGTGGACCGCGTCACCATATACGTTGTGGATGGCGTGAGGCGCGAGCTGGTGTCCCGCTACAAGTCCGGGAACGAAATAGGCGAAATAAGGGTTCCCATCGCCAATATGTCCATCGCCGGTTACGCAGCTTCCAAGCAGAAGGTGGTGAACGTAAAGGACGTCAACGACGAAAAGGAACTCACCGCCATAGACCCGGCCCTGCGGTTCGACGCCCGGTGGGACAAGAAGACCGGCTACAAGACGAGGCAGGTGCTGGCTCACCCCATCACCTTCAAGACCTTCCTTCTGGGCGCGATCCAGCTCATCAACAAGAAGGACAACAAGCCCTTCGGACCCACCGACGAGCAGGCCGTGGCCGAGCTTTCAAAGACGCTGGGCATCGCCCTCTACAACCAGCGCAGGATGGTGAAGGCCCGTCCCAGCAAGTTCGATTACCTGATCAACAACTCCATCATAACCTCCAAGGAGCTCGAAAAGGCCGTGGCCGACGCCAGATCGAGCAAGGAGCCGGTGGAAACCCTTCTGGTGCGCGACTTCAAAGTGGCCAAGAAGGACGTCTTAACCAGCCTTTCCCAATTCTACAACACCGGCTACCAGCTTTTCAACGACCGCACCCCCATTCCCGGAGACCTTCTCCAGGGCGTCAAGGTGCCCTTCATGAAAAACAACATGTGGGTGCCCATAAAAATGGAGGACGGCAAGGTCATCGTAGCTATAGACAACCCCGCAGACGTTCCCCGAATGGACATGGTGCGGGCCATCTATCCCGGAAAGACGGTGGAGTTCCATATATCGCTCCAGGAGGAAATCCTGGGCTTCATCAAGCTCTTCACCACCGACGAAAAGGAGCTGGGCTCAATCGACGAAATTCTTGGCCAGCTCCAGGGCGAAGAAGCGGAGATGGACGAGGACATGCAGCGCGTGGGCGAGGAGGACTCCGCCGTCGTGCAGCTCGTCAACAAGATAATACTGGACGCCTACGCCAGAAACGCTTCCGATATCCACATAGAGCCCTTCCCGGGCAAGCAGAACACCAAGGTGCGGATACGCATAGACGGCGCCTGTACGGTGTACCAGATGATCCCGTACCAGTACCGGAACGCCATCGTAAGCCGCCTTAAGATCATGAGCGATCTCGACATCGCCGAGCGCCGCAAGCCCCAGGACGGCAAGATCAAGTTCAAGAAGTACGGGGGCAAGGACATCGAACTCCGCGTCGCCACCATTCCCACCACCGGCGGCCTTGAAGACGTGGTCATGCGTATTTTGGCCGCAGGCGAGCCCATACCCCTCGACAAAATGGGTTTTTCCGACCACAACTACAAGGAGTTCGTCTCCTGCGTGGAAAAGCCCTACGGCATCATCTTCGTGTGCGGCCCCACCGGTTCCGGTAAAACCACCACCCTTCACTCGGCCTTGGGCTTCATCAACAAGCCCGAAACCAAAATCTGGACCGCCGAGGACCCCGTCGAAATCACCCAGGCCGGACTTCGGCAGGTGCAGGTCCAGCCCAAGATCGGCTTCGACTTCGCAGCCGCCATGCGCGCCTTTCTCCGCGCCGACCCGGACGTCATCATGGTGGGCGAAATGCGCGACAAGGAAACCACCCACATCGGCATCGAGGCGTCCCTCACAGGCCATCTTGTCTTCTCCACCCTCCACACCAACAGCGCCCCGGAATCCATCACCCGACTTCTCGACATGGGCATGGACCCCTTCAACTTCGCCGACGCCATTTTGTGCATCCTGGCACAGCGCCTTGCAAGAACCCTTTGCGGCGAATGCAAGGAGCCCTACAACCCCACCCGCGAGCAATACGACGAACTGGTAAGGGAATACGGGGAAGGCGACCTGGAAGCGTTCGGGAAGCGTCACAGCAACTATCCCTATTCCAAGGAACTCACCCTTCACCGGCCCAAGGGCTGCGACCGCTGCAACCAGACCGGTTACAGGGGCCGTTGCGGTATCCACGAGCTATTAATGGGCACCGACGAGATGAAAAAGCAGATTCAGCTGAAGGCCCCCATGGAAACCCTTCGCGGACAGGCCATTGAAGACGGAATGGCCACCCTGAAACAGGACGGCATCGAAAAGATATTCACCGGAAGGCTGGACCTGATCCAGGTCCGCAAGGTGTGTATCAAGTAACCGCCTGTCTAAAAACGCGAACTGCTGTGTCAGGCATCGCGGCGCGGGTCGTCATGTACGACAAGTACTATTCCTTCCCGCGCCGCTCGCCTTCCTTGCATTTCATCGTTTTTATCCAGGCTGAAATCCTGCCTCATTCGGCAGGCTGGTTCATCGGCAATGAAATGCGCCTCCGGGTCACTTTCAACGTGAAAGAAACCCGGAGGCGCATTTCATTTGAAGATCCATCGCATTCGGTGTTTGTAAAGGGTTGTGCTATGGCATCGAAACAAGAAATTGAATTCATCGATTCTATTGATGCGTCATTTCCATTCGAAAATGAAGAAGATGCGAGGAAAGTTTTATCTATTGGGGCAGGGATTTCTGATAACGCAGCCCTTATGATTTGTCTTGAGTTTATTAATGAACCAACAGGAAAATTTATCGATCTATCTTTATCATTATTGGAACAACTCTGTCATGAAAGACCAACACAAGAAGTTATAATTGCTACGCCTGTCATTAAGATGTTAATTAGAAAGATACATATCCCTGGTGGGCACGTCTTAGACCTTCTTGAGTATTGTCGTGAGCATAATGGTTGTTACAATGCGGTTGGGATTCTTTCTTTATGTTCACCAATGATGGAGGAAGAAGCAAAAAAAATACTTGCAAACTGGTAGATTGTAAAAGCCAATAATCGGTTATAAAGGCTCATCATTATGCGGAACAAAGTGCATTTTTAACTGACTGCCGGATCCACCCACGTTTCAAAGACTTTTACTGCCGACTTTCAAATGCGAACATACGGGTTCTCCACCCGCCCACATTCAATCCACAAAAGTGGAAACCTCCGTGGTTTCTCCGTCGGTTTCGATGAAGACAGCGCCGTCATGGTCGGTGCGGAAAATCTCGGCCCCGGCCCTGCGATAGGCGGCCAGAACGTCTTCGCGGGGCAGTTTCCAGGGGTTGTTCCTTCCCACACTCACCACGGCCCACCTTGGCCGGGCGGCGTCGGCGAATTCCTGCAAGAACGAGGATTTGGCTCCGTGGTGGGGAACCACCAGCACCGTGCAGTCAAGCTCCTTGGGGTCAAGGGTCTTCAGCATTTTCTTCAGGCCCGGCTTGGTTACATCGCCCGTTATCAATATTGTCTTTTCGCCCATTTTAAGGCGGAGCACCAGGGAGAACTGGTTTGTGCGCTTGTTGGGAGGCGGAGTAAATTCCGGCGGCGGATAAAGGCTTTTGATGGAAACCCCGTTGATGACGGTTCCGCAAAAAAGCTCCTGGTGGGTCTTCCGGGCGATTCCCTTTCCGCTCACCATGCTCATGATTTTTTCATAGGTGCCGCTTTCGGTCTCCTGGCCGTTGGACCAGAACTTGCGTACGCCGAAGTGTTCCAGAATGAAAGGCATTCCTCCCGCGTGGTCCTGGTCCGGGTGGGTGATAAAAGCCACGTCAACCGTGTGGATTTTTTGGCTCCACAAATAAGGGGCCACCACCGCCTTTCCGATATTCAGGCTCGATTCCCCGGTAAGCCCGCCAGCGTCGGCCAGCATCACCGGCCCCTTGGGGAAGCGCACCACGACGCTTGTCCCCTGGCCCACGTCCAGCACCGTCACCCGTAAAGACTCGTCAAGGAAACGCTCCTGATACCAATAATACGCGTCACCCGCAAAAACGAGGAACACCAAAACAAGACCCGCCCTGGCGTATGGGCTTTGCCGGAATTTCAGCACGCAGAATATGAAAAGATAATAGAGAACCGATTCCAACACGCTTGGAAAAACTGGCATCACGGCTGAAAATTCAAGGCTGGCGAACCATCGTATCGCCACAACTCCCCATTCCATGAAAAATCCCGCCGCAGAAAACAGCCAGGAGGCCAATTCCGGCCAGACAGGCAGTATTGCCACGCCGGACAGGCCGAGGGGCAGGACCGCCGTTCCCACAAGGGGCACCAGGAAAAAATTGGCGGCGAACCCGGAAACGCTCACCTGCTGAAAGGCCCGGAGAACTATGGGCAGGGTCGCCAGGGTGGCGAAAACCGTAATGGCGAAAAGGGAGGCGACCCGGTACAGCCACAGGCGAAAAAGTTCGCTCTCCCTTGGGCGATGCCTCAAAAAAGGAACCGAGCGAAAGCCCACAAGAATGAAGAATACCGAGAGGAAGGAAAGCTGAAACGAAATCTGAAAAAGGCTTCCGGGACTGATGATCAGAATGGCGAGGGCGGCTGCGGCCAGGCTGTTTATGGCCTCGCTCTGCCTTTTGACATAAAATGACAGAAAAAGGACGCCCACCATTATGACCGCCCTAAGGGTTGCGGGCGACATGCCAGTGAGAAACCCGTAGAGGATGGCCGGTATCACCGCCAGCACCAGGGCCGTCCGCCTGGCTTTTCCGGTGAGAACAAGGCTTGGAAAAAATCCCAGAAGCCCGTTCAATACGAAAAAGGCGAAGCCTGCGGCAAGCCCCACGTGAAGGCCGGACACCGAAAGGATGTGGGCTGTGCCGGAATCCGCGAAGGACTGGCGCAGGTCCGCTGAAATCCGCGAAACGTCCCCGGTCACCAGGGCGGATAGGACGTCTCCACCCTGGCCCGGCGCGGCCCGGCCAACGTTATCCGCTATATCCCGCCGCAGGGCCGGAAAAAATCCGCCGTTCCCGGAGGCCCCGGCAAAAATGACGGGCCGGGATTTTTTCCCCAGCGTGGCCGAGACAAGGATGTCCCTGTCCGCCATGTGCGCGGCGTAGTCGAAACTGCCGGGATTTTTGAAGGACTGGATTCTGCGAAGGCGGGTGACGAAGGAAACGCGGTCGCCCGATTTCACCGCCGGGCGCACGTCATAGGCCGATACCCTCACGTTGCCGCTGGCCCGCAAAAGCCTTCGGCCCCTTGAAACGCTTTCCGCCTTCAGGACGAATCGTAGGCATTCCGGGCGGTTTTCAAGGGGGCCGGAGACGATTCCCGTCACTCTCGCCTGGGAGCCGTCGATAAGCCCTGCCACATGGCCGGAAGGAACGTCAAAGGCCTCGGTTGAATCATACAGAAAAAGGCCCAACAAAAAAAAGGCCAGCACCGCGCCGATCCTACGAGCCTGGCTTTTAAGGCGCAGAACGAGGAAACCGGCCAGGGCGAAGGCCGCCGACATGACGCCGATGGACGCGGGCTCCCACCACGGGGAAAGGCGGCCAAGAAGGATTCCGGCGATAAAGGCGGCGGCAAGGGGGACCAGGGGCCTGGAAAACCAGCCGGGATCAGTCTTCCCAGACCCTTCGGATGACGGCTCCGATACCGGTGAGCTTCTTTTCGATGGATTCATAGCCCCGGTCCAGGTGATAGACCCGGTTGACCTCGGTGACCCCTTCCGCAACAAGACCTGCAAGAATAAGGCAGGCGCTGGCCCTTAGGTCCGAGGCCATGACCGGGGCGGCCAGAAGGCGCTTCACCCCGCGCACAACGGCGGTGTTCCCGGTAACCGTTATGTCGGCCCCAAGGCGCTTCAGCTCGCTTACGTGGATGAAGCGGTTTTCGAAGATGGTCTCGTTGATCACCGAATTGCTATTTGCTACGCACATGAGGACCATGAACTGGGCCTGCATGTCGGTGGGAAAACCGGGATGCGGGCGGGTGGTGAGATCGACGCTCTTTATGGTTTCCGGTCCCATGACCCGGATGGTGTCGGCTCCGGTTTCAATGGTGACTCCCGCCTGCCTTAGCTTGTGGATGACCGCCGAAAGATGGTCGGGGCAAACGTGGGTTAAAGTGACGTCTCCCTTGGTGAGGGCTGCGGCCACCATGTAGGTGCCTGTTTCTATGCGGTCCGGGATTATGGAATACCTGGCGGGCTTTAAGGCGTCCACGCCCGTGATGGTGACGACCTCGCTTCCGGCTCCGGTGACCCTTGCCCCCATGAGGTTCAAGACCTCGGCAAGTGCCGCTATTTCGGGCTCGCGGGCGGCGTTTCGCAGCGTGGTGACGCCTTTTGCCAGGGCGGCGGCCATCATGAGGTTCTCGGTTCCCGTAACGGTGGGCATATCGAGGTAGATGTCAGCGCCCATGAGCCTTTCGGCTGTAACCTCCACGTAGCCGTGCTCCATGGAAACCGTGGCTCCCATTGCTTCCAGGCCCTTCAGGTGAAGGTCGATGGGCCGTGCTCCGATGGCGCAGCCTCCGGGAAGCGACACCCTGGCCCTGCCGCACCGGGCCACCAGGGGGCCTATGACCAGCACCGAGGCCCGCATGGTGCGCACCAGATCGTAGGGCGCCTCCTTGGATTCGCAGGCCGAGGCGTCTATCACGGCCACGTGATTTTCGTACCGGCACTTCGCGCCCAGGTGCTCCATCACCTTCATGAAGGTTTTCACGTCCTTGAGATCGGGCGTGTTTTCGAAAACGCACTCGCCGTCAACCAGAAGGGCCGAGGCCAGAATGGGCAAGGCCGCGTTCTTCGCGCCGCCTATCCGAACTTCACCTTTGAGGCGGTGACCGCCTTCCACCAGAATCTTGTACATGGCGCCTTCCCTGAAGCATTATGGCGAAAAAGTTTTTTAGCCCCGGCACGGGTCGGACAAGCCCCGAAAGCAGCGCGGGAATCAATCCCTTAAATGCGTGTTGCCGAAAAGACACATACAATAGAAAAGACCAGGGTCAAAGTCAATGCGCAACAGGCGGAATCGGCAAATTGGAGGGCCGGAAAAGTGTGAGGAGCTCTTTCCAGGAGGTTCCACAGACCGATGGCCCCGCCGGGCGAAAATGGCCTGTCTCGATTATCCGGGCGGAAATGCTTGACTTGGCCGCAAATAATCTTTATCAAGTAAAATTTCGCGGGAAAGGGGAATCTCTTTTTCGGAGTTCCTGCCCACCGATGTTCATGTACAACAGCCCGTTGAAAATGGCTGGATACGAAGCCTGGATACCAATCGCAATATTGGCGATGAAGTGCAAGGAGTGCGACAAGCCAAGAGTCACGCGTACTAAATGTACGTGACGGAATTGGCTTTAAAGCGCGGGCACTGTCAATTCGCGTTTTTAGACAGGCTGATAAACCCGAAAGTGATCATGCCAACCCAAATACTCATAAACGCCCTTGATCCTGAAGAATGCCGCTTCGCCATACTTGAGGACGGCCACCTGGAAGGCTTTTATATTGAAAGCGCCGGCAGGGAGGTTACCAAAGGCAACATTTACAAGGGCGTCATAGCCCGCGTGGAGCCAAGCCTTCAGGCCGCCTTCGTCGATTACGGCGCGGACCGCCACGGTTTTCTCCAGCGCCACGAAATCCACTCCGACTACTACCAGGACACCCCGAACGGCGGCACGGGGATCAACGACGTGCTCAAAAACGGCCAGGAGCTTCTGGTGCAGGTCACCAAGGATCCTGTGGGGAAAAAGGGGGCCATGCTGACCACCTTCATCTCCCTTGCGGGCCGTTTCGTGGTTCTCATGCCCGGCTCGGACACCAAGGGCGTCAGCCGCCAGATCGAAAACGAGTCCGAACGCAGCCGCATAAAGGAAATAGTGGAGGGCGTGAAACTGCCCGAAGGCTTCGGCCTCATCGTGCGCACCGCCGGAATGGACCAGACCAAGACGGTCATCGCCAAAGACATTCAGCAGCTCATGCGGCTATGGCGCAACATAAGGAAAAAGGGAATCTCCGACAAGGCACCGGTGGCCCTTCACAAGGAAATGAGCCTTGCCATACGGGCCGTGCGCGACTACCTGACCCCGGAGGTCTCCCAGATTCTGGTGGACGACCAGGAGGTCTTCGACGAGCTTTCGGAGTTCATAACGGCCGCCAGCCCCAAGCGGGCCGGAATCCTTAAGCTCCACAAGGACGACAAGCCCATATTCTCCCGCCACGAGCTCGAAAGAAAGATAGCGGCCATTTTCGAAAGCCGGGTTCCGCTCAAGTCGGGCGGCTCCCTGGTCATACAGCCCACCGAGGCCCTTGTCACCGTCGATGTCAATTCCGGCAAATCCACCAAGGAATCCAACGTCGAAAAAACCGCCTATCAGACCAACATGGAAGCCGCCGAGGAAATCGCCCGGCAGCTTCGCCTGCGCGACCTGGGCGGGCTCATAGTGCTGGATTTCATCGACATGCGGGACAGCAAGCACCGGGCCTCGGTTGAAAAGGCCATGAAGGACCACACCAAGCGCGACAAGGCCCGGATAAAGATAGGAAAAATCTCCAAGTTCGGGCTTCTGGAACTGAGCCGCCAGAGAATCCGCCCGCCGGTGGAGTACGGCAGCTACATAGAATGCCCGGCCTGCCACGGCAAGGGCGCGGTCCCTTCGGTGGAGACGGTTTCCCTCACCATCCTGCGCAAGCTGCGCACCGAGGCCCAGAAGGCCGACGTGGTCCTGGTGGAGGCCGTCGTGCCGCCTGTGGTGGCCGACTACCTTCAGAACAAAAAGAGAAAATCCCTTTACGACGTGGAAGCCAAGCAGCACGTTGAAATTATCCTTAAGGGCGATGTTTCGCTTGCTCCGGGCCAGTTCTCGATACGCTCGGAAAGCGCCAAGCCGGAAAAATAGCTCTTGACGGCCCGACGCCTTTTTTTTACAACCTGCCGCACCTCGTGGGAATCAATCATGATAGAGCGTTACACAAGAGAAGAAATGGGCCGCCTGTGGACGGACCAAAGCCGTTTTTCAGCCTGGCTGAAAGTTGAAGTGCTGGCCTGCCGGGCTTGGGCCGAGCTTGGGCGCATCCCCGTGGAAGCCGTTGAAATCATAGAGAAGAAGGCCGGTTTCACCGTCGATCGGATTTTCGAGATCGAAAAGGAGACCAGGCACGACGTAATCGCATTTTTAACCAGCGTGGCCGAGCACGTGGGGCCGGAATCCCGCTACATACACTTGGGCCTCACCTCCTCCGACGTTCTGGACACCAGCTTTGCCTGGCTTTTGAAAGAGGCCGGCGGCATCCTTATAAAAGACCTTGATGCGCTTCTTTCAGCCATAAAAACCCGTGCCTTCGAGCACAAGTACACCCCCATGATGGGGCGCTCCCACGGCATCCACGCGGAGCCTATAACCTTCGGCCTCAAGCTTTCCGTGTGGTACGAGGAGATGAAGCGCAACAGAAAGCGCCTGGAGGCCGCGATAAACTGCGTGGCAGCCGGGAAGATTTCCGGGGCCGTGGGCACCTTCGCCAACATAGACCCCCGCGTTGAGGAATACGTGTGCGAAAAGCTGGGCCTTGTCCCGGAACCCGCTTCCACCCAGATAGTACAGCGGGACCGGCACGCGGAATTTTTCACCGCCCTGGCCCTCTGCGCGGCCTCGGTTGAAAAGATCGCCCTGGAGATAAGGCATCTTCAGCGCACCGAGGTAGGCGAGGCCGAGGAATTCTTCTCCAAGGGTCAAAAGGGCTCTTCGGCCATGCCCCACAAAAGGAACCCCATAGGAAGCGAAAACCTGTGCGGGCTTTCCAGGGTGGTCAGGGCCAACGCCTTCGCCGCCATGGAAAACGTTGCCCTTTGGCACGAGCGGGACATCAGCCATTCATCCGTTGAACGGGTGATCGGGCCTGATTCCACGATTTTATTGGATTACATGCTGGCGCGCCTTACCGGGCTTATCGAAAAACTCGTTGTCTACCCGGAAAAAATGGCCAAAAATCTTGCCCTTTCCGGCGGGCTCATTTTTTCCCAGCAGGTTCTTCTTCTGCTTGCCGAGGCCGGTTTTTCGCGAGAGGATGCATACAGGCTGGTACAGAGCCACGCCATGAAGGCCTGGAGCGAAAACGGCGATTTCAAGGCCGCCATTTTCGCTGATCCCGAAATTTCCGCCCTGGTCCCCAGGGAAAAACTTGACGAGGTTTTTGACGTAAAGGGCCATCTGAAACACGTTGATTTCATCTTCAACCGTGTTTTCGCCTAATATTACCAGCCCATTGTAAATGGCTGAATATAAGCCTGAATAAAAACGATGAACACGTCACGCAAAAAGCCAAAAGAGCCACGCGTACTATAAAGTACGTAGCGGAATTGGCTTTGAAGCTTGACACAGCAGTTCGCGTTTTTGGACAGGCTCATAGAAATTATTAATCAAGGGAGGATTCACCTTGTTCGACACAGCTTATGCAATGGCCCCGGCCCCTAGCGGCGCGGGCGGACAGGCCGGAGGAGGAGGCGCAAGCGTCTTCATCCTGCTTTTTCTCATGTTTTTCATCTTCTACTTTCTGGTGATACGGCCCCAGCAGAAGGAGGCCAAAAAACAGCAGAAGATGAGGGATACCCTGAAAAAGGAAGACCGGGTCATCACCGCCGGAGGCATGTACGGCAAGGTGGTGGGCGTTGACGACACGACCGTGACCCTGGAAATCGCCGAAAAGACCCGCGTGAAGTTCCAGAAAGCGGCGGTGGCCACGGTCATACAGTCGGCGGCAAAGGGCGGCGACGACGAAGACAACAACAAAAAGAAATAAGAGGGACCTGCCTTGAGAAACTTCACGTGGCGCGTGGCGCTGGTGATCGCCGTTATGGCCGTGGGCATAGCCTTGCTCGCGCCTTCCATAGATTACTACCGCAACAAGAAGGAAGGCGACAGCCCCACCAAGGAAAACACCCTCTGGCCCCACAAGGTCTTCAACCTTGGCCTTGATCTCCAGGGCGGAATGCACCTTGTGATGGAGGTCCAGACGGAAAAGGCCGTGGAGACCATGATGGAGCGGAAGGTCCACGCGCTTTACGAGGCCCTTCGCAAGGCCCGCATCCCCCACTCGGACATAGAGCGCGTGGAAGGCGACAAGATATCCGTCACCTTGAACGGGCCTGAGGCTGAAAAGTCCTTCAGGGACCTGCTTTCAAAGGAACATCCGGAAATTTCCTACACCAGCAGGATTGAAGGAAACGACCGGATCGGCACGCTGACCATGCTGGAGGTGGAAAAGGACCGCATCAAAAAAAGCTCGGTTGAGCAGGCCACGGAGATCATCAGAAACCGCGTGGACACCTTGGGCGTCACCGAGCCCCAGATCCGCCGCCAGGGCGAGCGCCGCATACTGGTCGAGCTTCCGGGCGTCAAAGACCCCCAGCGGGCCAAGGACATAATCGGCACCGCAGCCCAGTTGGAGTTCAAGCTGGTTGACGACGAGCACGACGCGGCCCAGTACGAGGCCGGGGAGCGCCTGCCGCGCGGCACCGAGATTCTCGAAATAGAGAGCAGGGATGCTGAAACCGGCGTGGTCACGCGCTCCAAGATGATGGTCAAGAAAAAGACCCTCATGACCGGCGACACTATCACCAAGGCGGAAGTAAAGCTCGACAGCCAGAACGGCTCTCCCTACGTGGCCATCAAGTTCAACTCCATGGGCGCCACCATGTTCGAGCGGATAACCGGCATCAACAAGGACAAGCGCCTCGCCATAGTTCTGGACGGCGTAGTTAAATCCGCCCCGGTGATCCGGGAAAAGATAGCTGGCGGAGCCTGCATCATAGAAGGCAGCTTCACCGACGCAGAGGCCCACGACCTGGTCATCGTCCTACGCACGGCACTTCCCGCGCCGGTCAAGGCCATTGAAGAACGCATAGTCGGGCCGAGCCTTGGGCGCGACTCCATAAAAAGCGGCCTCATCGCGGGCATTGTGGGCGTCTGCTTCGTTTTCGTTTTCATGGCCATTTACTACATGGGCGCTGGCGTTGCCGCCGATTTCGCCCTCATCCTGAACACGCTTCTGATCGGCGCGGGCCTTGCGGCTTTTTCAGCCACCCTTACCCTTCCGGGCATCGCTGGTATAATCCTCACCCTTGGTATGGCGGTGGACGCCAACGTCCTTATCAACGAACGCATCCGGGAGGAACTGCGAACGGGTAAAACCATCGCCGCCGCCATTGAATCGGGTTACGGGCGCGCCATGTACGCAATCATAGACTCGAACGTCACAACCATCGCAACGGCCCTCATCCTGTTCCAGTTCGGGACCGGACCCATCAAGGGTTTTGCGGTAACGTTGATTCTGGGTCTTGTTTCAAGCCTTTTCACGGCCATTGTGGTTACGCGGATAATCTTCGATTACTTCGTGTTTTACCGCCGCGTGAAGAAGCTCTCCATTTGATGCGTACATACAAAGGATAAAGGACAATCGGCCATGCAGTTCATAAAGCCCGACATCAACATAGATTTCCTCAGCAAGAAGTGGATCGCCATAGGCCTTTCCACCCTGGTCAACATAGCCGCCATTCTTATCCTGGTAATCAACGGCGGCCCCAAAATGGGCATCGACTTTGCGGGCGGCACCCAGGTTGTGGTGAAGTTCTCCCAGGCCACCAACGCCGACGCCATAAGAAAGACCCTGGACAAGGTGGGCCTTGGAACCAGTTCAATCCAGCAGTTCGGACTTGCCGAAGAGAAAACCTTCGCCATCAAGGGCGGCGAATCAGAGGCCGACGCAGCAACCTCCGAATTCGGCCTCAAGGTTGACGAGGCCCTCAAAAAGAGCTACGGGGCCAATTTTGAGGTTATAGGCAAGGACGCGGTCGGACCCCAGGTAGGGCGCGACCTCTGGGACAAGGCCTTAAACGCCATGTTCTATTCCATGATCTTCATGCTGATCTACATTTCGGGCCGCTTTGAAATGCAGTGGCTGCCCTCGGCTGTCATGAGCGCGATAATTTTGGGGACCATGTACGTTCTGTCCCTTTTCGGCATCCACATGTATGCGCTCATGGCCATCGCTCTTGTAATCGCCGTGGTCTGTTTCTACTTTTTCAAGCTAAGGGCCGCCATGGGCGCAATTGTGGGGCTTTTGCACGACACCTTGCTGACGGTGGGGATACTGGCCCTTCTCGGCAAGGAGTTCAACCTCCAGATCGTTGCGGCCATCCTCACCATCATCGGTTATTCGGTCAACGACACCATCATCGTTTTCGACAGGGTGAGGGAAAACACCACCAAGTACGCAAGGATGCCCCTTGAAGCCGTCATCAACAGAAGCGTCAACGAAACCTTAAGCCGCACCGTGCTCACTTCCGGCGTAACCCTCCTTACGGTGTTCGCCATCTTTTTTCTCGGCGGTGAGGTTCTTCACGATTTCGCCCTGGCAATCATTATAGGCTTCATTGCAGGAACCTATTCATCAATATTCATCGCCTGCCCCTTTCTGCTTTTCTGGCGGGGCGGCAACAAGGCCGTTGGGGCGGACATGATGGCCAAATGATTGTCCGCTTTTTTGATTGACGGGCGGCCCATTGCACCAGGGGCCGCCCGTTTCTTCCGTTGCGGAAGCCCCGTTTTTCAGGCGATCATGAACCGGCCCCTCCCCTTAAACCCCACGGTGCGCGTTTTACGTGCGCCCTTTTTTTTGGCAAAGGCCCATGTGGGATAAAAACGACCCGCTGCTTCCCTGGTTTTTCATCAAAAGTGCGCCCGGACTGGGCAATATTTTGTTCAAGCGCCTTTACGACAACCTTGGAAGCCCCGATGCCATATTAAACGCCGGGGAAAAGGCCTTAAAACAGGCCGCTGGCCTGCCTGAGAAAACCAGGGCGTTTCTTCTGGCGAAGCAGGTTCCCGACGAGGTAAAGCAGGAATTGGAGGCGGTGCGCTCCTCTTACGCAAGGGTGGCGACTTTCTCCGATGAAGAATATCCCGCGCTGTTGCGCCAGATTCCAGACCCTCCGCCTTATCTGTATTACTACGGAGACATTACGGCGGCATCCAGGGCCGTGGCACTTGTCGGCTCACGCGACCCTTCCCGCTACGGGCTTGATGTCACCCGGCGCATGGCGAAGGACCTTGCCGAAGCGGGAGTCACAGTTGTTTCGGGCGGGGCCAGGGGAATCGACACCGCCGCCCACGAGGGGGCGCTTGAGGCAAAGGGAAAAACCGTCGCGGTTCTGGGATGCGGGCTTTCGGTGGTCTATCCCCCTGAAAACCAGGACCTTTTCGCGGAAATCATAAAAGACGGGGCCGTGATCTCGGAATTTCCCATGAACGCCAAGCCGGAGGCCTGGCATTTTCCGCCCCGAAACCGGATAATCTCCGGGATTTCGGCAGCGGTGGTTGTTGTTGAGGCCGCCGCCAGAAGCGGCTCCCTCATCACCGCCCGTATGGCACTGGAGCAGAACCGGGAGGTCTTCGCGGTACCCGGCTCCGTGGCTTCCCCCAAAAGCGCGGGGACCCACCAGCTCATCCGCCAGGGGGCCTGCCTGATAGAATCCGCCAGGGATGTCCTGGACGTGCTGGAGCCCATTTTCGGGCATATCGAAACAGCCCTGGGCGCGGGATCCGCCCAAACGGAAAAGGCCGCGCCACCTCTTCCCGAAGACGAAGCCCTGGTGTACGCAGCCCTTGAATCATGGCCCGTTCACGTGGATGAAATAAGCCGCAAGGTTAAAATGGACGCCGGAAGCCTTTCCGGCATTCTTCTGTCCCTTGAACTTCAGGGCCTGGTTTGCCAGAGCCCCGGAAAACTGTTTGCGCGAGGCGATAAATAAATTGGACAAGCCCCTGGTCATAGTGGAATCACCCACCAAGGTGAAGACGCTTAAAAAATATCTTGGCGGAAAATTCAACGTGGAGGCCACGGTGGGCCACATTGTTGACCTTCCGCCCAAGGAAATAGGAATAGACGTCGAGCACGGATTCGAGCCCAAGTACGAGGTGATTCCCGGCAAGGGCAAAGTGGTGGCCAATCTCAGGAAGGCCGCATCCAACTCCACGGAAATTTACCTCGCCCCCGACCCCGACCGTGAAGGTGAGGCCATAGCCTGGCACACCGCCAAAATCCTGGAAAAAAAGGGCCGGGTCTTTCACAGGGTGCTTTTTCACGAGCTTACCGAAAGCGCCATAAAAAAGGCCATGGCCGAGCCGGTGGAACTCGACCGGCACAAGTTCGACGCCCAGCAGATACGCCGCACCCTGGACCGCCTGGTGGGCTACCAGGTCTCGCCCCTTCTGTGGCGCAAGGTGAAAAGCGGGCTTTCGGCGGGCAGGGTCCAGACAGTGGCCGTGCGCCTCATCTGCGAGCGCGAGCGGGCCATCTGGGCCTTTGTGCCCGAAGAATACTGGAGCATAACCGCCCATCTTCAAAAAGACGGCCCACCCACCTTTCTTGCGGGACTTCGCACCAAAGACAAAAAAAAGATAACGGTGAAAAACGGCGACGAGGCTGCGGCCATTGTCGCGGCCCTAAACGGGCTTGATTTCGTTGTGGAAAAAGTCGACAAAAAGCGGGTCAAGAAAAACCCTCTTCCGCCCTTCACCACCAGCAAAATGCAGCAGGAAGCCATCAACAAGCTTCGGATGACCGCAAAGAAAACCATGAGCGTGGCCCAGTCTCTCTACGAGGGCGTTGAACTCGGCCCCGGCGAGCCCGTGGGCCTCATCACCTACATGCGTACCGACTCCACCAGAATCGCCCCCGAAGCGGCCCACGAGGCCCTGGCCTATATCGGCGAAACCTTCGGCAAGGACTACCGGCCCGACGCCCCCCGCTTTTTCAAGAACACCAAAAAGGTCCAGGACGCCCACGAGGCCATAAGGCCCACCTCGGTTTACAATTCCCCTGAAAAGGTGGCGCAATTCCTTACGCCCGATCAGCTCAAACTCTACCGCCTTATCTGGCAGCGCTTCGTGGCAAGCCAGATGCAGCCGGCCCTATTGGACAAGACCACCATATCGATAAGCGCTGGCCCCTACGGATTCGTGGCAACAGGCCAGATAATGGTCTTTCCCGGCTTCACGGTCCTCTACGAGAGTGTTGAGGACGCCTCCGACAAGGACGACAGCCGCCTTCCCATGATGGACGCCGGGGACGCCTTAAAGCGCCTCAAAATAGAGCCCAAGCAGCATTTCACCCAGCCGCCGCCCCGTTTTTCCGAGGCGAGCCTCGTAAAGGAACTGGAGGAAAAGGGCATAGGCCGCCCCTCCACCTACGCGGCCATTCTTTCCACCATCAGGGACAAGAGCTACGTCGAGCTGGTGAAGGGCTATTTCCGGCCAACGGAACTGGGTTTCGTGGTGAACGACATACTGGTGGCCAGCTTCACCAGGGAATTCGACGTAACCTTCACAGCAGCCATGGAAGACGACCTCGACCGGGTGGAAACCGCCCAGGCCGAGCCCCTGGAAATTCTCGACAGGTTTTACGGGCATTTCAGGGAGGCGCTTAAAGCGGCTGCAAGCGAGATGGTCAACGTGAAGGGCGTGGGGCTAACGGCAAACATGAACTGCCCCCAGTGCGGAAAACCGGTGAACATAAAGCTCGGCAAGAACGGGCCTTTTCTGGCCTGCACGGGCTACCCGGACTGCAAGTTCACGAGCAATTACACCAGGGATGAAAAAGGGCAGGTAAAGGCTGAAATCGTTGAGCTTCCCGAACTGGAAGAAACCGAAGCCTGCGAAAAATGCGGAAAGCCAATGGCCGTGCGCCAGGGAAAATTCGGGCCGTTTCTGGCCTGCACCGGCTACCCCAAGTGCAAGAACACGAAAAACCTGAACGGAAACGGCGGCAAGGCCGAGCCGGCCTCCAGCGCCTCAACCGGGGTCAAATGCCCCCAGGAGGCCTGCACCGGAGAACTGGTGGAAAAAAAATCGCGCCAGGGAAAGATTTTCTACAGCTGCAACCGCTACCCTGACTGCAACTTCGCCACCTGGGACAAGCCCGTCCCCAAGCCCTGCCCCGCCTGCGGCTCGCCCTTTCTTGTGGAAAAAACCAGCAAGAAGGAGGGTCTTTATCTGGCATGTCCCAACCGCCAGTGCAAGCATAAGGAAACCCTGGGGGGCTGAGGGCGCGATCTGCGGCGTCAGGCTTCGTCGGTCGGCGCGTCGTGTACTAAAGTACACGTCCTTCCCGCCCTCCTACCCTTCCTTGCATATCATCGCCCTCAGCCCCCCAGGGCGAGGCTTGCGATAAGATGGGTGAAAGCCCGGCTTGCCTTAATCGAGGCAGTGGCTGAACATCTCTCCTTTATGAAAATTTCAGCTTTCAATTCCACTCCCCCGAATCCATGACCCGGAAAACGTCGTTTCCGGCAAGGTCGGAGAGTATGCGCCGAACCACGCCGCGCTTTTCAAGCTCCGAAAAGGCAGCGTCCAGGTCGTCTTCCGAGGAGTTCCAGGTGGGGGCTATGTTTCGCCTGGAAACCGTCCTGCCCTGGTCCACCAGGGTTGTGCAGAGGATGTAGAGGGAAACCGCCGGAACGGTCAAGCCCAGCGAAAATATTTTTCTGTCCATTGCCGATTCCGGTCCTTTTGGATTCAACGGCTTTCTCCCCGATGATTTCCGTAAATGCCAGCCATCCAGTGAATCCCCAAAAACTCTTCCGGTGCAATTAACGTAAAATCAGTCAACGCCAAATTTTATAACAGCCTGAAGCCATTTTCAACGAAAGAGGAACGGAAGACACGCGATAAAAGCGGGATGGACGAGGAAGACGGAAACGGACACGGAAAACCTGGAAGCGCCGGTCAGGCAAGCGGCGCGGTTTTCATGACGTTTTCCATGAAGTGGCTTATCTGGGCCTTCACCGCCGCCAAATCACCAGCCCTGGGGTCTGAAAGGTCATAATCCATCACCAGTAGGGGAATCCGCCTTTCCCGGCATTTTTCCCGGAGCATGCCCATAAGCGCCCTCGCGTTCTTGCAGCCCACGTGGCCGGAATGCCAGATCATGTCCGCCCCGAAGTTTTCCACCGCGAAGAACATGTCTTCAAAGTAGTTTTGCGCGGGCCCTCTGGAATGCCTCGCCATGGGTCCGGCCATTATGGTCCTTCCAAGGCTTTTCAGCATGGATTCGGGGCTTTTTGTATCGATTAGCGGAAGCCTGTTGTAGGAAAGGCTGTCCAGAAGAAGGGCCACCCCGAAGGTTTTCTCGGCCCAGGCCCAGATTTCGGGCAGGTGGGCGGGAAAAGGCCCCCATAAAAGGGTGCGGAAGCGCTCATCTTTCAGGGCCCCCTGCCCCGCCTCCATGTTTTTACGGGCAAATTCCGTCATGGCCTCTATAAGCCGGGTGGACGAGGCCCTGCCCGGCTGCACCACGAAACCCCACAGGTGGGAGAGATACACGGGCTCGGCGGCCAGGGGCGCGGGCCTCACCTTCAGCATGTCCCACAGGGCGGCCTCGGCCTCCTGCATCCGGTTGCGCTCCTCGCAGATTTCGCGCAAGGCGTCCCAGTCCATGCGTCCGGGGGTGTAAAGTTCCAGCCACGCGACCAGGCGCGAAAGCTCGCCAGCGAAATAATCCGCAGCCCTCTCCGTTTCAAAATTATAGGGGATGTCCAGGCGGAAAACAGGGCAGTCGAGCTCTTTGGCGATTATGTTGTAGGAGGCCATTCCGCCGTCGCAGGGCGAATTTGAAGTGACCACTGCGGCAGGCTTCGGAAGGTGGCCGGAAAGGGCTATGCCCATGATGTGGCGGGGGAGGCTGCAAATGTCTGGGGGAAGGCCGTGGCTTTCGGCCACGTCTATGTAATGCTCGGCCTTTCCGGCGTCGAACATGGGAAGGATGAAACCCAGAAGCTCGGCGAACCAGGAGGAAAGCCCCATGGCGAAAAAAATCTCCGGGGGTACCAGGTCCTCGTTCAGTATGAGACGGTCGGGCCTTGAGACCAGTTCCTCAAACGCCCTGGTGCCCTCGTTTTGAAGGGCATGGACCAAATGGGCGCCGGCCCTTCTCTGGATTCCGCTTCGTCCGCCTATAAGCTTTCCGTAAAAGGAATTCACCTTCAAAAAGGCCATCACCCAGGGATAACGGATGGCCGCTCGGCCCATTGAAACCGGACCCAGGCGAAGTCCCAGCCTGGCGGTGGATAGCCAAATCCTGGCGAAATAGGCAAGCGTTACGTACGCGTCCTCGAATGCAGCACGGCCTGCGCCAAATTGGTTCACTGTCATTTCCTCCCGGAAAGCCTTTCCGTGAAGGCCTTCCACAATAAGGGCATGGCGATGGCGTTGGTCTTGTTGACGATAAAGGGAGGTATCTTTCCGCCGGGGTTGGTGTACACGTAGTAATCCACCCTGGTTCCGGCTCCACCGGGCAGGGCGGTGAAGCGCCAGTGTCCCCTGTTGAGGGGCGTTTCCACAGCGCTTGAGGGGTCCGGGATTTTCCCGGCAAAGGCCGGATCGGCGGGGGTTTTGCGCTTTGCTCCCTTTTCCAGGTCCCAGGCGCTCTGGCACACGGTGGGGCCTATTTCGTCCGTCAGGCGCAGGGTGTAAAAACGGGGGCTTACAAGGGGGGCTTCCACGTAAAAAAACACCGTGTTTATGGTCTTTGTGGCCGAGGCTTTTTCCGAGGACAGAAGACGCGTGAATTTTATGTAGGGCATGAATTCCGGGAAGGCCGCGTAGGATGTCGCCACCGCGAGGCATTCCCTGGGGGATTTCGAAACCCTGCCCACCATGAGCACCTCTGCGGTGTCTGCCCCCTTCACGTACCGAAGGTAGGTCCTGTAGTCCCTGCCGCCGGTCTTTTCCGTCCAGCCGGAATCGGCGGGCGCAAGGTCGTCCCGCGCGGAAGCCGCCAAGGCTGACGCCGCCAGGCAGCAGGAAACCGCCACAGCCGCAAAAATTTTCAACCGCAAGTGAAAGACTCCTTTTTTCCCGATCCGATGCGGACGCATTCCCGGAAAACCGCTTTCATCACCTTGCCTTGCCCCTCTGGCGCTCCTTCAGCCTTTCCACAAAGGCAGTCCACAGCTTGGGGAGGGCTATCGCGTTGGCCTTGTCGGCGATGCCGGGGGGGATGCTCCCGCCGGGGTTGGTCCATACCCAGTAGGTCACCTTGGTCTTTCTGCCGCCCTCCAGGGGTTCGAAGAGCCAGAACCCGTCGTTTAGGGGAGTTTCCACCGGCTTTTTAAAGCCGCCCCTAATCTTGGGCTTAATGTCCCGGTCGTCCGGGGTCTTCCTGCGTCCGCTCGTGTCCAGGCTCCAGCGGGACCGGTACACCCCAAGGCGTCCGTCCACGTTCTTTTCGTCAACGAGCTCAATGGTGTAGAAGCGATTGGCCACCATGGGGGGGTTAAGGTAAAAGAAGACCCAGTTCTTCACCGTGTCGTCGTTCACCCTTTCGGAATCCAGGAGCCTCGTGTATTGGACAAAGGGCATGAAATCGCCGAAGCGATCATAGTCTGTCACCAGGGAGAAGCAGGCTTCCGGGCTCGCGTTCAAAATACCCAGAAGAAGAACCTTGCGGGTTTCGCCCCCGGCGGAATCCTGGTAGAAGGTCTTGTATTCGTCGGATTTTACGTCTTCCTTCCAGCCCGGCTCCGACGGGGAGAAATCCGCAACGGAAACCGTCATCATCCCGGAAAGCAAGGTGGAAATTTTCAAGGTGCCATCCCTCCGCGCCGGAAAGTCCGAACAGCGTATCAGCCCGAATCTTTTCGGAAAATTACCAGGCAAGGCTTTTGGTTATGAAACCGGAAAACAGCGAGTTCAAAAAGCCTTGCGGGGTTAAAAAGCAAGTCTTTGGCTCATCCATAATACCGGGGCCGCAATATCCCCATACGGCTCTCCGGGGCCCTGAAAAAATCTAAAAACCATTCAATCCCATTTATACACACATCATGGCCCGTGACCACAAAAAAATCGCGCTTTTCTTTTGAGGGCCGATTGTATATGATGTGGAGTTCAAGGGTGCTGACGGAAAAACTCACCATCCCGGTCAGGCCAGCCGGTCCGATACAGGCGTTTCAGCCATCCGTCAGCCCTGTACCATCCTTTTGAAGGAGGGATCATGCCCAAGGCTCGCATAATGGTAGTGGAGGACGAATTCATCCTGGCCCAGGGCCTCATGACCCAGCTGGCGGCCCTGGACTACGCGGTGACGTCCCACCACACTTCCGGGGAGGCGGCGGTGAAGGCTGTTGAAAAGGACCTGCCCGATCTCATACTGATGGACATAGTGATGCCCGGCAAGCTCGACGGAATCGAAGCCGCCGAGGAAATAAGAAAAAAGATCAGCGTGCCCATAGTCTTTCTTACGGCCTATTCGGACGACGAGACCATAGAGCGGGCCAAGCTGACCGAGCCTTTCGGCTACCTTTTGAAGCCCTTCACCGAAAGGGAGCTCTATATCGGCATAGAAATGGCCCTTCACAAGGACAAGACGGAAAAAGACCCGAAGCGGAGCTGGAAAAGAAGCCCGGCCATAGGAGACTTCGACCCGGACCTCCTGTAACAGGCTGTCGAAAAACGCGATCCGCTGTTTGTGCTTCAAAGCCAATTCCGTCACGTACGAAAAGTACGCTTGACTCATTGGCTTTTCGCACGCCTTGCGGCTCATCGTTTTTCATCAGCCTGTCGTATCACCAAGTCCAATCAGTGTAATCTAAAAAAACAGGGGGCGATTGCAAACCTTCGGTTGGGTGGTTCTGCATTTACCTCTGTGTAATTTGAGTTTTCAACAGGCTGGTAAGGAGGGTTTTGCACGGCCCAAGGGGCGCGCAGGCAAAGCCCGTGGACCTGGTGAGGCCTGAAGGTTCTGCCTGCCGCCCAACTTTTTCGGCCAAACAAAATCGCCCACATGAAAATACCCAAATCCAGAAACGAACTTTTCGCAAGCCTCCGAAACCGCCTTGGAATATCGGGCGATTCCAGGCCGGAGTCCAAGCTCACCTACGAGGAGCTGGAGCAGAGGGTCCAGTACCTTGAAGGCCAGCTTTTGGGGAGAAGGTTCGCGGCAGGGCTCATATGGGAAACCGAGGAAATGTTCCGGGCCGCGTTTCTGGAAAACCCGGACGCGGTGGCCCTCATCCGACGCAAGGACGGAATCCTTCTGGACGTTAACCCCGGATTCACCAGCCTGCTCCAGTACGAGCCAGCCCAGGCCGTGGGCAAGACCGCCGATGACCTGAAAACCTGGGTGACCCCCAAGGACAGGAAGAACTTCATGAGCCAGCTGGCCGAAAAAGGCCAGGTGATAGCCCTGGAGTCGCGCTTCCGCACAAGGGACGGCGAGGTGGTCCACGGGCTCATCTCGGCTTGGCCCATAGACATCCACGGCGAGCCCTGCCTGCTTTCCATCACCAGGGACCTGACCGAAAGAAAACGCGCCGAGAACATGCTGGGCATCCAGCGAGACCTTGGCCTGGACCTTTCCGAGGCCAGGGACCTAAGGCAGGCCGCCGACCATGTTCTGAAGGCGAGCTTCAAGGTTCACGGCATAGACTGCGGAGGGGTTTACGTGGTGGACGCCATCACGGGCGATCTCAACCTCGTCACCCACGCCGGGCTTCCCCGGCAGTTCGTCTCCAGGGTCAAGCACTTTGACGCAGACTCCCCCCAGGCCCGCATAGTGGCCAGGGGCCTCCCCGTTTACGGGCTTCACGAGGACATGACCGGGCCGGAAACCCCGGAATGGGGCGGGCTCCGGGCAATGGCCGTCATTCCCGTGGAATACGAGGGCGGCATAGTTGCGGCCATCAACTTGGGCTCCCACTCCCAGGACCGCATTCCCGAAAGCGCCCGAAGGGCCATTGAGGGCATAGCCGCCCGCATGGGCGGCGTGATAGCCCGTCTTGAGGCCGAGGCTTCCCTGGCCGAGAGCGAGGAGCGCTTCGCCACTTTCATGGACCTTCTGCCGGGCCTTGCCTTCATGAAGGATGAGACAGGCCAGTTCATCTACGCCAACCGCCACATGTCCGAACGCCTTGGCCGCAAGAAATGGGTGGGCGGATCCATGCACAAGCTCTTCGACAAGAAGACTGCTGACCGCTTCGTGGAGGAGGACGCCCGCGCCCTTGCAGGCGAGACCCTTGAGACCGTGGGTTCAATTCCCGACAAGGACGGCGTGGAAAGGGTCTACCGCACCTTCAAGTTTCCCATCGTGCGCGAGGGAAAGCCCAGGATGGTTGGCGGAATAGGCGTTGACATAACCCGCGAGGTGGAGGCCGAAAAGAACCTGCGCACCGCTCTCCAGAAGCTCCGGGCCGTGTTCAACACCTTTCCGGGCGGAGTCCATGTGGTGGACAAGGACTTCACGGTGCTGGACATCTCCGACAGGCTCATCGAGCTTCACAGGCTTCCCAACCGCGAGGCGGCCATCGGCAAAAAATGCTACAAGGTCTACCACAACCGTAAATCGCCCTGCCCGGTCTGCACCATGCCTGCGGCCCTCTCCACCCAGAGGCTCGTCACCAGGATAATGGCCGCCGACGAGATAGAAACAAGGGGGGCCACCTTCAAGGTCTTCACCCATCCCATAAGGGACGACGCCGGGGTGGTGTGGGGCGCCCTGGAATGCATGATGGACGTTTCCGACATAAAGGCCGCCGAGCAGAAACTTCTGGTGGCCCTGCACGAAAAGGAAATGCTCTTAAAGGAGGTGCACCACAGGGTAAAGAACAACATGCAGGTCATATCCGCCCTGCTGACCCTCCAGGCCGCCAAGCTCTCGGACGAAAACGTCAACCGGGCCTTCAGGGACTGCCAGAACCGCATCAAGGCCATGGCCCTGGTCCACGAGACCCTCTACAAGGCCGAAAACCTGGCCCAGATAAGCCTCGGCCAGTACGTCACCATTCTTGCGCGAAGCCTTTTCGACGCCTACGGAGCCCACGAAAAAAAGATAGCCCTTTCCATCGAGGCCGACGGAATCACCCTTGCCGTCGATCAGGCCGTGCCATGCGGCATGATCATAAACGAGATTCTAACCAACTCGCTCAAACACGCCTTTCCCAACGGCGGGCCGGGCTCCATAAATTTTTCCGCCAGGATAGTGGCCGGAAAGGTGCTGGAGATGATCATAGAGGACGACGGGCCGGGAATACCTGACGACTACGACCCGTCAACGTCAAAATCCCTGGGCATAGTGCTGGTGGAGGGCCTGGTCAAGAACCAGCTTTCGGGCTCGGTTGAAACCACCACGGACAAGGGCACCCGTTTCCTGATCCGGTTCCCGGCGGCGACAGGCGTCCAGCAAGAGCAGCCTCACGGCTGACCTGTGCGTTGCCGTCAATATTCCATTGATGTTTTCTCGCATGTTGGTTATGAAAAAGCATATCGTCCTCTTCCGGGGGAGACTTTCAGAAGAACCATCATTTTCCATATCGAAATCCCGATTGCACAGATATTCGCCAGTGAAACGGAGACATTGAAATGTCACGATGGAAACGCCGGGCCTTGATGGCCGCCCTGGCTCTTTTGGTCCTGGGGGCGCTTTATCTCATATCCAACCTCATTTTCGTCAACTTCATCGTTGATTACTGGTGGTTCGATTCCCTGGGCTTTTCAGGCTACTTCTGGCTCCGGGAAATGTATCGCTACGTCGTCTTTTTCGCGGCCACAACCTTCTTCTTTCTCGTTTTCTTTCTCAATTTCTGGTTCGCAGCCAGATTCCTCGGAAGCACGGGGGGGGCCGCCAAGGCCGACCCAAAGCAGGAAAAAATCCAACAGGGCCTTTCCAGGGTCTTTTTGAGCGGGTCTATGAAGGTACTCGCCCCCCTTTCCCTGATACTTGCCGTGCTCATCGCCGTGCCTCTCTACAACAGGTGGGAGGAAACCCTGCTTTTCCTGGCCGGTTCGAACTCGGACCTCAAGGACGTTGTATTCGCAAAGGAAGTGACCTATTTTCTTTTCAATTATCCGATATACACCCTCATTCAGACCAGGCTTCTAATCGCGGCGCTCACAGTGCTTGCGGCCCTAGCGTCGTTGTACTGGATACAGAAGGGGGTTTTCGCCCAGAAGGGCCAGCCTTTTCCAAGGGCGGCCAAGGCCCATCTTTCGATACTGGTGCTGGCGCTTTTCGTCATCCAGGCCTGGGGATTCGTGCTCAAGGCTCACAGCCTCGTTTACTCCAATGCCCACGAGCCACTGTTCTATGGACCAGGATACACGGAAATCAATATAATCCTGTATCTTACCATCGGAGCCATTTTTCTGCTCCTGGCAACGGCCCTAAGCCTTATTGTACTGATCCACACGAAAAAGGGCTACGTGCTGCTTTCAATTTCCACGACCCTTTTCGCCGTCTGCCTCCTTTTGGTCAACACCACCTTCCTGCCTGACATCATCGACAAGTACGTGGTGAAGCCCAACGAGATAGAAAGGGAGAAGCCCTACATCAAGAACAGCATCCAGGCCACCCTTGAGGGCTACGGCCTGGATTACGCGGTCAACCGCTCCTACCCGCTTGACAAGGGCTACCGCCTGGCCACGGACCAGAGCTTCCAGATGAATATCCAGAACATACCGGTCTGGGACCAGGAATTTCTGAAAGAGGTCTATTTTCAGCTTCAGGGCCTGCGCACCTACTACAATTTCGCAGACGTCGACGTCGACCGCTACAACCTGGGAGGCAACTACCAGCAGGTGTACCTTGCCGCACGCGAGGTGAACCTTTCCAAGATGCCGGCCATCGCCCGCAACTGGCAGAATGAGCACATGACCTACACCCACGGCCAGGGCGCGGTGATGACCCCTGCGGTCCAGAGCGGAGACCAGGGCATTTCCTGGGCCTTGAAGGATGTCCCGCCCATTTCTCCCTTCGGCCTCGCGCCCGGGGAATCGGACCTCTACTACGGGACGGACAAGTACCCGTACATACTGGTTCCCAACGACGTGAGGGAAACCGACGTTATAAGCGGCAAGAGCGACTATACCGGGAAGGGCGGCGTCCCAATGGGGAACATCTGGCGTAAGTTCCTCTTCGCAGTGTATTTCAAGGACAGCAAGATATTCACCACATTCCAGACCAACGACGAAAGCCGCATCCTTTTCAGGCGCAACATCGTGGAATGCGTGAAGGAGATCGCCCCCTTCCTGAAACAGGACTCCGACCCCTACCTGGTGGTGGCGAAGGACAGGTTATACTGGGTGGTGGACTGCTTCACCACCAGCAGCCATTATCCCGGCAGCTCGCCTGTTTTGGACGGCAGCTTCAACTACATAAGGGCCTCGGTAAGGGCGACCATAGACGCCTTTGACGGAACCGTGAAATTTTACATCACCGACCCCAAGGACCCCATAGCCAAGGCTTACGACGCCATCTATCCCGGCCTTTTCTCGGGAAAAACCGCCGACATCCCCAGGGACATCCGGGAACATCTTCGCTATCCCAAGGACCTTTTCGTCATACAGATGGAAAAGTACCTGAAATATCACCAGAAGGACCCGGTGGTCTTCTTCCAGCAAAGGGAGTTGATGCAGTTCGCCAAGTCCTACGAGGGAAAAAAGGCGGTTTCCATGGCCCCCTATTATATTACCGTGGACCTCATCAAGCCGGGCCGGCAGGAATTTTTGCTGGTGCTCCCCTTGAGCCCCATCAACCGGGACAACCTCGCGGCCCTGGCGGTGGGGCGCTGCGACGGCGAAAAACTGGGGGACGTCATGGTATACGACTTCCCGGCAGGCGAGCAGGTCTACGGACCGAGCCAGGTCAACACGGTAATCGACCAGGATACTGACATCTCCAAGGAATTCACCCTGTGGAACCAGGCCGGAAGCGAGGTCAAGCGGGGCCGGATGATAGTTCTGCCCATAGCGAAAAAGATGCTCTACGTTCAACCGGTGTACCTGAGGGCCAGGACCGCCAGCCGCTTTCCCGAACTCAAGCGGGTGATAGTGAGCCAGGGCGATACGGCGGTGATGGACGTTTCCGTGGAAAAGGCCCTGGAGGCCCTGGAAGCCAAGCTGGAAAGGCGGGAGACCGAAAAGGCGAGGCTCGACAAATCGGCCCGCGCAGCTGGGGAAACCGCTAAAGCGAAGGCAGCGGCCAAGCCGCTTACGGCAAGCCCGGCTCCGGCGGGAATCACGCCGGTGGCGCGCCCGGTTCCGACGGCCTCCCCCGCCCCCACCCTTTCCAAAAAACTTTAAGCAATCTTACAGTTCTTCGGGAGTAAAGGCCGTCACTTCATCTATCTCCCGGGCATCCGCAAAAAGCATCACCAGCCGGTCAAGGCCCAGGGCTATGCCCGCTGCGGGCGGCATACGGGAAAGGTCTTCCAGGAATTTTTCCGGGGCGGGATAAGGCGGCTTTCCGGCGGCCCTGCGATCCTTTTCCTCATCCGCAAAACGCCTTCGCTGCTCTTCTGCGTCGTTCAACTCTGAAAAGCCGTTGGCGATTTCAAGGCCCGCCGCGTAAAGCTCGAAGCGCTCGGCCACAAGCGTGTTATTGGTCGATATCCGTGCCAGGGACGCCTTTTCCTTAGGGTAATCGCAGAGGAAAACCGGGCGTGACGGGTCCAGGGCCGGTTCCACGGCAAAGGCCATGTCGTAATCGAAGGAGCCATCCGTTACCGCCTGCCCCGCGCTTTTTTGCGCGTAACGCGCAAAAGCGTCCGAAACCGAGAGGCGCGGCCAGGGGCGTTTCAGATCAACCCGAAAGTCACCGTAAACAAGGCTGTTTTCCGCACCAAGGCTTTTTGCAATAAAGGCAACAAGCCTTTCGCAATCGTCCATGAGCGCGGTGTAACCGGCTTCGGCCCGGTACCATTCGAGAAGCGAAAATTCCGGCAAATGGCGGCCTCCCCTTTCGCCTTTCCGAAAGGCCCTGTGGATGGTGAAAATTCTGGGATAACCGGCGGCAAGAAGACGCTTCATGCACGATTCCGGCGAGGCCTGGAGAAACCACTCCCCGCTTTCAACCGCGTCCACGTTGGCTTCGGGAAGCGGACACGGAACCCGGCATGGCACCTCCACCTCCAAAAAACCCTCCTGCTCAAAAAAAATCCGGACAGCCCTGTAAAGGGCTGCCCGGATTTTGAGATTTCCGCGAATTTGCGCCTGCCTTGAAACGCGATCAGCCATCGGCCTATTTCTTGGCGCGGGTGACGTAGGCCCTGGTGCGGGTGTCCACGGTGATCTTGTCGCCTTCCTCGATGAACGGCGGAACCTGGATCACGAGGCCGGTCCCCATGGTCACGGGCTTGGAGTCGCCTGCAACGGAATCGCCCTTGGCCCAGGGGTCGGCCTTCACCACATTGAGATCGACGAAGTTGGGAAGGGTGATGCCGATGGCCCGGTCCTGGAAAAACAGGATGTCCATTTCCAGGTTGTCGATGATGAAGTCCTTGGCGTCCCCCACCTGGTCGGCGGTGAGCATCACCTGCTCGTAGGTCTGGGTGTCCATGAAGTAGTATTCGTTGTCCTGGAGGTACGAATACTGCATCGTTCGCTCGCTCATCTCTGCGGGCTCGAAAACGTCGCCGGAGCGGTAGGTGCGCTCAAGAAGCGTACCGGTCAGGAAGTTGCGCATCTTGCACTTGTAAAAGGCCACTCCCTTGCCGGGCTTGACGAACTGCACGTCCACCATGACGTACGGCTCGTTTTCAACCATGATCTTGATGTTCTTTCTAAGCTCGCCTGCGTTGATCATTGTAAAGACCCTCTTTCCTGAGAAAATTTTTGAGGCTTCTATAAACGATTAAGCTTTAAGTGTCAATGAGGCAAAAAGAGCGAATACACGGCTCAAGAAGGCAATAATGGAAATTACGTAAAAGAATAAAGCGGCATTATTTCCCAATAATCCATCGCTCTAAAGAAAAAAATACCTGTCAGTCGCCATGAAGGTCCGATAAGCGGACATTTTCCTTTGATAATTGTGAAATCAGCCACAAAACGGCCCTGACATGCGGGCATTTTCCCCAAGATATGCGGTTATTTTCACCATTTCGCCTGTTTTTCATGTCGCAATGCGGCATAAAAAAATTTGATGATAAAACAAGATGTTATTAATTTTTTTATATCGCATGTATAAATTGGAATCCAATTTGCATACTTACAGGTAAAGTCTTCCGGCAAGGGTGGGGGGGCAATCCTTATCTTCAACATGCAAGAGGTCAGCCATGCGAAATCCTGATTGCCCGAAGTATGATGCATGTTTGTCCCGTGCGGCCAAAAAAAACGCTCCAGGCTGGGATTGCGGCGGTTGCAAGCACAAGACAGCCTACGTTGACCGCGAGGAAATTGACATCACGGCCTACCTGCATTTACTGCGGGCCATTTTCTGGCCGGATGAGCACGCCGCCTACAGAGGCACAAGAACCGTCCGCCGTTCTGGCAAAGCCCAGGAAATGCAGACCCTGGCCAGCGCCTGACACTCCTTCCTGTCTTTTCAACCCCTTATTCCCAAGGGGCCCCCTCCCCGCGACCCGATTAAATGGGGAGGGAGCCCGTAGTGGATTTCTGCGCAGCAGGCTTTTCCGCCTGGCAAGGCGCTGTCCCGCTTTTTTGTTTTTGTCCGGCTTTTCCTCAATTTTCGCCTTCAGTGTCGCTTTTATCTCTCGTGCCTGCTTGCCCCGTCTTCCAGACGTCTTATTTTGTAAAACAGCCTGACCCGGCTGTTCGTGCTTCATTGAGGATCGAAGATAAGCCCGATGAGATCAAAGCTCGTATTCACGGAACTGGAAGGCGACATGACTGAATTTCTAATCGAGGCGGCCAGCGGAACATGGAAACTCCTGTTCGAGTCGGCTTTTTACATCCTGTTCGGAATCCTGGTGGCGGGCCTTTTAAGGGCGTTCATCAACCCCCAGGGGATATCCGCCCACCTTGGAACCGGGCGCTTTTCCTCGGTATTCAAGGCCGCAATAATTGGCATCCCGCTTCCCCTGTGCTCGTGCGGAGTGCTCCCCGCCGCCGTCTCCCTTAAAAAGCAGGGAGCGAACAACGGGGCGACGACAGCCTTCATGATAGCCACGCCCGAATCCGGCATCGATTCCATAAGCATAACCTACGCCCTCTTGGACCCCATAATGACCGTGGCCCGGCCCCTTGCGGCCTTTGTGACCGCCGTCGCCGCCGGAATAACGGAAAACCTTGTCGGCTGGCGCGGCACCGGGGCGACCGTTACGCCGGACCTCTCGTGCCCAGTTGACGGCTGCTGCGACGGCGTCGACTGCCCGCCACAGGACCACAGGAACCATCACGGCCTGGGCGAAAAATTCGTGTCAGGGCTCAAGTACGCGTTCAATGACGTGTGGGCCGACATGGCCGGCTGGTTCTTCGCTGGAATCCTTCTTGCCGGAGTCATCACCGCAATCATTCCCCCGGACGCCCTTTCCAGGTACATGGGCGGCGGTATCATTTCCTATCTCATAATGCTTCTTGTGGGCATTCCCATCTACATCTGCGCCACAGCGTCCACCCCCATAGCGGCGGCCCTGATACTTTCCGGGGTAAGCCCCGGCTCCGCCCTGGTTTTCCTCCTGGCCGGGCCGGCCACCAACATCACGTCCCTTACGGTTATTTTTGGCATCCTTGGAAAACGGGCCGCAACCATTTACCTGTCGTCCATCGCCCTTTTTTCCGTTGCGGCGGGATTCGCCGTTGACCGTGCCTACGCCTTTTTCGGAGTTTCAGCCAGGGCGGTTGCCGGGCAGGCCTCCGAGATCGTGCCGGGCTGGGCGGCCTGGGCCAGCCTCCTGATTCTTTTGGCCATATCGGCCCCCCCGCTTTTTCGCGCCTTTAAAAGAAACAAGGGCCATGACTCCCAGGAAAGCCCTGGGGAAGCGCACGGTTGCGGATGCGCCAACGGGACCTGCGGCAAGCCGGACCGGAAGGGCGCATTCCCCGATCTTTTCCCTTGACCGCAGAAGCAAACCGGGTGAAAAGAAATTCTTTTCAAGGGCCTTCGGAATCGACCGGGGCAAAACCTGCAGCAGCTTCCGGCGAAAAATTCGCCTGCCCATAGAGAAATGAAAAACACGGCCCAGATATTCGATAGAACAGCGGCAAGGCCCCCTGACGCCACCCGTGAACTCGTGGCGAACCGGGAGACCCTTAAACGCATCTTCATACTGAGGGAAAACGACTCGGCAAGGGCCACCCTTGTCAAGTACATGGAGCAGATCCTTTTCGGGCTCCAGGATTTTCTTCGCAACCACGTGGGCATCACCGAAGAACTTGCCCTGACCGAGCTTTCAAGGCGCTTCATGGATTCGGCCATAAGCAAGGAACCGGAAAAAAAGCTCGCTCAGGTCATAACCGATCTCATAGACAACATCGCCCCCCACGCCGTGAACGTGTCGTCGCCCTATTTCATAGGGCACATGACCTCGGCCATCCCCTTTTTCATGGTTCATCTTTCCACCATAGTTTCAGCGCTGAACCAGAACGTGGTCAAGCTGGAGACCAGCAAGGTGGTCTCCATCGTCGAAAAGCAGGTTCTGGCCAAACTCCACCGCATGATCTACAAGGAGGACGACGCCTTCTACAACGAGCACATCCAGAGCGGCTACACCAGCCTCGGAGGATTCGTGGAGGGCGGAACCCAGGCCAACCTGACCGCCCTGTGGGTGGCCAGAAACCGGCTTCTGGCTCCGGTAAACGGTTTCTCCGGCGTTGAAAAGGAGGGCGTGGCCGCCGCCTGCAAGGCCTACGGTATCGAAAGGTGCGTGGTTTTGGTGTCCCAGCTCGGCCATTACAGCTTAAGGAAGGCGGGGGGGGTGCTGGGAATCGGAAACGCCAACGTGCTTTCTGTCCCGGTGGACAACAAGAACCGCATGGACCTTCACTGCCTTGAAAACACCATCGACTCCCTCAAAAATGAAAGCCCGGCCACCCTTATAATGGCCGTGGTGGGAGTGGCGGGCACCACCGAAACCGGAACCGTGGATCCCCTGAATGAAATCGCCGAAATCTGCGCGCGCCACAAAATCCATTTTCACGTGGACGCGGCCTGGGGAGGCCCCACCCTCTTTTCCGAAAAATACGCCCACCTGCTTTCCGGCATCGAAAAGGCCGACTCGGTGACCATAGACGGCCACAAGCAGTTCTACATGCCAATGACCTGCGGCATGGTCTATTTCAAGGACCCCCGCGCAATGGACGCCGTGGCCTACTACGCGTCCTACGTCAACCGCCCCGGCTCGGTGGACTTGGGCATCCGGAGCCTTGCAGGATCGCGCTCGTCCACATCCCTCATCCTTGATTGCGCCTTAAAAATCATGGGCCAGAGGGGCTACGCGCTTCTAATCGACAACGGCATAGAAACCGCCAGGGCCTTTGCCGAAGAGATCGAATCCCGACCGAATTTCGCCCTAATGACAAGGCCGGAGCTGAACATCCTGACTTACAGATACATGCCAGAGGCCCTTAAGGAAAAATTCGGCAAGGCTGACCCGGAACTCATCATCCGCTTAAACGAGCACGTCAACAACGCCAACACCGAGCTTCAGAGGATGCAGCGGGAGGCGGGCAAGAGCTTCGTTTCCAGGACCACGCTGCGGCTCCCGGAAAACAAGGGCGGCCCCACGGTGGTGCTTCGCGCCGTAATAATGAACCCCATAACCCACATGGGAATTTTGCGGGAAATTCTGGACGAACAGGAAGCCATAGCGAAAAAGAGCCTTGGGTCGTTTTTCGAAGCGGCCCTTTCGGAGATTTGACGTGACCCGACAAATCCGTTTCGGTTCCGGCGACATCGAGCTTGAAGGGATTTATACGGAAGCCTCAGGAAACACGGCTTCGGTGATAACCCACCCCCATCCCCTCTACGGGGGGGACATGAATTCCAACGTGGTGGTGTCGCTTCAGATGGCCTTTCTGAACACGGACATTTCCACGCTTCGTTTCAACTTCCGGGGAGTGGGGCAAAGCGGAGGGGCTTACGACGGCGGCCTTGGCGAACAGGACGACGTGATGGCCGCCATGAATCACCTTCTCGGCCTTGGAAAAGACAGGATATTTCTAGCCGGGTATTCCTTCGGAGCCTGGATCAACGCGAAGGCATCAGGGCGGCTGGGGCATCCACCCATGTTCCTGGTGGCCCCGCCGGTGGCGCTTCTGGATTTCCCGGAAGACCGGATAGAAGGCCTTCTTGCCGTAATCGCCGGGGAGGATGACACCTTCGGCCCGCCAGACATGGTTTTCGAAGCCGCCCAAAAGTGGAACCCGGAAGCCCGCTTCACGATGATTCCCCATGCCGACCATTTTTTCTGGGGCCGGGAGGAAGAGCTTCAGTCGGCCATAATCTCCCACCTGCCCTAATGCAGAGCCCGCAAGCCTGAAATTTCCGTCAGGCAAAAACTCCATGCTACAGATGAAGATAAAGCCTGAAGGAGCTTCCTTCGCCGGGTTTTGACTCCACCTCGATTCTTCCCCCAAGGGTGGCGGCCAGGTGGTGGCTCATGGACAGGCCCAGCCCGGTCCCCTCCCCCGCCCTCCTGGTGGTGAAGAAGGGGTCGAAAATGCGCTCCTTTGTGGCCTCGTCCATGCCGCAGCCGTTGTCGGCCACCTCGATCACCAAAAGCCCCTGGTCCCTTTCGTCCAGCCTCACCCCAAGGCTTACCCATGAATCCCGTTTGTCGGCGGCCTGGGCGGCATTCACCATGAAATTGATTATTATCTGCGCCAGCATGTCGGGATCGGTCTTGAGCCTCGGCAGGTCCTCGGGCACCGAAACCTGGAGGGTCTTCACGGAATGCGAGAGCTTTATCCGGCAGATGGCCAGCGCGTTTTCAACAACTTCGGCCACGTCCACCCACTTGGGTTCGGCCTGCTCCCTTTTTCTGGAAAAAGCCCTCAAGTTGCTGACTATGGAGTTTATCCGGTAGGAACCGTACTCTATGTTGTCCAGAATCTTGAAAAGGTCTTCCCGGAATTCCTGGTATGGCATACCGCAGGCGTTGAAATCACCCGCTTTTTCAGCATGTTCGTCCAGAACCGGCAACACGCTTTGAATGTACTCCCGCAGTATTGGTATGTTAAACGTTATGAAATTGTTGGGATTATTGATTTCGTGGGCAATCCCCGAAATGAGGTAGCCGAGGGACGCCAGTTTTTCGCTCTGAACCAGATGGCGTTGCACGGCCTTTGACTCGGTTACGTCCCTAATGTGAATAATCGAGGCTGAGGAAGCTGTTGCGAAATTCTTGATGGGATAAACTGTGGCCTGCTCGTAGCGGTCAGGATCCTTGAACCCCTTGCGCTCGATGGTCACGGCCTGCCCCTGTTCAACGGCGGAGAGAATCCCGCATTCCGGGCACGGGGCTGAAGCCCCCCCAAGGGTCCTGAAGCAAGCCTTTCCGAGTGAGCGTTCAGGATTTCTGAGGCGATAGTACTCGGCTGCGGCCCTGTTGAGCATCAGCACAGACATATCCGAGCCCAGCATTAAAAGAGGATCGGATATGCCGTCAAACACCGCCTGGAACATTTCCTTGCTGCGCCTAAGGTCTTCCTCCGCCCGGCTCCGCGCCTCCATTTCGTCCGTAAGCTGTCGCGTTCTCTCTCTTACCCGGCTTTCCAGAAGTACATTGGACTGATTGAGGGCGTCCGCCACACGAACCCGCGAAATGGCCAGCGCAAGAAGATCGGCCACGCGGGATATTATTTTAAGGTCCGAATCAGTGTAATCCGAGGGTTTGTTGGTTAGGGCGATCATGCCCACAATGCTTCCGTCTATCACCGACGGAACGCCCAGAAAGCGCCTGACGTTTATGTGCCCGGCTGGAACCCCCACGGAACTCGGATGCTTTTCGGGGCAATTTTCCATGAGGGCCCGGCGATTTTTGAGGACAAAGCCCCACAGGCCGGAAAACTTCTTGAAAACCATGTGGTCGCCGGGGCCTTCGCCTTGCACACTCTTTGCGGCAGGCATGGTGGGGCAGACCATGTAGCCGGTTTCCGGGTCCAGAAAACCCACGAACCCATTGGGGCTCCCGGTCAGAATTTTCGATATTTCCAGCGCCTTCAAGGTCAATTCGCCAATGGGCGACGGATTTAGGATGCAGGAAAAAAAATCCGTAAGCAGATCATTGGCCGCCATGCCCTTCTTTCTTGCCGACTGCAGAAAGCTGCGCTCCACGAAGCTGGAAATCCTGTGCGCGGTTTCGGCCATGAGGCTCTTTTCCTCGACGGAAAAACCTTCCGGCGTCTCTCCTGGATATGCCGCATCGAGGCTTCCCACGCAGTGGCCGGAAACCATTACCGGGCTTTCGATCGTTTTTGCCCCGGCGGGGAAATCCGGCCTTCCGTGAATGCACCCGTTGACCAACAGGCGCACCATTGCATGTTCGGGACGGGCCAGGCCCGTGGGGGCGAGGTCTGATACCCTGGAAAGGACCTCGGCATCGTCAAGGTCTTTTCTGGAAAGGAGCCGGGAAAGTTCCAGGAGAAAGCTGAACCCCCGGCTCTTCCGGCTGAGGGCGTCGGGCTTGACGCCGGAGAAGCCTCCGCCGTCGGGCAAAGCCCCCCTGTTATCCTGATCGTTTTCCATCGAGGGAAAAGGTCCTGAATGGGGTTTTAGGTTTCAACATGGCACAAGGCCAAAGGTGTTCCGGTTTCCCCAGCGGAAGCATAACCAAATGAAATGGATGGTAATAATTGATCAGCCCCATCGTTGACCCTGGGGGAGGCCCGTCCGAAAAGCCCATTCACGGCAGGAAATCGGCCTTCAATGCGCCGACGATACCGTGCCTCACAGGCCCCATAATCCCGAAGACTGGCGGGGCGGTCTCTTGGAACCAGGCCTGTCGGCAAGGCAGATTTCCATGAACCTTTGAGCTGCGTCCCGGTCGGAAACAAGGCTGGCCGAAGGGCACATGTCCCAGGCCGATTGAGGCATCTCGTCGCAAAAGGCGGTGGAGGGCTCCTGGACAAGAGCCACGCCCCCGACCCTGGCTATTTCTGCCAACCCCTCGGCCCCGTCGTTTCCCGACCCCGAAAGAATCATGCCCGCCGCCCTGTCCTCTATGGCTTCGGCGGCTGAAAACATAAGCATATTGATGGCCCCTCTGCGGCCCGGAAAGGGCGAGGGCGAGACGTGCAGGGAATGATCCGCGCCGCTTCGCAAAAGGGTGACGTATTCCATGCCCGATGACACGTAGGCCCTGCCGGGCGACAGGAGCACGCCGGTTCTGGCCTTCTGCACCAGGCCGGGGGCGAGGCTGTCCATGTAGCGTATAAATGAATCCACGTGCTCAGGGTCATCGTGAATCACCACCAGGAAGGTGGCGGGAAGCCGCCTGTCCAGGGCCGGAAGAATCTTTAAAAGCGCCCCGTAACCGCCCTCGGAGGCCCCGATTACGAACACCCTCTCCACGTTGCCGGCGGAAACATCGGGGGTTTCATCGGCCTCGGCCCTTGAATGCGCCTGCCGGAGATAGCGGATGGAGGAGACCTTGACCCTGGCCGCCAGCCTAATTTTCCGCAGTATCTCCCGGCTCTGCTCCTCCATGTCGAGCGCTCCCTGGCGAGACGGCTTGTGGATGAAATCCACGGCTCCGCACCGAAGGGCGTCGAAGGTGACAAAGGCCCCGGCCTTGGTGAGGGTGGAGAACATCACTGTGGGCTTGGGGGAGCGGATCATTATGTGCTTCAGGGCAGTTATGCCGTCCATCACCGGCATGTTGATATCCAGAAGAACCACGTCGGGATTGACCACCGGGGTCATTTTTACGCCCTCAAGGCCGTTTTTCGCCTCGCCCACAACGGTCAGGCCGGGATCGGCGCTTATGACGTTGGACACAACGCGGCGGAAAAGGGCCGAATCGTCCACTACTAAAAGTTTGACGTCGCGTTTCATGAAGACCTTCCTTGCCTATCGGCCACGGGCCTTACGCAGGATGGAGGAAAAACCTTTTATGCCGTCAAGGTCGGCTGCAAGAGCGAAGCGCGGCTCCACCAGGCCCTCTATTTCGGCGGTTTCGATGATCCTGAACCGGGCCATGTAACCGGCCATTTCCTGAACTTCCGATTCCTTGGGCGCGAACCGGTTGAAAACCACCCTTCCAGGCGGGGTTTCAAGGGCGTACTCCACAAGAGGCAGGGGCGTTCCCCAGTAATCGGAGGCTATCCTGGCCGCCTCCTTCAGGTTGGCCTTAGCCCACAGCCCGGCCCTCGCCGCGCCCTGAACCAGGGCCGCCACCCTTTCCGGGTGATTCTCCACCAAGTCGCCTTTTACGAGCACGAGGTTACAGATGAAGCCCGGCCACGCTTCCTCCACGTACGACAGCGCCCTGGACTGCCCGGCCATGATGGTTTTGGCTGCCATGGGCTCTCCCACGCAGTAGGCGTCCAGCACCCCGGCGGCCATTGCGGCTGCCATATCGGGCGGGTTCATTTCCACTATTTTGATGCTCTCCCCCAGGCCGTATTTTTCCGCAAGCCTTCTTACGGCAAGGTTGTGGCCGGAAAAACGCATTGGCACTGCCAGGGTCTTACCTGCAAGATCGGCGAAGGTCTTTACCGGAAGCGACTTTTTCACCACCAGGGTGCTTTCGTGGCGGGCTCCAATGGCCACTATCCTCACGTCCTCGCCCTGCTGGCGCAAGGCCACCGCAAGGGGGGCGATTATGAAGGCCGCGTCTATGCTTCCGTTTCTGAGGGCCTCGCCCATTTCGGCGAAGCTGGAAAACTTCATGGCCTCGAACCTGACACCCTTTCCCTCCTTCGAGGCTGCGTCAAGAATGGGGGCCGCGATGTTGGAGATGACCGGCATGTAGCCCATGCGAACCACGATCCGGCCCGTCGGCTCCCGGTTGACCCAGAAATGCGACGCCGAAATGAGCGCAAGCCAGGCAAGGGAAAGCATCAGCACCTTGCGCCTGAGCGAAAGCCCGTCCACCCACTCGGCCATGCGGGTCTGCCTATAGCGCATAGTGGACACCCATCATGAGATAAATCTGGCGCCTTAGCTCGGCAAGGTCCGGGTCGCTGGAAAAATCCCTGGGCCTTGGAAAATCCAGAACCCTCGCCATTTTGACCTTGGTGGGGCGGCTTCCGAAAACGATTATGCGGTCTCCCATTATGAGGGCGTCTTCTATGTCGTGGGTCACCATGACAATGGTTTTTTGCAGATAATCGTGAAGGTTCAGAACCTCCTCGCGCATCCGCATGTGGGTGAGAAAATCCAGGCCCGTGAACGGCTCGTCCATGAACAGCACGTCCGGGTTCACCGCCATGGCCCTGGCAAGCTCCACCCTCCTCTGCATTCCTCCAGAAAGCTGGAAGGGGTAGCGGCTCTCGAAACCGGCAAGATCCACCAGATCGAGATACTCGGCCACCTTTTCCTTCATGGCTGCCTTGTCCTTCATGTGCCGGAGCCCCAGGCCCACGTTCTGCCCCACGGTCATCCAGTCCAGAAGGCCGCTTTGCTGAAACACGAAAATATGATCGGGGCTCGGCCCGTTCACCGTTTTTCCGTCAATCTCGACCTGGCCTGTGTAGCCCGGATCAAAACCCGCCACGATCCGTAAAAGCGTTGACTTGCCGCATCCCGAAGGCCCCAGGACGCACACGATCTCGCCCTCTCCCATATCGAGATCGATGTTTTCCAGGACCACGCTCTCCTGGCCAAGGCGGGGAGCCGGGTCTTCGGGCTCCCTCCTGGCTTGGCGACGTTCCTGGTAAGCCTTGCGAAGGCTGCGGATACGGATGTAGTCCTTCCGCCTCTCATCCTTCGCAAGCATCGCGCTCATCATGGCGAATCACCTTCTTTTTCAAAGCCGCCACGCACAGGCTCTCTTTTCTGCGCCGCCCAGCAGCTAATTGTCTTTTCTAAAAACCGACACGCCCAGGCCGACTTTCTTTATTTCAGGCCCTCATACCCAGGCGTTCTTTATTTCAGGCTATCACGCCCAGGCGTTCTGAAAACGATGAAATGCAAGGAAGAGTGAAGCGGGCGGGAAGGAATAGTACTTGTCGTACATGACGACCCGCCCGCTTTAGCAGTTCGCGTTTTCAGGACGCCTGGGTTAGCGGCCTCGAACGCCCCATTGCACTTCTCTCGCCATGGAAAGTCTGAGCATCACCGAATCCAGCACCACCCCTATTGCGCCGATTATGATCATGGCGTCCAGAACGTAATCCATGCGCAAGGCGTTTCTGGAATCGATTATCAAAAAGCCCAGACCGCTTTTGACCGCTATCATCTCGGCGGCCACAACCACTATCCAGGCGATGCCGAGGCTTATGCGAAGGTTCACAAGAACCGTTGGAAGAATGGCCGGAAAAATGATCATGGTGAAAATTTCCCTTTTGGTGAAGGCAAAATTGGCCGCCACCTGGAAATAGGTCTTTTTAATGCTTTCAACTGCGGCCCCGGTTGAAACCGCCAGGGGGAAGAAACTTGCCAGAAAGATCAGAAAAATCGCAGGCTTGTCGCCGATGCCGAACCACAGCATGGCGAGCGGTATCCACGCAAGTGGCGAAATGGGCCTGAAAAACTGGACTATGGGGTTTAAGGCCCTTTTTGCGAAAACAAAGTAGCCCAGCAGTATTCCCGCCGGAACCCCCAGGACCACGGCCAGGTAAAAGCCGGCCGTCACCCGAAAAAGGCTTGAAACAGTGTGCTTCAGCAAAAGCCCGCTGCACGCCAGTTCCCACATTCCGAGGCCTACTGTTAACGGCCCCGGCAGCACGTTTTCACTCCATACCCCAAGCCTCACCACTCCTTCCCAGCACAAGAGAAGAAGAACGAAGGAGATGAGGGCTGGAGGAATTTTCTTGAACAAATCCATCAAGTTCTCCACGGTGTGGCCGTCTGGCGTCAGCCCGGTCCTCAGGCCCTGAAGGCTCCCTGTTCCCGGCGGGTGCGTTCCAAGAGATCCATGGCCGTTTCCTCCGCGTCCGAGTCCCAGTCGGAGACGATCTTTTTCGCAAGGCGGATTATGCCCTGGCTGGCCCTGCCCGTGGGATAGCGGGTGAGAAGCACCTCCCTTTTCTTGGCCGCAACCCTCACCGACTCATCATGGTAAACGAAACCGAAAAAGCGCGGGGATATGGCGAGCCCCTGTTGCAGGGTGGATTCTATGCGCCCTGCGACGGCCAGTTCCTCCGGGTCGTCCCCCATGTTGAAGACTACTGCGGGCCTGTAGCGGCGGCATGTTTCCTCCACGGCGGCGGCAAGCCTTGGGTTGATGGCCGATATCTGCCCCACGAGATAGGGCACGGTCATGATCTCCGCCCTGGCCGTGTCTCCGAAGGCGGAGAGCACCATCTCGAACACCCTCTTGTCGCTCCTCACCACCCCGGAAAGCACCCGGAGCATGAAATTGCGCAGGAACATGACGAAATTCATGACAGCCGGGGTCTCGAAACTGGTGACGCACAAGCCGCGCTTCACGATGCCGAAAAAATTCAGGGTGTTGAAAGTGGACCCGGCTGAAAGGTCCAGAATAACGTAGCGGGCGCGGATGTTCTTTATGCCGTTGATGAGGGCGCGGCGCTCCTCGAAGGTGATGTTGGCCAGAAACGGGGTCTTGCCGTCCCCCGGCACGAAGGACAGGTTGGGGATGGGCGTGGGAACGACAAGGTCCTGAAAGTCGGCCACCCCGCCCTTTAAATAGTCCCCTATGCCCGGATACTTGTTGGGCACCCCAAGATAGGTGTAGAGGTTGGAGCCGCCGAGGTCCAGGTCCACCGCCACGGTGGAGTGGCCCATGCGGGCGAGTGCGATGGCGATGTTGGCCGAAATGAGGGTCTTGCCCACGCCGCCCTTGCCGCTTGCCACTGGTATTATGGTACTTTCCATTGCGGACCCCGCCCGTTTTTCCGTTTGGCCCGCCGAAGCGGGCGCGTCCGACGTCCCGTCCCCTTTTCCGGGGCGGGGCGAAACTTCAAACCGTCACACGATTATGGTTTCTATGAACCTCGCCAGATCGGTCTCGTCCAGCTCCCTGTCCACCACGCCCCTGAGAATGGCGTTTTCGGTGAGGTTGGGGTAGACGCAGCAGTCCGCCTTCTGGGCCACGGTCACCCCGTGGGCGTCCCTTATGGCGGCGAAGCCCTCGGCCCCGTCCTCCCCGATGCCCGTGAGCAAAAGCCCCAAGGTGGATCGCGAAAAAATCCTGGAGGCGGTCTCGAACAAGGCGTCCAGGGGACGCCTTGGGTTCACCGAAGCCTTGAGGCAGGGAAGGCCCTTTGAGTCGGCATCGATGGAGTGGGGGCTTTCCGTGGAGCTTATGTAGCAGGTTCCCTGCTCCAGGGCCTGGCCTTCGCGGGCCACCTCCACCCTCCAGGGCACGTGCTCGTTGAATTCCCGGCAGAAGGAATCGATGATCCGGGGGGAAATCTCCTGGATCACCACCACGCAGGCCGGAAGGGACGGCGAAAGCTGGGACAGGAGCCTTATCACCGTGTTGGGTCCGGAAAGGGTGGTTCCTATGGCTATGATGTGATCCAGGGGGATGTAGCCGTAGAGGCTGTTGATGCGGTCCTTTATTCCCCATTTGCGGGAAAGGCGGACCCGGCGCACGTTGTCCATGTTGACGGAGCGGGCCACCTTGATGCGGTCGATGAGCTGCTTTTTGGCGGAATCCATGTCCGTGGATATGGACCCGGACGGCTTGGGCACGAAATCCACCACCCCCAGGCGAAGGGCCTCGAAGGTGACGGTCCCCTCGGAGGTGAGGGAGCTTAGGACCACTATGGGCACCGGGTGTTCGATCATCAGGTGCTTTATGGCGGTTATGCCGTCCATGACCGGCATGTCGATGTCCATGGTGATAACGTCGGGCTTGAGCTGCCGGGCCGCCCTGACTGCCTCCAGGCCGTTTTTGGACTCCCCGATGACCGTGAGGTCCGGGTCGGAGTCCAGTATCTGGGCCACGGCCTTGCGCATGAAGGCAGCGTCATCCACTATGAGGACCTTCAGCTTTTCCGCCATAATCCCTCCGATAAAGCCATATCAAATGAGCCAGTCCAGGCCGGGGTCGTCGTCATCGACGGAGGACGGATTTTTCTCCCGGCCTGAGGCGTAAGTTACGATTCCTTCGATCATGGCCTCCACCCTGGTTTCCCCGGCAGCAAGGCCCTGTCCGGCTATTTCATCCAGTGGGGCCCGGACCATGGCGGTCTCCCGGTTCTGAATGGCCACGGAGCCGCCCTTTTCAATGACGCTTTTAAGCCCCTCCGCCGCCTGTGAGCCTCCGCCGCCCGAAAGGACAAGCACCTTCAAGGGCTCCGCCATCGACTCGGCAAGGCTTGCCAAAAATCCGGAAAGGGCCTCTGCCGGATTCCTGGCCGCAACGGGGTCCCCTTCCACCAGAATGGGCAGGCTGCGCCGCATCATTATGGCGGGCGGGGCGTCAACCGCCGTTATGTAGCAGGTTCCCGAAAGCACCGCAGCCTCGCCGCTGAGAGGCGCGACGTCCACCATGCTTCTTGCCGCCGTATATTCGGCAAGGGGCGCCATGAAATCGGGGGGCATGTTCTGAATCACCAAAACGCAGGCGTCCAGGTTTTCGGGAAGGCCGCACACCAGCTTGAACCACTCCGCGTGCCCGCCCGCCCCGGCTATCACCACCACCAGCCTGTCCGTCGGCCTTTTCCCCTCCGCTGTCTCTAATTCACGCTCCGGCCTGGGCGCGGGGGGCTTGAACCGGGTGATGGAGGAAGCCCCGGCGGTGGCGGCGGTCCTTATTCTTCCCGCTATGCGGTCGGCGGCAAGGGCAAGGTTGCCGCCGCGCACCGGCTTGGCCACGAAATCCACAGCGCCCAGCATGAGAAAATCCATAATGTTGCCCACGGCGGCCCGGTCTGTGTTGGAGATGATAACCACCGGGCAGGGTTTTTTGATCATTATGTGCTTGATGGCCGTGGAGCCGTCCATTACCGGCATGTTGACGTCGAGCGTAATCACGTCGAACCTGCTCTCGGCCATTTTGGCCAGGGCGTCCTCGCCGTTGGCCGCCGTGGCCGCAACCTCCATGTCGGGCTGGGCCGCCACAATGTCCGAAATGGCCCTTCTCATCATGGCGGAATCATCCACCACCAGGACCTTGAGCCGAGCGGGTTCCGGGGCGGCGTCTGCGGGTTCCGGGGCCAGGGATTCCAGAAGCTCTCGCCAGGGGGTCGTTATGGTGGCCTTTACTGCCGCCGGGAAGCCCAGGGTCTCGAACTGGCTGTAGTCCCAGGAGGCCATCAGACTAAGAGCGTCAACCCCCGTGAGTTCACCCGTTTCGGCGTGAACCAGCTCGCCGTCCCTGATGAAGAGGCGACCCTCCTCCCGCCCGTGCGAAACGGCGATGGCCGTGCTGATGCCGGAGGCGCAGCAGGTTTGGATCAATTCCGCTAATAGCGAGTTCGTCACGTTCAAGCCGCCTGCCGCTTTGGCCGTCCATCCCGGTCAAACACCCGAAACGAACATATCAGTATGTGACACTCCGCCGGTTTAAGGCCGTACGCCCAGGGTCGCGCAGTTCCTCCCGGCGAGGGGATTCCATGCAGAAGGACGGCCGCTACTGTGCCTGGAGCCCCTGGGAGCCGGCGTCCTTGGCGCTCACGCCCGCCAGGGACTTGCTCTCAAGCGTCGCTTCCAGAAGGCCCCTGGCGCTGGCCACCCTGGCCACGGACAGGTTGACCATCTGGTAGACGTCAAGGATTAGCGATATCCGCCCGTCGCCCAGAATCGTCGCCCCGGAGAAGCCGCAGTTTTCCTGGAGATAATCCACCAGAGGCTTTATGACCACCTCTTCCTGGCCTATCAGGGAATCCACCACAAGGCCCACGTCCCTCATGCCGGTGTTGACCACAACCACGTAGATTTTGCCGCTTTCCGTGTTTTTGGACTTTAGGTGGAAGATGTCCGTGAGGCGCAGGAGCGGAAGCACCCGGTCGCGCATCTGGATGACCTCCATGCCCTCGATGGTGGCGATGTCCGATATCTGCGAGGAAAGGGTCTCCTCCACCACCGAAAGGGGCAGGGTGAAAATCTCGTTGCCCACCCTGACCAAGAGGGCCTGGATGATGGCCAGGGTAAGGGGAATCTTGATGCGCACACGGGTTCCCTGGCCCACCTTGCTCTCTATCTCCACCGTGCCGTTCAATTTTTCGATGTTCTTTTTAACCACGTCCATGCCAACGCCGCGTCCGCTCGTCTTGGTGACCGAGGCGGCGGTGCTGAAGCCGGGCTTCATGATGAAGGAGATCAACTCCCTCCCGGCTATCCTGTCCAGTTCCTCGCGGGTGGCGAAGCCCTTCATGAGGGCGGTTTCGCGAATTCTGTCGGTGTTGATGCCCCTGCCGTCGTCGGTTATCTCCACCACCACGTGGTTGCTCTCGTGGTAGGATTCCAGCTTCACCACGGCGGTTTCGGGCTTGCCCGCCCGCAGGCGCTCCGCGACAGTCTCGATGCCGTGATCCACGGCGTTCCTTATGATGTGGACCAGAGGATTCGCTATTTCCTCTATGACCATCTTGTCCAGTTCCGTGTCCTCGCCCTTCACTTCCAGGTGGACCTTTTTCCCCGTGTCGTGGGCAAGGTCGCGGACAAGGCGCGGATAGCGGTTGAAAAGCTGGGAAATGGGCAGCATCCTGACCTTCATCACGCCTTCCTGAAGGTCGTTGGCCACCCGGCCCAAGGCGACGGTGGCCTCGGAAAGGCGGAAGGTGAGCTCCCTCACCGCCTTCAGTTCCTTGGAATCTATGCGCATCTCGTGAAGCCGCTGCTGGAACTGCCTCATGTCGTAGTAAAGCTGGCCGTAGGAGGCCCTGGAGACAACCAGCTCGCCCACCTGGTTCATGAGGTTGTCCACCTTGGTGGCGTCCACCCGAAGGCTCTGCTTGGCGATGCGCTCGGTGACGAGATCGTCCTGGCCGAAACCGGCCATTTCCTGGGCGGGCTGCCTGGGCTCGGCTGAAGGGGCGCTTGCTGATTCAAGAGCCGAATCTGCGGGCGCTGGTTCCGGGGCCGCATCGGGTACGGCCTTTTCAGGCTCGGCATCCAAAATTTCTGCGGCGTCGGCATCTTCAAGAGCCGCCTTCAGCAGGGGCTCGATTACGAAAGGCTCGGCTGCGGGAGGAGCCGGAGGCTTCCCCGCCGCCCGGGGGGCCGGAGGCGCGCCAATGGGTGGGGGCGCCTCCGGTCCGGGCTGAGGCCTGTCCGCAGGAACCGGGGAAAAGGTCTTTTTTGGGGCGGGCGTCCGGGGTGGGACCACGGCGCCACGGGAAAGGCTTTCCTCAAAATCGTCTGCAAACGGGTCGGCCACCGCCACGTCAACCGGGGCCTGTGCGGCCAGCGGGTCGAATACGTTGTCCAGCTCGTCGAAAAGGCCCTGGTTGTCACTGGCCGAAGGAGCGGGGGCAAGGTCCTCGAAAAGTGGCTCCGCCGGGCTCGAAACGGCGGGCGGGGCCGTTTTGCGGATCGGAGCCTCAGGGGCCGGGGCCGCCTGCCCCACCAGCGAGGCCAGGTCGAAGCCCTCGGTGGCCTCACCCGCATCCTCCGCCACGGGCTCCTTGGGAACGCTCGCCGTGTGTGAAAGGAGAAGGCCCGCCTGGATTCCGATTATCCCCACAAGGTTCCGGTCGCCGAGCGGGAACGAGCGCCTGAAGCCTTCCAGAGCGGCCTTCCATTCATCGTAAAGGGCCACGAGCTTCTGGTAGTCCATGTAGCCGGCGGAGGATTTCAGCGCTTCCACCGTTTCCAGGGCCTTAAGGCAGCCTTCCTCGCCGCCGCCTTCCGCCAGTCGTTTCACTGTCGCCGCCAGAAGGGCAAGTTGCTCCTTCAGATGCTCCTCGAAGATGGAGAAGAGCTCCTTGTCGTATTCCTCCTCCAGGGTGGCGAAGGCGTCCATTTCGGCGAGCGCGTCCTTCATCAGCGGGGAATCGGAGGCAAAAGCCGCGTCCACGGGCCTGGCGGGAGCGGATGACGCGGCTTTTTTCGGGCCGCCTTCCAGTACATCATCGTCCAAAAGGGAGTCGAGTTCTCCGAGATCGTCCATGGATGCCTCCGTCACTGTCGCTTCGGGCGCCGCCTTTTTCGGGGCGGCCTTTTTGGGGGGAGGTTTCACCGGGTCCGCCTTTTTGGGCTTTACGGCCTTGGCCGGTATCAGGGAAAGCTCCTCGAGACGACCGACGAGATCGTCCACCGGGGTTCTCTCTTCCTGGCTTGCGTCCAGATCGCCAACCAGCCGGACCATACGGTCCTTGGAGGCCATGAGGACGTCCAGGGTGGGGCCGTCGGGAACCTTGTCGCCGTGGCGGAAGGTTTCGAGAAGGCTTTCCAGCTTGTGGGCGAGAGTTGACAGGCTTTCGAGCCCCAGGTATTCCGCCGACCCCTTGATGGTATGGGCGGCCCGGAATATGGTGTTGATTACCTGTTTGTTTCCGGGCTGGGCCTCGAGCTGCAAAAGCCCTGTTTCCATTTCCTCCAAGGCCTCCACGGCCTCTGGAATGAAATCCTGGAACAAGGAAGGATCCGCCATGTCGAACTCCCTTCGGTGAACTTTTGGCCGCCTTCCCCTTGCGGGTTTCGGCGCGCGATGTTGACTCCGTTATATGTAGACTTTAAATATGCCTGTAAGTGTTTAAAATTTTTCATTCGGGGCGGTCTTTTTGCGCCGCCCCTTTTCAGTCGGGCCGCGAGGCATGAGCCGTTCCGCAACCGCAGGAATCGGCCACGCCCCCCTCGTCCACAAGATGGACCCCGTAAAAACCGAAGGCGGATATGACGTCCCTTATTCCGGCCAGGGCCTCATCCAGCTTGTCCAGATTCTTTAAAATTTCCGCCCCGGCCATCTCGTCATGGGCGGCTATCGACTCTCTGGCCCCGGCAACGGAACCCAAGGCGTCTTTCGTATGGTTCCAGACCAATAAAAAAGCCTCCTGGGTGTTGACGCTAACCTGGTTTACGGCGTCTCCCAAAAGCGTCGGGGGAGCTGTCCCGTCAAACTTTCCGTCAGCCATATCCATAATGACGCCAAGGCTTTCGGCAAGGGGCAGGTGCCACCTGTAATAAAAATGGACCGCCCCCGCGAGGAAAAACCCAAGCACCAGAACCAGCAGCAGAAGGAGCGCAAGCTCGCCGGAAGCGGCGGCCAGGACGCACGACAAAGCGAGCCCCGAAGCCGCCGCTATGAATAATCCGGCCAAAACGTGTTTCCGGTCGTTCGCACCCTTCATGGCTTAAGGGACCCTCTCCGCCTTCACAGGGTTTCAATAACGGTGAGGATCTTCTCCGCAGCGTGCTTGCTCACGAAGGCCCTGGCCCCTATTTTTTCGACCTCCTGCCTGTACTTGTCCTCTTCCAGGTTGGAAAGAAAAATGATCCGCGCGTTTGCGTCATGGGCCAGTATTTCCCGCGCCGCAGCGAAACCGTCCATCTCGCGCATGGTTATGTCCATGGTCACGACGTCGGGCTTCAAGGACTTGTAAAGGGCGACGGCCTCCAGGCCGTTCTTGGCGTCCCCGACAACGGAGTGGCCGCCGTCAGTCAGGGTTTTCGTGATCATTTTCCTCATCATGGATGAATCATCCACCACAAGTACGCGCTTGCCCATTTACCGGCCCTTTCTTACTCGATTCGTTCACTTGCCGGCCTTAGGCCGACTCCAAAAAGGATATTCAAAAACGCCCTGGTCAGGCCGGGGCTTCGTCGCCGAACTTTTTCAGGTTGGCCATTTCCTTGATCTGGAGAATCTTGTTGAAATCAAGCAAAATAACCAGCCTGTTGTCAATCTCGCAGACGCCTTCTATGTACTTGCTCTTTAGCCCCGCCACCACGATGTCCGGTGGCGGCTTGATGGTGGAGGCCAGGATTTTGAGGACCTTGGAAACCGCGTCCACCACGAAGCCCGTAACCCTGCCGCTTACGTTTATTATGAGTATCCGGGTGTTGTCTTCCCTCACGCCGTCGTCCTTCTTGAGGTTGAGGCGCTTCCTTAGGTCTATGACCGGAATGATGTTGCCGCGAAGGTTGATGACGCCCTCGATGAAATCGGGCGCGTTGGGAACCGTGGTGATGAAGGCCGAACGGATGATTTCCTGCACCATCAGGATATTCACTCCGAAATGCTCCTTGCCGATCATGAAACCGACCAGCTGAAGAAGCTGATCCTTTTCCTTTTCCACGGCTTCCATCATGTCGTCAGCGTATGAACGCTCCATTATGGCTTCTCCCTGATGGCGAGATGTTCTTTTCGATCAACCGCCATGAAGACGGCAGGCATATTGGCTTGAAAAAGGCGCTCCCTTCGAGGGGGGCGATCTCCGAAGGGAGCGCCTTGCAACCGGCCCAAGCCGGTCTGTGCGGTGGGTCCGCCGGGAGGACAAAGCTCCACCGCAAAGCCTGTTTCAAGCATCCTACTTCTTCTTGGCCGACACCTTGAACTGGTCGACCTGGGCGGTGAGACCCTCGGACAGTTCCTGGAGCTCGCCGGTGATTTTCACGACGTTGCCCGCTCCCTGCACCGTCTGGCGGGCGGCGTCAAGGGACTCGTTGGAAAGGCTGACGAGTTTTCTGGAGCGCTGGGCCTGCATGGACGTCAATTGCTCCATCTGGCCGGTGCGGGAGACGATGCCCTGCATTTCCCTGGAAACCGCGCTTGCCGCAGCGTCCATTTTGGAGGAAAGGTCGAAGACCAGCTTGGCCTTCTGCACCAGGTTGGCCAAGGCTGCTTCGGCGGCCTTGCGGCGGTCGCCCTGGGCGCCTGCCATGGTTCCGATCTCCTGGGCCAGCTTGTTCAAATCCTGCATCATGGCGTTAACCTTCCGGGTGCCTGCCGCAAGGCGCTCGGCGACGTTGCCCATTTCCACGATGGCTTCCATGTTGACCTTGCCGCCTTCGGCGATTCTTGCAAGGGCTGCGGCGGAACGGTCGGAGAGCTGGGAGCCCTGGTCGACGCGCACGGCGGAGTTCTTGATGAGGGAGGTGATTTCCTTGGCCGCTTCGGAAGACCGCTGGGCCAACTTGCCGACTTCATCGGCGACCACCGCGAAGCCCTTGCCGTGCGCGCCTGCGCGGGCTGCCTCGATGGCTGCGTTAAGGGCCAGAAGGTCTGTTTTCTCTGCGATTTCCGTGATGACCTGGATGATTTCCGAAATCTGGCTGGATGACTCGGAAATGGACTTCATGCCTTCAACGGTGGCATTGACCGATTCCCTGCCCACGTTGGCTGCGTCCAGAACGTCCTGGCCGTGCTTGATGGCGCGGGACGCCGCGTTGGTGAGCTCGTTGACGGCCACTTCGATCTCGCTCACCGCCTTGGACGCGTTACCCACTTCCTGGCCCTGCTTCTGGGCGGTGGCCACGACCTTGCCGCCCGTCTCACCCATGTCGTTCACGCGGTCGGTGGCGACGTTTGCTTCAGCGGTCTGAATCTTGGAGGTTTCAACCACCTCGGCGAGAACCTTCGCAAGGCCCTCGATGCTCTTCATGGACTCCTCGGCTGCCACTTTCTGGGCCTGGGAGCTTCCTGCAACCTCGCCTGCTGTCTGGCCCATTTCGGAAACCGTGTTCTGCACTTCCTGGGCGCGGTCCGCTTCCTTGGCTGCGCGGTCCCTGTTGGCGGCGGCTCTTTGGGCCACGTCGGCGGCATGGGCCTTGACGTCGGCGGCGCTCTTGTCCACGACTCCCAGGGAGGTGTCCAGCATCTCGATCAGGGTGTTCATTTCTTCTGCCATGCTGCCGATTTCATCCTCGGACTCCACCGGAATCTTCACGGTGAAGTCGCGCTCCTGGGCCACTTCCCGGATGATGTCCGAAATCTTCACCACCAGGCGGACGATGCCCGTAACCAGGATGATGAGGAGGATGGTGACCACAAGGCCGATTACGGCCATCGAGCCTGCAAGGACCGACAGTCCTCTGGCGTCTTTGCGTGCGCCTTCTGCAGACTTTGTGACCTGCTCTTCAGACGCCTTGACCATGTCGTTGAGGGCGGGGTCAGCCTTGCCGTAGTAACCGCGCAGAATTACAACGAGTTCGTCGATGGACTTGTCCATTGCCACGAAATCATCCAGGGCCTTCTCGTAATCGGCAAGGGCCTTCTTTACGGCAATTGCCCTGTCCTGGGGAATTCCGCTTTCCGAGACCGCTGCTGAAAACTTTTTCGCCAAGTCGTGAACCATTTCGATGTACTTTAAAACTTCCACATCGGTAACACCAACCAGTTTGCGCAACATGTAGTTTTTCTCATGCCTGCGCATTTGCAGGAGCAGGGATTGTGCCTTCAACTCTCCTGCAGTGCCCGATACCGCTGTAAGACTGCCCGTGCCCGTGATGCCGGCTTCAATGTCGCGCCCTGCCTGGACCATGATGCCCTGGATACCCTCTTTTTCATTTACGCCCTGTTTTTTGTAAAGTTCGACCAGGGCCAGCCAATCCCTGTGGTAGGCTATAAGGTTTTCCTCAGCCGTTTTACGCAGAGGCTCGAGATCCGCTTCCATACCGGTGGCCTTGGCGGCTTCGATAACCGGCTTCAGGTTCTTGAGGGTTTCCTCGACAACGGTCAATCTTGCCATGCCTGTATCGGATGATGCGATGTTCTTGGTCTGAAGATAAATGTTGGTATTGACTCGCATGAACAGGGTGTCGGCAAGAATCTTGACGGCGTTGTAGCGGATGTTTTGTTCATGATCGTTCAATTCCAGAAGGTCGCCGGTTGTCTTGCTTAGGGCGTATTGATAAACGCCCGCAACCATCGCCAGAATAACCGCAACCGCAACGAATCCGCCGATCAGCTTGGTTCGAAGACTCGCGTTCTTGAATAGCATCTTTCCACCCCTTCCTTTCCGGTTTGATTAATAACCGGCGTCGCGTGACTTTCGCCATAGGGGCGGAAAAGCCGCGAACGCCCACCCTCGTTTCCGAGACACAACCTGCTCAAGGCAAAACTTAGCAAGCCTCGTGCCAGAAACCGGAAAAACAGGGCAACATGCGAAAAAGGCTTTCAACATATTGTAAAAACAGCATAAAACAAATTGTGCACAGATGCGGCCCCGATTTCCCCCGGCAGGGAGAGGGGCGGTACGGGGATGGGCGGGAGGGATGTCCAAAAAGGGGCGCTATCCAAATTGGCCCATGCCATTTTGGAATGGTGAGAATTAGGCATACCATGACAAACCGGAAGGCGGGACGGTCGGAAAACTGCGGGCGCAAAAAAGGGGCGGACCGCCGGTCCGCCCCAGGGGAAAGACTCCAAAATCGAAAAGGCTACTCACGTATCCTTTAGATACCGGGCCAGGGCGCGTTCGTCGTCTTCGTAAACGTTTACGAATTGGATGCCCACATCGAAACTCGCGCCATCCGAAGATTTTTTGCACCAGGCCACCTCGCCGATGACGCTCAAGGGCTGTGCCTCCGAAAGGTCCACCAGCCTGGAATGGGGCCGCTTGTAGCCTTCGAGGCCCTGAAGGTTGATCTTCAAGCTTAAAACGCTTTTTGGCTCAAAGGGCGATTCCGAGGAAAAACAGATTCCGGCCCTGCTGATATCCTTGCTCTTTGCGGTGGCTGCGGAATTTTTGGGGAGCGGATACGTGAGATGCTGCACCTCCACCTTGATTTCCTTGGGTATTCGCGGATACCTGCGCTGGTCGGAAACGTAAGGCTCCTGTGTCATGTGGTTGTCTCCGTGATTTTTTTTAAAGCCCGTATCAGAAGCCGGTGCGGAGGCCGCCCCGTTCGGATGATGTTTTTAAAGGCCCGCCAGTTCCCCGGCCCTTGCCCTGAATTGGCCCAGGAACGCTTTTTCATCCACCCCAAAAGCGAGAATGACCACCAGGGTAAGATCGGAATCCCTGCCGACCGGAACCGCCGCCACCGCCGGAAAATCGCCCGGAAGCCTTATGAAAAGTTCGGTCTCGCCGGGAGCGTTCAAGGCGCGGGCGACGTTCTGTGACGCCATGATGCAGTCGGATGCGGCTGAGGCGAGGCCTTTCATGTCTATGCCCGAATCGCCCGCAAATGAGCCCTTCAGGCTCCCTGACCCGTCCAGGACCGCCACGGCAAGGCAACCCGCCATTTCCGAGAGCCCCCTGGCAAGCTCGTCGTGAGTCCCGGAATCCTCGTCCTGTTCGTCTTCGGAAAAAAGGTCCGGCTCGCCGCCTTCCGAAAGGCCGTTGCCCCAGCTTCGGGACACCGCCTCGTCCCCGCCAACGAGATCGGTCTCAAACTCGTCCTTGGCCCTTGTGGCGTCCATGACAAGGTTGGCCAGGCTTGATGAAATGCGCCTCTTCACCTTCTTGGACGGCGGCTTCAAAAATTTGATCCCCGGATTTTCCAGGCCGATGACCTTCAGGGCAGCCTCCTGGCCGGTGAGCGGGCCGAAAACCGCGTCGAAGGGAACACCCTTTTCAAAATAGAGAATCCCCGGAGGCTGGCCCTTGGAGCTTACCTCCATCAGGCAGGTTTTCTGCTCCATGCCTATGAGCTGCAAAAAGCTGGGCAGGCTTATGCCCTTTACCGCTCCCTCCGGCGCATCCCTGGCCAGGGCTGCTATGATGGCGTTGGCCAGCTTGTCGGGAGAAAAGGGCTTTTCCAGGAAGGAAACCAAATCCTTGGGGAGTTTCGCGCGTATTTCGGGCCGGTCGTAGCCCGTCATCACTATTATGGGAAGGTCGGGGTAACGTTCGTTGACGTGGGACAGAAGGGTGAAGCCGTCCATGCGCGGCATGTTTAGATCGGTGACGAGAACGGAAACGGACTTCGATTCCAGGACGGCCAGGGCTTCCAGGCCGTTGCCTGCGGTAAGGACCCTGAACCGGTCGGAAAACTCCTCAAGGGCCTCTTCGAGAAAATACAGGAACCGTGACTCGTCTTCCGCGATGAGCACGTTGTCCATTAACCGTTTCCTTTGGGGGGATCGAAAAAAGCCCCGGGCCGGGCGCCCAGGATGGCCCCTGCGCCAGGGCGGCCTTTCGTTTCCCGGTCAGAGGGAGGCTCCGCTGGCCCGATTGTAACGGCTGACCGCTATGGCCGGATGAAAACAGACACCGAAAATGCGCGGAAACACCTATTCAAGCGGGTTGTCCCACCCGCATGCAAATCGGCTCATTTCTCACGCAACTTTAAGTATACAGCTTTCAGGCAGGCTGTTGCAAGATCAACCGGGCTCAGCCAGCGGCAGTACCACCGAAAAATCGGTTCCCCTGTTCAAAGCGCTTTCCACCGAGACCCTGCCACGGTGTTTTTCCACTATGCTTTTAACCACGTGGAGGCCTAGGCCCGTGCCCTGCTCCTTTGTGGTAAAATACTGATTGAAGATTTTGTCAAGGTTCTCCTGCCCGATCCCCGATCCGGTGTCGCGTATCACGGCCTTTGCCAGGCCCGCTTCGTCGCCGGGGCCCAGGCTTATGCCGAGAACCTTTTTGACGCAGCCGTCCATGGAATCGATGGCGTTCAGGATGAGATTCTTGAAAACCTGCTCAAGCTCGAAGGCGTTGCCTTTCACAAAATATTCACCCTCTGCGGCTTCCACGCCCTCGAAGGAAACGCCCTTCAATACAAGAAGCTCATCGAACATCCGCGCACAGCTTTCCACCAGGGCATAGAGGTCCACCTTTTCCAGGTATTCCTCGGCTGGGCGGCTCAAGAGGCCGATCTTCTTGTTTATGTCCTTGATGCTGTTGATGGCTGAAATGATGTGCTCCATGTAAACCTTGAGCGCATCCTTCTCATACGGCTTGTTCATGGCAAGATAGGCCGAGGCCATGATGGCGTTTAGGGGATTGTTGACCTGGTGGACCAGATAGGGCAGGATTTCCTCAATGCGGTAGCTGGGCGTGTTCTGGATAACGCTCATCTGTACGCGGGCCAGTTCGGCGGAAAGGTCGTCAAGGGTGAAGGGCTTTTCCAGGAAACCGTTGCAGCCGTTGCGCAAGGCGTCGATCAGCACCTTTTTTTCGCCGTAGGCGGTCATCATTATGACCGGCAGCTTTCCGTATTTTTCCCGAATTTTCCGCAAAAGGGACAGGCCGTCGTCTCCGTCCAGAAGATAGTCGGTGATGACGAAATCAATCTCCGAGGACTTTTCTTCCAGGCGAACCATGGCCTCTTCCGCCGAAAGCGCGGAGAAAACGCTGTGCCCCTTGCTCCGAAGACCACGGCGAAGGGTCTCGATCTGGACCTTTTCGTCATCAACAATAAGGACATTCATTAACGGCTCCTTCACAACCTATCCGGAACTTTGAGGCCCTGAAGGAATTCAGGGCGGTCCATTTAGCCCGATATCAGCAAGCACCGTGCCAATAATAATGGGGCCCCGTTTTATCCCTGGGGTGCGGTTGAATCTGTCGGCTGCCTCAGGCCAAAACAGAAAGCCTGCCATTCCAATACGATGCCGTGCCGTTTTGATACGGTCCAAAACGGCATCGCCCGTAAAGCCTATCAGCCTGTTGAAAAAGGCTGGAAGTAAAGCCCACCGAAAAACGATGAGTCGCAAGGCGCACGAAAAAACAATGAGTAAGCGTACTTAATGTACGTGACGGAATTGGCTTTGAAGTGCAACACCGCAAATCGCGTTTTTCGGTGGGCTGCTAGTCGAGGCCGTAGGTTTTGAGTTTCCTCCTAAGGGTGTTGAGCCCTATGTCGAGGATGCGGGCGGTCTGCATCTTGTTGCGCCCGGTTGATTCGAACACTGAAACGATGTGGTTTTTTTCCACCGCAAAAAGGCTTTCTGCCTTGCCCGCAACCGGGCGGCAGGGCGTTGGGGCGACCCTGGCGCTTTCGTGCACGTAGGCCGGAATGCACTGGGCCGTTATGTCTCCCTTCCGGGCCAGGTTCATGGCCGAGGCTACGATGGACTGAAGCTCCCGCACGTTTCCCGGAAAATCGTAAGCCATAAGAAGGTTCATGGCCTCCTGGGTGATCCCCGCCCTTCCTTCCCCGCCGCTTTTTTTAGCCATGAAATCCGAAACCAGAAGCGGTATATCCTCCCTTCGCTCCCGCAGGGACGGCAGGTTGAGCCAGGCCCCCTTGAGACGGTAGTAGAGGTCCTTCCTGAACTGGCCCGACTCCACCAGGGCTGTAAGGTCTGCGTTGGTGGCGGCTATGAAGCGGATATCGGCCTTCATGACCCGGCTGGTGCCGAGCTTCATGTATTCGCCTTCCTGGAAGACCCTGAGGAGCTTCCCTTGGAGTTCCAGGGGAAGATGGCCTATCTCGTCCAGAAAGAGGGTCCCCCGGTGGGTGGTTTCCAGGTAGCCCTTGCGTTCGGACTGGGCTCCGGTAAATGCCCCGCGCGTGTGCCCGAAAAATTCCGCATCGAAAAGGGTGGGAGCCAGGGAGGCCATGTTGATGGCGGTGAAGGGCATGTCGCTTCTCAGGCTCGCCTGGTGCATGGCCCTGGCCAGGAGTTCCTTTCCGGTGCCGCTTTCGCCCGTGATCAGGCTTTGGACATTGCTCCCGGCGTGCAGGCAGGCCTCCCGGAGCACCCGTATCAGGGCCGGGGAGCGCGTGACAATGGGGTCGAAGGCTTCCGGCAGGTCGTCCCTTACGTCGTCACCGGCCTTTCCCATGCTGTAGACGGCAAGGAGGCGCTTGCGCTCCAGTGCCCTGTTGACGGCGAAAACCAGGTCCTCCCGACTCACGGGCTTTAACAGGTAGTCGTAGGCCCCCCTCCTTATGCAGTCCACCGCTATCCGGGTGTCGTTGATGGCCGTGACCATTATGCATTCGGTGTCGGGGCACAGGTTCCTGATCCGGGAAAGAAGGGTCAACCCGTCCATCTCCGGCATACTTACATCCAAAAGAACCAGGTCGGCCTTTTCGCCATCTTCCAGGCGGGCCAGGGCGGCAACCGGGTTGCTCTCGGTGGCCACGTCCCGAAAACCGGCCAAGGACAGGCCCCTTTTGATGGTGTCCAGGAAGTGCGGTTCGTCGTCGACCACCAAAATTGAATCGGTCATGGGTATCGATGCCTTTCGTGAAGCCGGCCTGCGCCGGGCCGGGGCCTTCAGCCCGCCGCCTGCTCCGTGGTTTTCCGCCTTGGCGTTACCGGCATGCTGATCTGAAAGGTGCTTCCGAGGCCGGGGGTGCTCTCCACTTCTATGTTGCCGCCAAGGCCCTCTATGAGGTTCTTGGTGATGTAAAGGCCGAGCCCGGTTCCGTCTCCCGCCGAATGGCTGGTGAAAAATGGCCTGAACAGCTTCCTTTTGACCTCCGGCTCCATTCCGCAGCCGTTGTCCCTTACCTCAATGGAAAGGATGTCCTGCCCGCCCTTTCGCACCGAGGCCGAAATCTTCACCCACGAGTCGGCCTTGTCGGCGGCGTGGGAGGCGTTCAGAAGGAGGTTGATGAGAACCTGCTCCACCACCATGGGGTTGCTGTAAACCAGCGGCATGTCCTCTTCCATGTCCATGGTGATTATTCTGATCTTCTTGTTGACCTGGGTTCTGACCATGTTGACGCCCTTTTCAATGACCGACTGGGGAGCGAACCAGGCTTTCTCCTCCACGGAATCCATTTTGACGAAACTTTTGAGCTTCTTTACGATTGCGTTGATGCGATCCGAGCCGTGCTTGATGTTTTCCAGCAGGCGAAAAAGATCTTCCCTGAACTCAGGGTAGCTCATTCCGAAAAGCTCCGCATCATGCAAATCCTCAAAGTGGGCGTCGGCGATGGGCATGATGGCGTTCACGTAATCCTGCATTATGGGGATGTTGAAGGTGATGAAGCTGTTGGGGTTGTTGATTTCATGGGCTATTCCCGAAACCAGCAGCCCCAGGGTGGTTAGTTTCTCGCTTTGAATCAACTGGCGCTGGAGAAGTTTTTCCTCCGTAATGTCCCTTATGCGCACTATGAAACGCTCGGAGTCGGACGCTTCGGAGTTTATGGGATAGATTATCACTTTTTCAAGCCGGTCGGGATCATGGGGGCTCTTGCGCTCGAACCGGTACGAGGCCCCCTCCTCGATAGCCTTTATTATGCCGCATCCTTCGCAGGGGATGTCCCTGCCCATGAAGGCCTCGTAGCATTTCCGGCCCACCGCGCCCGCGTTGCTTGTCTGGAAATAGGCGGCAGCCGGACGATTCAGCATGTGGACGGCCAGGTCCTGGGAAAACATCAGGAGGGGCTCAGGGATTCCGTCGAAAATGGTCTGGAGCATTCTCCTGCTGGTTCGTACTCGCTCCTCGCTGTTCCGGCGCTCCAACTCGGCGGCGGCCCTTATTCCGAAGACCCTCAGCATGGAAACCAAGAAGCTGGTGTCGGAAAAGGGCTTGGTGTCCATTACGGCCAGTATGCCGAACAGGCGGCCCGTGGAATCGAACAGGGGTATGCCGCCGTAACCTTCTATGTTCATCTGCTTCAGCATGGTGTCTTCGGGAAAGAGACCGGCCACGCCATCCGGGTACAGGCAGAGATTTTTACCCGCCACGTAGGCGCAGGGGGTTCCGGCGAGCGCGTATTCGAAGTTGTCCATCTTCTCGCCGCCCGACATGACCGCTATCGTTCGGACCCTTTCCTGACGGTCCTCGGAAAGCTCGCCGATCATGGCGAAATCGACTTTGAGGATATCCGCGATGTTTGCGGCCAGCATCGGGAAAATCTCGTCCCCCCCGGATGAGGAAACGGTGTGGGCGAGCTGCATGAGAACGCCTTCCATCCGTTTCCGTTCCTCAATTTCGCGGGTGAGATTCCGGTTGGCCTCCAAAAGCTCGTGAGTCCGCTCGGAAACCTTTTGCTCCAGTTCCTGCCGGCTCTTGGCAAGTGCGTCCTCGCACCTGCGCCTCTGGACGGCCAGTGCATACATTGAAGCCAGCTCGTGGGCGGCCTGGAAATCCCTGGCCCGGTATTCATCCCTCCTGCCTGCAAGGATTATCCGGCCTATTGCCTCAGTTCCCATTTTCACCGGCACCGACAATGTCCTGCCAGGGGCGCCCTGGAAGTCAACGAACGGGTCGGCATATGCATCGGAATAACAGGAGGGTGTGTGGCCGGAAGGCGGCGGGTCGGACTGTTCGTCAGATCCATCCGTTTCATCGTTGTTCAGAAGGCAGAAATCCCCGTAAAGGCCCCCGGCTGCAGAGACATCATCGTTGATGCTGCATAAAACCTTCACCATATCGCCCAAGCCATATTCAAGAATATACCCGCTCCTGCTCGCCGTAAGGGATATGGCCTCGGCCAGCACCATGTCGGCCACGGCATCCAGATCGGACGAAACGCTGATAATGGGCTCTGTAAGACGGCAAAGGGTATTGTTGACGGCCAGTTCCCAGGAAAGCTCCTCCTGGTTGCGCACCCGCCTGGTCACATCCACTGCGTAATGCAGAATCAGGTTTCCACCATCCACCGGAATCCAGAAAAAATCATAAACTTTTGCATCCAGTTCAACCGACTCATTACTTGTCGGCTGTCCTGTCTTCAAAACTTCGTCCAATCGGCAAAAGTCGCAACGGGCTGGTTCCTGGGGCCTTTCTGTCACTCCGCAGCATGGGGAGAAGATTTCAGCAGGAATTTCATTTTTTGAAAAAATCTTCCAGCAGGCGGCGCCCTCGGAAGCGCCAATCAGACGCGCCGCCTTATTGGCCTTTATGATCACTCGCTGCTGATTTATCAAAAGGGCCGGATACGGCAGGCTGTCAAGAAGCAATGAATTCAGCCTGAGGCTGTTTTGAAGAAGGGTTTCCCTTTCCCTTTCGGCCAGGGCCGCTCCTATGGCCTGTTTCAGGTTCTGCTTGTAAACAGGCTTGGCCAGAAAGGAACAAGGGGATCCGTTTTTACCCCGTTGGGCAATTTTGCCCCTTGCAGGAGCGCCGGTCAGGATCATGGCCGCCCCGCCCGCCCGGTTCAGCACACCGGCCAGGTCCGGGCCTTCCTTTTCATCGGTGAGGGACACATCCCAAAAAAGAAGATCGGGGTTGAGCCTTGCCATGTCCTCCAGGGCCTGTGCGGCAGACCCGGCCACTGACAACACCCGATGCCCCAGCTTTTCGATTTTTGCCGCCAGGGACAAGGCATCGCCGGTATCCCTGTCCGCAACCAGTATCTTCGCCATTAAGCCCGACCCCCAAACAACCGATGCGCCAAATCGCCAAAATGGCCGTGTACCGAAAGCCTTGATACGGGTACCAGTCAAACCACCGTGAAAAAAATCGCTTTTAACTTATATCTTACTGATGTTATAATAAATTTCAGCACCTCTTGCAGCGACAAAAGAATACCCCATAAGTATTTTTGAAGCAACCGGCGAATTCATGGGCTATAATTTCATGTTGTGCAGCCCGTGAAGGTCTGCGCACAGAAGTGCGGGAAAAATCGCCTTGAAAGGACGGCTGGTGAAAACAGGCGGGCCGATTCCCATACTCGTTGCCGACGACAACCCAGTCAACCTCATGCTGACCAGGGAAATCCTGGAATCGTCCGGTTACTCGGTTGACACAGCCGAAAACGGGCGGCAGGCCGTTGAGGCGTTTTTGAAAAAGCGCTACGCTTGCGTGCTCATGGACGCCGAAATGCCCGTCATGGGAGGCATGGAGGCGGTCCGGGCCATCAGGGATGCGGAGGAAAAAAATCCGGTTGAAGGGCAGGCAAGGATTTCCATAGCCTGCATTACGGCCCATCCCGAAACCGATTTCTGCGAAAGGGCCATTCGGGCCGGTTTCGACAATTGCATCAAAAAGCCCGTCGATTACTCCGATCTCTTGACCAAACTGGCCGAATGGACCAAAATTGATCAAGGCTGCGGACGGATTCCGGAGTGCTGCGGGCCGGACGCCCAGGGAGGGGAGGCCGTCTTCGACCTTTCAAAAGCCCTTGTTCAGTTCGGCAACGACCGGGAGCTTCTGGTCAGGCTCGTGTCAACCTTCCTGAAAAATGCGGCGACGCAGATTTCCATCATCGAGAAAGCCAACAGGGCGGAGGACCTGGCCGCCATGATCCACGAGGCCCATTCCATAAGGGGCGCAGGCGTTACCCTGGCTGCGGCCCGGCTCTCCAAGGCGGCTGCCGCGCTTGAAAGGGCCGCCTCGGAAGGAAGAAGTAATTCGTTCGGGGAATTGATCCTTGAACTCAGGCAAAGCCTTGCAGGTTTTGGGGAACATGTACGCAATTTGAACCTCATCATGGATGAAAAATGAAAAACGCCATTGAAAGCCCGCCCCTTTCCGGCATGAAGCTCGAACTTCTGCAGTTCGTCGCCGCCGAAAAGGAGCCAACGGTGGCCAGGCTGCGCCAAGTGTTTCTGGAAGAGCTTGGCAGCCTGCCCGACTCAGAAATTGTCGAGCGCTTTGAACAGGAGCTTTTCAAGCGCCGGGAGAAATCGCCTCCGCCCGCCAGGGCCTCGAAGACCGCGCCCCTGAAGATTCTTCTGGCCGACGACGAGCCCATAGGCAGAACCCGCACAGAGCAGGCCCTTTTGCGCATGGGCCATCAGGTGATCCTTGCGGGCGACGGGGCCGAGGCATGGGAGATATGGAAAAAAAACCGGGTACGGATGGTGGTTACGGACTGGATGATGCCGGGCATGGACGGCCTGACCCTCTGCCGGAACATACGCGAGGCCGAGGGGAGCCGATATACCTACCTGGTCCTGGTCACGGTGCGGGACAACCCCGAAGACATCCTTGAAGGCCGAAACGCCGGGGCCGACGAGTTTCTGGCCAAGCCCTTCACCGACGACGAGCTTTACGTGCGAGTGGCGGCGGGCGCGAGAATCCTTTCCATCCAGTCAAGGGAGGGCGTCATCTTTTCCATGGCCAAGCTGGTGGAATCGCGCGATCCCGATACGGCGAACCACCTGGAGCGCTTCCGCTTTTTCGCCCTAACCATCACCGGCGCGCTTGCAGCCATGCCCTCCCCTCCGGACGTGATAGACCAGCTTTTCACGGAAAACATCTTTCTCACAAGCGTCCTCCACGACATAGGCAAGGTCCACGTGCCTGAGAGCGTGCTTTTAAAGCCCGGGCGCCTCAACGAAACCGAGTTCGAACTGGTGACAAGGCATTGCATGGCGGGGCGCGACGCCCTGAACGACGCGGCGTCCTGGGACCCCAACGCGGACTACCTGCGCATGGCCGCAGAAATCGCCTTCACCCATCATGAAAAATTCGACGGTTCAGGATATCCCCAGGGCCTGAAGGGCGCGGCAATACCTCTTTCCGGCAGGATCGCGGCCCTTTGCGACGTTTACGACGCTCTGGTCAACAAGCGGCCCCACAAGGAGCCCTATTCCCACGAAACCGCCAAAACCTTCATACAGGAGCAGGCGGGCAAACACTTCGACCCCATGATCGTGGAAGCCTTTCTCGCCTGCGAGGAAAAATTCAGGAACATCCAGAAAATGTTCCAGCCGAGACCGGCAGAGGTTCCGTCCGTTACATCCGTCAAAAACAAGGAGAACGAAAAATGAAGATAAATCAAGGCCTTCTTTTGGCGCTTGCAGCTTCCTGCATCATCTCCTTCGGATGTTATCCCGTGCGAAGTGTGGAAGTTACGGGCGGGGCTCCGCCGCCCCAAAAGAGGGAACCCGCAGTCACCAAAAAGGGCGGCCCCCCGGATCACGCCCCGGCCCACGGAAGGCGGGCCAAGTACCGCTACAGGTATTATCCGGACGCAAGCGTCTATTTCGACTCCGACAGGGACCTTTATTTCTACTTTTTCAGCGGTTCGTGGAAATTCTCGACCCGCCTGCCCGGCGACTATTCCGGAAGGCTCGGAAGTGTGGTCTTCATAGAGATGGACTCTGACAAGCCCTACATCGAACACGACAGCCACAAGGCCAAGTATCCGCCGGGCCAGGCCAAAAAAGGCCATGACGACGATGACCACGGAAAAGGAAAGAAAAAGGGAAAGGACAGGAAAAAATACGATTACGACGACTGACGTTATGCTAACATTCGTCTTTCAACGGGCGCAATATTCTGATATTACTGGGAGCGCAATTTTTTCCATTTTTCGTTTTCCCGAAAAAGACGGGGGAAGAAGCCCCACGCTTTTCTTCCCTTTGCCGGATTCCTTAAAAAATGGAAAAGAACCATGCTCCGCTTAATAACTTGAATCATCACGGCAGTTCCACGTTTTCCGAAAATCAAAAAGGAGGATTGATGAGAACCATAAAACCGCTGTGCATCCCATTGGTGATGATTCTGGCCCTGGCCTTCTCGGTCGCGGCCGTTCCAGAGGCCCAGGCCGCAAAAACGGCACTCAAGATAGCCACCCTGGCCCCCAAGGACCTCGGCTGGGCGGTTTCCTTCCAGAAATACATAAACCCCTGGCTCCAGCGCGGAACCAACGACACCGTCGCCATAAAGGTGTTCTGGGGCGGCGTCATGGGTAACGACGACGACTACCTGCGCAAGATGAGGGTGGGCCAGCTCCAGGGCGCAGGTCTTTCAGGCCAGGGTTCCACCAAGGCCTGCCCCGAATTTTCGGTTGTGGGCCTTCCCTTCCTCTTCAACAATTACGATGAGGTCGATTACATCCGCTCCATGATGTTCGCCACCTTCGACTATTACTTCACCGAAAGCGGCTACAAGCTCTTTTTGTGGATAGACCAGGACTTCGACCTTTTCTATTCCACCAAGTACAGGTTCGACAAGCTGGAGGACTTCAAGGCCGCCCGGATTTTAACATGGTACGGTCCCCAGGAAGCCACCATGCTGAGGGCCCTTGGCGCAAGCCCGGTACCCCTGGCCGTTACGGACGCTCCGGCGTCCAAGCGCGCCGGCATCATCGACACCAACATCGCACCGGCCATCTGGCAGGTGGGAAGCCAGCTTTACACGATCGATAAATACGTCAACACTATGAAAATCCGCTACTCCCCCGCCACGGTGGTTCTGACCAACGCGGCCTGGGATGCGATCCCCGAAAAGTACCAGGACAAGCTCATGGACGAGCAGGGCGACATCCAGAAGCGTTACTGCTCGGATATCCGCCGCGACAACGAGCGCTGCTTAAAGGCCATGCTGGATTACGGCGTACAGAAGGTGACGCCCACGCCTGCCGCCATGGCTGTCATTCAAAAAAGGGCCATGAAGGTCTACGACGACATGAGCGGCAACATGTACCCGGTTGAGCTTTTAAAGGAAGTCCGCCGCTATCTCGATTCCTACCGCAAGGGAAAGCCCGCCACAGTAAAGGCCTCGGTTCCGAAGCCCGAACGGGCTGAAGTAGCGGACAAGGCTCACGCGGCGGAAATCGCCAAGGCCCACGCAGCGACCGTCGAAGCGCAAAAAAAAGCCGGAGGCGAGGCGAAGGCGGAGGTTGCAGCGTCTGCCCCTGGCCAGAAGCTCTCAGCCTGGGAGGAGCGCAAGCGCCAGATTTTCGAGGTCCAGAAAATGCTGAAAGGCATGGGCCTTTACGATGATGACGTTGACGGAATAATAGGGCCCAACACCAGGGAGGCCGTCATGAAATACCAGAAGCAGAAGGGCCTTGCCGAAACGGGCTCCGTAGACAAAAGACTCCTTCGCCACATGGGTGTAATCAAATAATCGGGTAAATTTTTTGCCCAAGCCTTGGGGGGAAGCCTTTAGACGTAAAAGGGCTTCCCCCTTTTTTATTCCCGCCTTGGCCCAGGGCCTTCGCCCTGCCCTTCCTGCGGAAAAAAATTTCACTTTTTTTTACATCCCGATAACAACTATTGACTTAAGACCCCTGAAAATTGTTTCATATTACGCGTCGTATTTCTTTTCACCTTCCCCCGTCATCCCACCCCACCCCCAAAGGAGCATCCCATGAATTATTTTGTCACGGGCGCCACAGGCTTTATCGGAAAGTACCTGGTCAAAAACCTCCTCGCCCGCCCCGAAGCCACCGTCTATATTCTTGTCCGCAAAGGCAGCAAGGCCAAGCTGGAAGGCCTTGCGAAACAATGGTGGCAGGGCGCGTCCGAACGCCTGGTGCCGGTGTCCGGGGACATCACCAAGCCGAAACTGGGGGTGTCGGGGCCGGCCCTTGCGAAGATGAAGGGCAAGATCGACCACTTCTTTCATCTGGCCGCCATCTATGACATGACCCTGAAAGACGAGGCCATCCAGGAACAAACCAACGTCAACGGCACCCGGCAGGCGGTGAAACTTGCCGAGGCCATCGGCGCGGGCTGTTTCCACCACGTGAGTTCCATCGCGGCAGCCGGGCTTTACAAGGGGGTGTGGCGGGAGGACATGTTCGAGCAGGCCACGAACTACGAACAGCCCTATTTCCGCACGAAACATATGTCCGAGGGCGTGGTGCGAAAGGAATGCTCAATTCCTTACAGAATCTACCGCCCAGGAATCGTGGTGGGCCACTCCACGACCGGCGAGATAGACAAGATCGACGGGCCCTACTACCTTTTCAAGTTCCTTCAGAAACTCCGGGACACCATACCCCGCTGGGTTCCCCTTGTTGGCCTCGAAGGCTCGCGCATCAACATCGTGCCCGTGGATTACGTGGCCAACGCCATGGATTTTCTGGCCCACAAGCCGGACCTCGACGGGCGCTGCTTCCACCTCACCGACCCGGCCCCGCTTCGGGTTGGCGAGCTCATGAACCTTTTCGCCAAGGCGGCCCACTCACCCCTTTTCACCATGCGCATAGACGCCCAGTTCTTCAAGCTCATCCCCCGCTGGCTCATCCAGGGAATAGCGAGCCTTCCGCCCACCCACAGGATAATAGACGCCATTTTGGCGGATATCGCCGTGCCCCGGCACATGCTTTCCTATTTTTACTATCCCACCAAGTTCGACTGCCAGGACACCATAAAGGAACTCAAGGGTTCGGGGATCGCCTGCCCGGCCCTGGAAGACTACGGCTTCCGCCTCTGGGACTACTGGGAGCGCAATCTTGACCCCGACCTATTCAAGGACCGCTCCTTGAAAGGCGCTGTCAAGGACCGGGTGATTCTCATCACCGGGGCGTCATCGGGCATCGGAAAGGCCACGGCCCTCAAGGTGGCGGCGGCGGGCGGCAAGGTCCTCCTGGTGGCCCGCACCCTTTCCCACCTGGAGGAAACCAAGGCCGAAATCGAGGAAAAGGGCGGCAAGGCCTTCATCTACCCGGCTGACCTTTCCGATATCAACTCGTGCGAAAGCCTGGTGGAGAGGGTTCTGAAAGAGCAGGGATCGGTGGACATCCTCATCAACAACGCGGGCCGCTCCATCCGACGCTCCATAGCCCTTTCCTACAACCGCTTCCACGACTACGAGCGCTGCATGCAGGTCAATTTCTACGGGGCCCTCAAACTCATTCTTGGCTTCCTTCCCAAGATGGCGGAAAACCAGAGGGGCCACATCATCAACATCTCCTCCATCGGTGTGCAGGTACAGCCGCCGCGTTTTTCCGCCTACGTGGCCTCGAAATCCGCCCTGGAAGCCTTCACCCGCATCGCCCAACCGGAATTCCTTGATAAAAACGTCTATTTCACCATCATCAACATGCCCCTGGTGCGCACTCCCATGATAGGGCCCACCAAGTTCTACGAGCACGTACCGACCTTAAAGGCCGACGACGCGGCTGAAATGATCTGCCAGGCCATAGTGGAAAAGCCCAAGCGCATAGCCACCCGCCTGGGGATTTTCGGGCAGGCCGTCAACACCCTGCTTCCCAAGGTGGGCGACATCATCCAGAACACCAGCTACCACCTGTTCCCGGATTCCAAGGCGGCATCCGGCGACAAGGACGCCAAGGACGCCGTTCCATCAGCCGAAGCGGTTATGTTTGCCACACTCATGCGCGGCGTCCACTGGTAATAAACGGCTAAAAGCGCGAGCTGCGGTGTCAGCGGGGGTCGGGCGGGTCGTTGCGTACCTTGGGGTACGCGGCCTCCCCGCCCGCCCCCCGCTTCCTTGCATCTCATCGCTTTTACGCCGTTTATTCCAAGCCGGAATTTATGGGGGAGAAAAGGCAAAGGCGAAAGAAAAGATCACCCGTCGATTGACTATCCCTTGGGTGGCCCAGGCTTTCTCGTTGCCGGGGTGCGACAGCACAAGAGGCCCGGTAATCGAGGCCGGGCATCCTAACGATTCGGGACGCGAGGCAACTCCGGCGCGTAGAGTTCGCGGTTCATGGGGGAAAAGGGGGAGATGCCCTCGTCCAGTATGGAAGGCCGGGGCGGGTTGACGAAGACCTCGCCTTTTTCTGTCACCCGGAGCGTTGTGGTTTCACCCGGCGAGTACCAGACGCCCACCTGCCTGCCGTCCTTGTCCATGAGGGTCGCGCCCCAGATAGCCGTTCCACTTGAAAGGCCTCGGGTCATTGTGCGAATCAAAGCCGAAAGGGTGGCGTCATTTAGGTCCACGGGTTTCCACAGGCGGCTTTTAAGGGTGTAGCCGGGCGCTATGCCGATAATGGCGTCGGGTTCGGAACCGGGGCCGACGTAGTAATAGCGGTGGTCAGCCGGAAGCCGCCCGCCCTCGAACATGTCCGTCGCCTCACGGCTGGCCCTCACCTGCCCGTAGTCCTTAAAAGCCCCGGCGCAGCCCGTGGCGATCAACGAAAGCGCCAGCAGGGCCGGTATCAGCGACATCCTCTTCATTGGATACTCCTTTCAAATCGGCGGCTGAAGACGGGATATTGTTAATCCGCCTTCATTTATGATAAGGCCTGGGTCACGAAACGTAAAGACCGGCTGACGTCACATACCGAAAGGCTATAAAGTGCCGAACAAGAAAAGGGTGCTGGTGACCGGCGGGGCGGGTTTTCTTGGGTCGCACCTTTGCGACCGCCTGATGGAGGCCGGCTGCGAGGTCCTGTGCGTTGATAATTTCTACACCGGGAGCCGCCGGAACATCGCCCATCTTCTGGGGAACCCCGATTTCGAGCTTCTGCGCCACGACATCACGTTTCCTCTTTACGCCCAGGCCGATGAAATCTACAACCTGGCCTGCCCGGCCTCGCCGGTGCATTACCAGAACGACCCGGTCTCCACCACCAAGGTGAACGTTCACGGCTCCATCAATGTACTGGGGCTTGCCAGGCGCGTGGGCGCGAAAATCTTCCAGGCATCCACCAGCGAGGTCTATGGCGACCCCTTCGTGCATCCCCAGCCGGAATCCTACTGGGGCAACGTCAACCCCATAGGCCCGCGCTCCTGCTACGACGAGGGCAAGCGCTGCGCCGAAACCCTGTTCTTCGATTACCGCCGCCAGCACGGCATAAGAATAAAGGTGGCGCGCATCTTCAACACCTACGGCCCAAGGATGCACGAAAACGACGGCAGGGTGGTCTCCAACTTCATCGTGGCTGCCCTCAAAAACCAGCCCATCACCGTTTACGGCGACGGCAGCCAGACCCGCAGCTTTTGCTACGTGGATGATCTCATAAAAGCCTTCATTGCGCTCATGAACACCGGAGATTCCGTGACCGGCCCGGTGAATCTTGGAAATCCGGGGGAATTCACCATCCTGGAGCTTGCGGAAAAAATCAGGGCAATGGTGGGATCAAAATCCGAGATTCTGTTCGAGCCTCTTCCCGTTGACGACCCAAGGCAGAGAAAGCCCGACATAAGCCTCGCCAAGAGCCTTCTGAATTGGGAACCTAAGGTGGGCCTTGACGAGGGCCTTTCCCGCACGGTGGAATATTTCGACGACCTTCTTTCAAAAGCCTGAACGCCCGGAAATAAAAGCAGGAACGCCCCCGGAAGAGATATTCTTCGCGGGGGCGTTTCTGTTTCAGGGCCGAACGCAAATCATCGGGCTGCGGAGCCTAATTGGCGCCGAAAATGTGCTCCCTGAAAACCTTTGCGGAAAGGGCCACGGTCTGGATGAAATTTACGATCCGGCTTCTGGAAACGCCTCCTTCCAGATCGAGGTCCAGTTCCACCACGGCGTCGCCGTCGTTATCCTTGTAGGCCCTTGAGTAGCGTTTGTTCTTGTTCCACTCGTTGATGTTCTTGAGGGACGCGTCCCCGCCCTTGAAACCGGCGTAGGCCTGGATGCTCTGCAAGTTGTCCGAGACGAAGAAGAGCACAGTGACCTCGCCCATTTTTACCTTCAGCACGTTTTCCTTCTGCTGTTCGGCGCTGTAACCCGCTTCGGTTATTATGCCCTGAAGCACTCCGGCGTTAATGCTGGTCATGGCCTCGCCGTCTTCCGCAAAGGCGGGAAAACCCGAAAAACCTGCCAAACACAAGGCGATGACCATCACGGCGGCAATTCGTTTCATGTTTTTTCTCCCTTTGTTGTTGGCAGTCTCCCTTGCGGGCCGACATTCTGAAGAGACCCCTAAGGCCAGATATGCGCCTTGAACTTGGTGACGGAAAGTCTCGTAAGCCTGAAAAAACTCATGAGATGTTCCTCTGTAACCCAGCCGCCGTCCAGGTCCAGGTCAAGCTCGATGGCCGGGTCATTGTCCTTGTCCAGGTAGGCGTGGGAGAAACGCTTGTTCTTGTTCCATTCGTTGATGGTTTCCAGGCTGACGCCCCCGCCGCTGAAACCGGCGTAGGCCTGGAGGTTGATCTGGTTTTCGGAGGTGAAGAACAGGACCTTTATGCCGTCCATGTCCACCCTAAGGGTCCTGTCCTTGACCACGACGGGCTCGTAACCGGCCTTCCTGAGAAGGGCCTCCAACTGGGCCTGGTCGATGCGGGAATAGGTCGCTCCGGCGACATAGGACGAACGCGGCTCGACGTAGGGCGGCGTATAAGCGCGATAGGTGGTGGTGGACGTGGTGGTCGGATAAGTGGTGGTGGTGGTCGTGACCGGACGCCCCGGATAATCGGCCAGAAGAATGGGATCGATGGAGCTTAGCGGAATTTTCGTGCGCGAGCTGGCCACGACTGCTCCGCTCACTATGTCTATCATGCTTGCGGATACTTCGAAGTCCCGGCTCATGAATGCGGTGGTTCCGGTAATCAGGAAGCCCGCGCCCTTTTTCTGGCCGAATTTTTTCGCCCATTCCCCGGCTCCGCCCCTAAGGGGGTCGGCCTGGAAGGCGATTTCCGCGTCAGCCGCCTCCACCCTGGCCCTGTCCAGCACCTCTATCATGTCGCGGCCCGCGAAGCGCTCCACCAAGTGATAGATCATGATGGCCTCTATCCTGGAGCAGATGCGGGCCGGCTGCCTGTTCTCCTCGGTGTTGAAGAATCTTACGACAACGGAATATTTCTGGCCGACCGGAACCTTGCCTATGTGGCGCTCGAAGTCCTTGACCATGTAGCCGAGCCCGTCCTCCAGATCGCCCGCCATAAGGCTTGCGGGCAGGCAGGCTGCAAGAAAAACCGTTACGGAAAGCCATAGGATAAGCGAAGACGCTCCACGGCATATCTTTACCGGCATGGGTATTTCCTTTCGATCCCGATTGGCGCAAAAGCCCGATCAAAGCATAATTTATGAATGCTATCACAAACCTTTAATTTGAACAATACTCGCAAGTGGCCAATTTTTCGGTTCGATAAAATATCCGCTCTGTTTTGAACCATCTTTTTAAGCGTCCATAAGACGTTTTCGCCTCACCATTCGCCGCGAGCCTTCGCCCCACCCTTTTCGGCCAGGGTTTGTTTGCCTTGGGCGGCGGCTTTGAAATGTAATTGCATACTTTCCGGTTCGGCATTATACTTATTTTTTATAGACCCGAAACAAGCCATTTCCATGGGAGATTTGCTGATGAAAAAAGTTCTCGTCATCGGGGCCGGTGGCGTCGGAAGCGTTGTTGTCAAAAAATGCGCTCAGGTTCCCGAAGTTTTTTCCGAGATAACGCTGGCTTCCAGAACGCTGGAAAAATGCGACAAAATCGCGGCATCAACCCCGCGCCCGGTAAAGACCGCACAGGTCGACGCCGATAACGTCCCGGAACTGGTGGCGCTTTTGAAGGCCGAAAAGCCCGATCTGGTGCTGAACGTCGCCCTTCCCTACCAGGACCTCACCATCATGGACGCCTGCCTGGAAACGGGCATCGACTACATGGACACCGCCAACTACGAGCCCAAGGACGAGGCCAAGTTCTGCTACAAGTGGCAGTGGGACTACCGCGAGCGCTTCCGGGACCGCGGCCTGATGGCGCTTCTGGGCTGCGGCTTCGACCCGGGGGTCACCAACGTTTTCTGCGCCCACGCAAAGATTAACCACTTCGACCGCATCGACACCATAGACATAATGGACTGCAACGCGGGCGACCACGGACACCCCTTTGCCACCAACTTCAACCCGGAAATCAATATCCGCGAGGTGACGGCCAACGGGAAATACTACGAAGGCGGCAAGTGGATCGAGACCCCGCCCCTTTCGGTCCACAAGCCCTTCGATTTCCCGGAAATCGGCCCGAAGGAAATGTATCTCATGTACCACGAGGAGATGGAGTCGCTGGCCGTCAACATCCCCGAGGTGAAACGGATGCGCTTCTGGATGACCTTTTCGGAAAACTACCTCACGCACTTAAGGGTCCTGGAAAACGTTGGCATGACCCGCATCGACCCGGTAAGATACAACGGCGTGGACATCATTCCGCTCCAGTTTCTGAAGGCCCTTCTTCCCGACCCGTCTTCCCTTGCCGACGGCTACCAGGGCAAGACCAACATAGGCTGCCTGATTGAGGGCGTGAAAGACGGCAAGCCAAAAAAATACTACATCTATAACGTGTGCGACCACGCGGAATGCTTCCGGGAGGTGGGGGCCCAGGCCATCAGCTACACCACGGGCGTTCCGGCCATGATAGGGGCGCTTATGATGCTCACCGGCCAGTGGAGGGGCAAGGGAGTTTTCAACGTTGAGGAGTTTGATCCCGCGCCTTTCATGGAAAGGTTGAACCGCCACGGCCTCCCCTGGACGGAAACCTTCCCGGAATGAAAGGGTTTGACTGGATAAATGAAGTCCCCAGCCCCTCCTACGTCATCGACGAGGGGCTTATGGAGGCCAACCTGAAAATTCTGTCCGAGGTGAGCCAAAGGACCGGGGCGAAGATTCTCCTGGCCTTAAAGTGCTTCTCGGCCTTCTGCGTCTTTCCGCTTATAAGCCGGTATCTTGCGGGGGTCTGCGCAAGCGGCCTGGATGAGGCGCGGCTGGGGAGGGAGGAGTTTTCGGGCGAGGTCCACGCAGGGGCCCCGGCCTTTAAGGAAGAGGAATTCGAGGAGCTTTTGTCGTACTGCGGCCACGTGGTGTTCAACTCTTTTTCCCAGTGGGAGCGGTTCAGGGAAAGGGCCGTGGGCAGGGTCTCTTGCGGAATGAGGGTCAATCCCGAGCACAGCGAGGTCAAGACCGCCATCTATGACCCATGCGGGCCGTTTTCAAGGCTTGGGGTCACAAGGGCCAATTTCAGGGCCGATTTGCTGGACGAAATCGACGGGCTTCATTTCCACACCCTTTGCGAACTTGATGCCGATTCCCTGGAACGGACCCTTGACGCCTTCGAGGAGAAATTCGGGGAATTTCTGCCCGGCATGAAGTGGGTCAACTTGGGCGGCGGGCACCACATAACCCGCCCCGGCTACGATATCGACCGGCTGTACCGGGTTCTCGGCGGATTCTCCCTGCGGCATCCGCATCTTCAAATCTACCTGGAGCCGGGGGAGGCCGTGGCCTTGAACGCGGGCTTTCTGGTGGCGGGCGTACTGGATATCGTGGACAACGGCAAAAAAATCGCGGTCCTTGACACCTCCGCCGCCGCCCACATGCCGGATGTCCTTGAAATGCCCTACCGGCCCTGCATAGTCGGAGCGGGCCTTGACGGGGAGTTCCCTTTCACCTATCGCCTTGCGGGCATGACCTGCCTTGCGGGAGACGTGATAGGCGACTACTCCTTTCCCGAAAGGCTCAAGATCGGGGACAGGCTGGTTTTCACCGACATGGCCATTTATTCCATGGTCAAGAACAACACCTTCAACGGCATCCGCCTGCCGTCAATCGTGTTGAAACATGCTTCCGGCGCGCTTTCTGTGGTGCGCCGTTTTTCGTACGAGGATTTCCGCAACCGGCTGTCATGAGGGGGGCTTCAATCAACCGGAGGCAGACATGTACCGCATCGAGGCCGATTCCGGCAAAAACAGGCTCTACGTCACGCTCGGCCAAAAAAACGACTGCGACGAGCTGAGCGTGATGGAAAATCTTAAGAAAGAGCTTTCAAAACTCACTCCCGGCTTCACCGTTCTGACTGATTTTTCCGCATTCCTCCCGGTAAGGCAGGACGACGCCCAGTTGATCACCAAGGCCCAGGAGATACTCATCAGAAAGGGCATGGGCATGAGCGCGAGGGTGGTAAATTCCGCAGTTGTGAAAATGCAGGTGGAGCGGAGGGCCAGGGAAACCGACTTTCCGTCCCGGACGGTGGAAACAGTGGAGGAGGCCGAAATCTTTCTGGACGCCTGGCAGGCGGGACTCGGTAAAAAACCCGCGCGCCGCTGATCGATAAACATGCTTTTTCCTGTTGTACGGGTTCTTTGTTCGTGCTATGTAAGTCAATCTTCCATTAGGGGCTGTTTGCAAAAAAATTTTTACAAACGGTCGCGTCTTCATCCCTGCCGACTGTGTTGCGCTCCTTGCGGAATAGCTGGCTATACCTCAGTCGCGCGCCTTGTCGGCAGGGCGAATTCGCAACCTTAAGTGTGACAAACTTTTTTTGCAAACAGCCCCGAGATTTTTTACCTTTGTCTTACGCCTTACCGAAATTTCACGCTTCATAATAACCGAGCGCAAGGAGGAACGCATGACCGCAAAAACCGTGACGCGCGCCGCTATAGCCCTGCTGTTTCTTTTCATCACAGCCTGTGCGGCGCATCAGCCCGACCCCGGCTTCAAACCGGTGGACCTTTCAGCGGACGCAAGAACCGGAAAAATCGTCCGCAAGGCCGACAATTTCATGATCATCATGGACGCTTCCCAGTCCATGGCCGAACCCGACGTTTTCAAGGGCGTAACCCGCTTCAACCGGGCGTGGGACATAGTGGCCCGCATCAACGCCACCCTGCCCAACGTGGGCTTCATGGCGGCCCTTCGCTCAGCCAGCGGCCCCTTCAACTTCAACCAAAGCGTTTCCAAGCTCTACTACGGCCCCACCCGGTATGACCGCCAGCTCTACAAGGAAGCCATGGAGCACGCCATTCTCTCCAAGGGCAAGACCCCCCTTGCCGACTCCATCAATCTTGCCGCCAAAGACTTGAGCTACGCCAAGGGCACGGTTTCGGTGCTCATCCTCTCCGACGGCGGAAACAACGTGGGCGACCCCGTACTGGCCGCCAAAAAGATGAAGGCCGCCTACGGCGACCGGCTGTGCATAAACGTGATCCAGATCGGCGAAAACGTTGCCGGCAAGAAGCTTCTCTCGTCCATCGTTGAGCATGGCGGCTGCGGCGAGCTTTCGGCTGAGGCCGATCTTGCCACCGCCGACGGCGTGGCCGATTTCGTGAAAAAGGTCTTTTTCGAATGATCGAGCTTCCGTAAGTTGGCCGGACTTGCCGGTTATTCCGGTTCAGGGCGGGCGGACGAAGGGGACTCCTTCATCCGCCCGTGGTTTATCGGCCCAAACGATTTTCAAGACAACCTTACGGCTTGCTTTTGTCATACACCATTGAAGGAGAGCCAAAGATGACCGCAACCAACACCGTGGGCCAATGGCGTCCACGGGAGAAGCCGTTCAAGAAGTTCGTGGTGGCCTCCGCCATGCTGGCCCTGGGAAGCGCCATGGAAACGGCCGCCATTCTGGACGAGGACGTGCGCAAGGAAGTCGAGACCTGGAAAGACCCCATGACCGTCATGTTCGAGGTTCTTCCCGCCGGGCCCTACATGGTTCTGGAAAAAAAAGGCGGGCGACTTCGCTACCTTGGCACCAAAAAGGCGGCTGCGGACCTGGTCATCAGCTTCAAGACCCTGGAAGGCGCGTTTCTGGTGATGTCCGCCCAGATCGGCACGCCCCAGAGCTACGCAGAGCACAGGGCCACCCTGAAGGGCGACGTCTCCAGCGCCATGAGCCTCATCCGCTGCCTGAACATCGTCCAGGCCTACCTCTTCCCCAAAATAATCTCCCAAAGGGTCTTGAAGCGCGTGCCTCCAATGAGTCTCAAGAAACACGCCATCCGCGCCGTCATTTACGCATTGGGAGTACCCTACGGCTTACGCAAACTGTGACGCGCCGGATCCACGCGCAACCAAACAAATCCTGGAGGACTTAAATGATCAACATTCCTTCCTATTACGAGTTTTCCAATCCCGTGAAGGTGATAGCGGGCAAGGTGGCCGTTGACAACGTGGCCTACGAGCTTGACCAGCTCGGAGCCAAACGCCCCCTTCTGATAACCGACAAGGGCGTGGTGGCCGCCGGCCTTCTCCAGATCGTGGTGGACGGGTTCGCCGGAAACGACGTCACCATCGGGGCCGTTTTCGAGGACACCCCCCCGGACTCATCCAACCTCGTGGTCAACTCCGTGGCCAAAATGTTCCGGGAGGCCGGATGCGACTCCCTGGTGGCGGTGGGCGGAGGAAGCGTTTTGGACACCGCCAAGGCCGTGAACATCCTGGTGACCGAGGGCGGCGACGACCTTTTGCAGTACATGGGCGCGGAAATCATCAAAAAGCCCCTAAAGCCCTTCATCGCGGTTCCCACCACGGCGGGTACGGGCTCGGAGGTCACCTCGGTTTCCGTGGTTGCCAACCCGGACAAAAAGATCAAAATGGCCTTCACCTCGTTCCGGCTCTTCCCCAACGTGGCCATTCTGGATCCGCGCATGACCCTCACCATGCCGCCCAAGATCACCGCAGCCACCGGCATGGACGCCCTCACCCACGCGGTCGAGGCGTTTTCGTGCAAGCAGAAGAACCCCCTTTCCGACGCCTATGCCGTGACCGCCATCGCCCTTTGCCGGGACTACCTGGTCCGGGCCGTGGCCGACGGAAGCGACAAGGAGGCCCGCTTCGCCATGGCCAACGCCTCGCTCCTGGCCGGGGTGGCCTTCACCAACGCCATGGTGGGCGTGGTTCATTCCCTGGCCCATGCGGCGGGCGGAGTATGCCACGTTCCCCACGGAGTGGGCAACGCCATCTTCCTTTCGGTGGGAATGGAATACAACTTAGACGTTGTGGCCGACCACTACGCCGAGCTTCTCCTGCCCCTGGCGGGCACGGACGTTTATCTTGCGACCCCCCCGGCCAAGCGCGCCCAGAAGGCCATCGATACTGTAAAGGCCCTAAACCGCGAGCTGAACCGCCTGTGCGGGCTGCCCCTCACCCTTAAAGATGCGGGAGTCCCGCGTAACAAGCTGGAGGACATCGCCGCCACCGCCATCAACGACGGCTCCCACACCTTCAATCCCAAGGAGTTGGAATACAACGACGCCCTTTCCCTCATCAAGAAGGCCTTCGACTGATAAATGCCCTTGTATAGCCCATAAAAAAGCCCGGCCTTTTAAGGCCGGGCTTTTTTGTTTGCGCCGGAATATCGGGCTCACCTGTCTTCGGGCTCTGTCGGGGAAATTCCCGTTTCGGTGATTCCCTGTATGTAATAGTCGGGGTCCTGGAGAAAATTCAGAAAAATCACCACGAAAGCTATGGCCGCCTGGATCATCAGGTTTTTGTCCGCGTAGAGGGCGTCCAGCCTTCTTTTGCGTTCGAGCGACAGGGCCTTGCGGATTTCCTCCATCTCGTCCTTGGTTCTGGCGTTGACGGGGACTTCCTCGCGGGGAGGGTCGAAGTAGGCGGAGAAAAGGCCGTCCAGGCGGTGGCGCTCGTCCGGTATGGTGACCATGTTCAGCCGGTCCGAGGCGCAATAAGACATGGCGTCCAGTAAAAGCCCGCGCGGGTCGTCCAGCATCTTTTTGTGAAAGGTCCAGATGTGGAGATAAATGCGCATGGCCTCGTTGAGCGAAGCCACGGCAAGGGAGTGAAACAGGATGTCGAAGCCCTGGCCCGCAACCACGAAGCCCTTTTGCCGCACAAGGGACAGCAGGACGGCGTTCTTGAACAGCGTGTAAAGCCTCCACGCCCCGTTGAGGGGCCCTGGCGGCGGATGGATCTCAGCCTTGGGAGGCTGCTCAACCGTGCCGGAAAAGAGGTTTGAAAAAACCACCTCGAAAAAATTCATCTTTTCCCTTGGCTCGTCCAGGTCGATCCGCATGTCCATTGTGTTGTCGAGCCGGTCGGCGAGCTTGGCCCGCACTATCACCGCGCTTTCGCCGGGGGCTTCCAGCACGCGCCCTATATATTGGTAATACGATTCGCTGTCCCGGCGCGTTAAGCGCACCAAGCGGCTGAAAATCTGGTGCCCCAGGGGCTCGTCACCGGATTTGAACAGGTATTCGGTGAACTCCCGGCTCATGAGATCGCACCAGCTTTTGTCATCCACACGGAACTCGTACACGTCCTCAAACAGGTCGTGAAACATCTCGGTCAGCACGTCGGCCAGTTCGATCCTGGTCATGGCCCTGCACAAAAGGGCGCAGGCCCTAATTGGATGAAGCACGGCGGGCGTCCCAAGTTTCCTGGGCTTTATGGGCTTGTAGGCCTGCATCAGAAACTCGAGCGCCCTCATGAGCACGGCCTTGTCCGAGGTGCTCACGTATTTCATGTCCGTGATGTATTTCAATACATAGTGGCGGGCCGAGGTCTTTGATGAAAGGTTGTAATGGAGGGAGCGCGATAGGCTGAAAAATTCCGAAAGATCGTAAAGATGCATGGATGCTCCTTGACGGACGCCTGTTCATCCGCCGGTGTTGATGGTTTTCACTTTTCGGAATGATTTATAGCCGAAGTGCGGATTAAAAAAAAGCCCTCCTGGGAAGGACATCGTAACGCTTCCTTACCACAATACCTTCAACACGCCGGATTTTTTGATCAAATTCCTTCCTTCTCCCCCTGGTTTCCTTCCGGCCCTTCATTTTCCATAGCGCTTTCTTCACCGCCTCCTGTTCCCAGAGGCTCATTCCCGCCTTCATGCGGGCCTTTGCCTGAAAACGAGTCGCCGTAGCGGGTCTTGAGCTTGGATGCCTTGCTCATGTGCATCCAAAGGCCCCCCTTGCTGAAGTTGATCCAGGCCCACCTGAGCCAGCCCACCAGGGAGAAGGCCAGCCACAGGGACCAGGCCAGCATGAGCACCCGGAATATCCACATGGGCAGCCAAATGATCCCGGTTCGGGGCATGTCGCCCGCTATCCTGTCGCAGGTCCAGTTGAACTGGCTCTGGTCGGAGCCGTTGCCCGCGACCGCCATGTCGGGAATGCCCAGAAGCCCGGAAAGGGTGGCGTCGAAAAACCCGCCCAGGGCCACAAGAGTCAGGATCACCAGGAAAACCTGGCCCCGGTTGAACGAGGACGGCGAAGCAGGGGCCTTGTGGGCCATGCCGCGCGAGCGGAGCGCGACGAACCACATCACCACCGCCAGGGCCAGTATTGATGAAGCCTGGGTGAGGCCCAGGCCCAAAAGTATCCACTGGCGGGTGCGAAGCGGCGTTCCCGGAAGCCTGCCCAGAACGAACGCGAATAAAAGCACCAGGGCCAGGTACCGGTAAAAGAGCACGGCGGGCCCAAGGCTTGGTCCTATGGTCCACAGTATCCAGCGGTCATGGGGAGGCTCCACGGAAACGGTGGCGTTCACCGCCTCCGAGCCCAGGCCGACCGAATCGGTGCGGTACAAAAAACCAAGGCTCTTGGAAACGGTCCATTCAAGGTCTACCTGCTGCGCGCCGGGCGCAAGGGCCACCAGAACCTTGTTGCCGGAAACCCGCACGGGCTGGGCCTGGCCGCCCACGGTGAGCTTTTCCAGGTCAACCCCAGAAGGCAGGGTAAGAGGATGCTGCCCACCCTGGCTGGAGCGGATGACTACGGTTAGCGACCCTTTCAAGAGGCGCTCGCCCGCTGACCAGGAAAGATTCGCCCTGTCGATGGTGAGGACCTTTCCGGCCACCGGCTTCGGCTTGGTCACCGAGACCGAAAGCCTCTCGCCGGGCCAGGGCTTCCACATGGGCTGCCATACCCCCTGGTCCTGATGGCGGATGACTGGTATCCCGGAAAAACCGGCGTGCCAGATGGGCGCCACGTTGAATATCCAGGTCTCGGTCCAGGGCGCGTTTTCCTGGGCCTTCAGCTCTATTCTCGGCGAGATGGAAAGGGTGGAGGAAAAAAACACCTCCTCCACTTCGGGATTAAGTGTCACCACCGCCCTGCCCTTTTCCACCGGAATCCCCGCCTGGGTTACGCTTTCGCCAGGCAGGAGAGGCACCAGGGCCACCACCGCGACACCCACCGGGCTCACCCGGCTTATGGTGGTTATTACCGTCCAGGTGCGCGAAAGGGAAAAGACCCTTTCCACGCTGAGAAACGCGGGCAGCTTGTTTTCCTGGCCGGAGTCTTCCGCAGCCTTTTCACCGGCCTTTCTTATGCGGGCCAGATCGATGGAGGCCCCCACCGAGCCGTTTTCCAAAATTCCGAAAACCTCCCAGCCCGTGGCCGAAACCGTGGCCCTGTGGGGCTTTATGGGAAGAGGAATGGTGATGGCGCTCTTGTCGGCGATCCCCCCCAAAAGGGCCACGCGATGCACCCCCGGCCCAAGATGGACCCACAGGACCCCGTCCTTGTCCTTCAAAAGGCCCTGGGCGATATTCCCGTCCACCATCACCTGGACCGCCATCCAGCTTTTCACCCCGCCGGGCAGGGGAACCGCCACGGATGCCGCAGCGTGGATTTCAAGCAGAAGCAAAAGGGTGTCCGGGCTTACAGTAAGCTCCATGGCCGGGCAGTCAACGCAAGAGGGAAAGCAGTCGGAGGGCGCAAGAAGCCTTCTCCGGTATTCATCCAGAAGGCTTTCCGAGGGCGTGGGCACGTTTGACGGCGCTAACGGATTCACGGCTTCCTGCCGCGCATCCGCAGCTTGTTGAGCCTCAGCCGTAGCCTGTACCGGAGACTCCTCCACAGGCTCGGTCGCCCAGGCCCGGCCACCCGCCCAGAAAAGGGCCAGGGCGAAAAAGGCGGCGATGACGGCGATTGTTGCGGCAGATGACGGATTTGGGGACGGATTTGGGGACGGATCGGAAGAATCGCCCCTCGGTCTTGCTGCGAATTTTTTAAAGCGGTTGAGCCACCCGGCCCCGGCGATGAAAACCGCAAGGAGCACCACAAGGATTATGGTGCGCAGAAAGCACAAAATTCTGAAAAGCCAGGGTGGACACAAAAAAAGCCTGAGCGTCTGGCCGCGCTCCACCGAGCCGGTCCAGTTGAGTTGAACCGAGCCGAATTCCCAGCCCGGCAGGCCCGGACCTGTCTGAATAAGGGCCTCTGGCTCGTTCAGGAGGTCCTGGGCCTTCTGCCTGTCCCAGTACGCTTTGTCCCCCTTTTTCGGCATGCCTGACCAACCTGTCCCATCCGTCATCTCTCTGTCATCAGATTTACTCATATCCGCAGGTTCCGGCGGAGCGAAGGCCACAGGCCTCTCGTCAGATGAAACGGTCGGGCCGTCCCCAACGGTCCCCGCCATTTTGAACTCACCGCCACATCCCGGAAGACCTGACAGCAGGTCCAGTATCGAAAAGGCTCTCGAAGAAACACTGGCGTTCTGGAGGTGCGGATAAAAACCATACAGAAGCTGCTCTTTCACGAAACCCACGGAAATGAGGGCCAGGATCACCAGGGCGAGCTTTCGCCACTTTTCGGAAAAACGCCTCATGGCGCCTTCGGGCAGGACCTTCAAAAGCGCTATGGGCGCGAAAAGAAAGAGCCAGAGAAAAAGCGGCGCGCCCGGCTCCCTGTGTGAAATGGCCAGGAAAAGAAGCAGCACCCCGGCCCAGAGGCCGCCCGCAAGGCGGTATGCGGCTATGCCGGTCAAAAGGACCACGAAGAAATCGAAAAGGTTCCAGTCGGAAAGCCATGAACTGGACACGTAATCCGGCCCCAGGGCCGCCAGGAGCTTCCAGCCGGGTGGAAGGCGCAGCTCGGTTGTCACTCTGTCGAAATCGTGGTCCCAGCCCACTGCGGAGAGCCGCGATACGGAGCCCGTAAGCCTGGAATCGGCTGAAAGGTTAAGGCTTCCCCGTCGCAATTCTACTCCGGGAATTTTCCGGTCGGTCTGGGCGGTGATGAGAAGGTCGGTTTCAGGCCCTTCCTGCGCGCCTTCCTCTTGGTTTTCCTGGTTCTGGGAATTTTTCAGGGTAACGCGGCCCAAGACCACGGGCGGGTTCATGGCCAGGGACCAGAGCCGGTTCATGGAACCGCTTATCTCATCATGCACCGTGTAGCCCTTCCCGGAAAAATCCAGCCATAGGGTACGCGTGAGGGTGAGCCTGTTTTTGGGCGGCGTCGGGTCCCCCCGCCTGAGCTCCTCGAAGCTCATGGACTGGCCCTTAGTCACCGCATAGGCCGGGAAGCCCTTCCACTCGGCAGGGGCGTCCGCAAGGGCCGGGTCAACTGTGGCGAGCCCGGCGACGCGCACCATGCGAAGGTCGTTTTGAGGGGAAAAAGACCATATCTCGGTGCCGTTGGGGCATTCCACCGGGCCTATGGCCTTCATGGGGGCCTTGAAATAGGATGTCACTATAAGGGTGAAACGCCCGGGCCGGGCCTGGAGCGAAAGAACGCCGTCCGGGGCTATTCTTGCGGGCAGGCTCGATTCAAGCTGCATGGGTGTGGCTTTCGGGAGCATGAGGCCAGGAAGGGCCAGCTCCCTGGCGCTTCCCCCCACCTCCATGAGGATGCGGGTCACCACCTTCATTGGTATGGTATCTTCAACCAGGCGATAAACCCTTACCGACAGGGTGTCCTCCTCCTTTTTACCGGTGGCCCGGCGCTCCACCCAGAGGTTTCCGCTTAGGTCCAGAACCGGGTTTTCCACCCTGCGCCCGTTGATGGAAAGGCCCACGAGCCCGCTTTCGGGCGGCACTTTTATCATTTCAGGCACTGCCTTCCACGCGAAGCGCCCGGCCACCCTGTGCCGTCCGGGCGCGAGCAGGACGCTTGCCACCCCTTCCCGGTCCACGGCAAAGGCGGGCTTGTTGTCCACGGTGACGCCCTGGGGCCAGATTTCGGCGCTTCCCGGAAGCGGGGCCCAGGCCCTTGTGAACACGAGCCACTCCTGCACGAACTCGCCGCCGGTCGGCTCCACGGAAATATTCAGGGTTGACGGCCACACGCACCTGTGGGAGTCGGAATCGTTGTACACCGAAGGGCAGAGTTCCTCGCCCGCGTCATGCAAAACCCAGCCCTTCCAGGCGGCGAGATCGGGCGGGGCTGGTACGCTGTTCACCTCGCCTGCGAAAACGGAGCAGGAGAGAAAAAGGGCAAAGGCGAGCACGATCCCGGCGGTCCAAGGTCTTGAAGACATAATGACGCTCCCTTGTTGGTTCGGCAAAATTTTCGGCGGGCTTTTGGGGGAAGCACTATGGAATTATGACAGCCGTAACGCGTGGAGTCAATGGACCTTTGGAGAATCCGTTTCAGCATGCGAAGGCATGTTCCCGCCGTGCTGTTCTTGCGGCAAGGGATGAGATTTTTCTTGACTGGAATATTATTCTGGATTATAAATCCACTCTAAGGAAGGCCCAATGAGAAAAACCGGCTCCGTCAACGCATCCACCACAGAAAAAAGGCGACACATCATTTTTTCGGCGCTAGCCTCCTTTAACATGAAAGGCTTCACCGATGCCTCAATGGAGGATATCCGCTCCCGTGCGGGGGTTTCCAACGGAAGCCTTTACCATCATTTCAAAAGCAAGGAGCAGTTGGCCGCCGCAGTGTATCTCGAAGGGATAAAGGATTTTCAGGCAGTTGTGATCGAGGCCCTGAACAAGGCGGATTCCGCCAAAAATGGCGTGGAAGCCCTGGTATTTGCCCATCTTTTCTGGATGGCGGAAAACCCGGACTGGGCGCGTTACCTTGAAAGAATGCGCCACGCCTCCTTCATGAAGGAAAGCGAAGGCGCCATCAGCGAGGCGAACCGCATTTTCGGCGCGGCCATGTGCGGGTTTTTCGAGCGCCACATGGAGTCTGGCTCGATAATACGGCTCCCCCTTGGGGTCGCAATAGCCCTGGTGCTCGGACCCTGCCAGGAATACGGGAGGCTTAGGCTTTTGGGGGTGACGGAAGACGAGTGGAACAGGGCCGCCCGGGAGATAGCAAGGGCGGCGGAGCGCGCGGTCTGCGCGGACTGAAGGCCGGGGCGGGGTAACGGCCCGGCCTGCATTGAAAAATGGGGGAAGGCCATGAAACTTCTGGATGACAGCGATGTAAAAAAACTTCTGCACAAGGGCTGGATGACCCACGACGCCATGTGGTTCTATCACAGCGTCCTGGAAAGCGGCATTGAAACGACCAACAGGATAAATCGCGCCGCCGTGCGTTCGATGGCGAAAATCGAGGCCAAGCGAATCCTGAAGGCCTCAGGTCTTGACGAAGTAGCTTCCATGGGCGCTTTCAAGGCTCTGATGGAGATAGTCGACCAGGTGGTGCGGGCCGAGTTCATGAAATTTGAAATCGAGTTTCCATCCGAAAACATGATGCTGGTCACCATGCCCCAATGCTTCGCGCATGACGGCATGGTGAAAATGGGCATGGCCGGTCAGTATCAGTGCGGTATTTTCGAGCGCTTCTGGGGCTGGCTGGACGCCCTGGAAATCCCCTACGATTTCTCGCCCAAGGTTTTGGGATGCATGATGCACGAGACGGGCCGGTGTTTCAGGGAAATCAGACTCGACTTCGATAAAAAACTCAAATCGGCCGCATAGGCAAAAAATACGCGCGGCGAAAAATCCTCCGGGCTGACGGAGAACATTTCGCCGTGCGGTATCGACCGGAAGAATGGGGAAGGCTGAAAACTCATCCCCCCATCAGGGCCGGGATGAATTCCGCAACCAGTCTTTTGGATTCGGATTCCGTGTCAAAGGGGCTCTTGCCGGAAACGTCCGCCTCGATGAGGCTGGGGTCGTATGGGAGAAAGCCCAGGATTTCGAAATCCGAGAGGTTTTTCCGCAAAAACTCCCTGTCCGCCTCATTTCTCACCTTGTTCCCGACAATGGCTATGCGGTCAAGCTTTATCTGGCTGGCGAGTTCCCGCACGTGGCGGGCTGTTTCAATGCTTCTCTGGCCCGGCTCCACCACCACGATGAGCTTGTTGACCGCCATGGCGGTTCCGCGCCCAAGGTGCTCGATTCCGGCCTCCATGTCCATGACAACCACCTCGTCGCGGGCAAGTATTACGTGGCTCACCAGGACCTTCAAGAGGGTGCTTTCCGGGCAGATGCATCCGCCTCCTCCCTTGGCCACGCCTCCCAGGCGCATCAGCTTGATGTTGCCCAGCTTCGCCGAAAGCGCTTCGGGGAGGTCGTCCACCTTGGGGTTCAGCTTGAACCAGCCTCCCATTCCCGGCTTGGACTCGGTGCGCTCGTAGATGAGTTCCTTCATCTCGCTTATGGGCACGATCTTGTCGGCGTCTTTGATCCCCACGGCGGAGGCCAGGTTAGCGTCCGGGTCGGCGTCTATGGCCAGGACCTTTTTTCCCATTTCATCCAGGGTCCGTATGAGAAGGGCGGAAAAAGTGGTCTTGCCCACCCCACCCTTGCCGCTCACCGCGATCTTCATTCTTAAGCTCCTTTCAGTGAAAAACAAAAAGGCCTTGCGCCTTCACGCTTTCTGACAATATAACGCCCATATTCCCCATGCGCAAACTTTTCCGCGTATTTATTTCCGCGTATTTTTTGGGGCTTGGGCGCGGCCCCGCCCGGCTTTTTCATCTTCCTTGCATCCGGGAGACAAAATGTGTTTTCCTGGATTCCGGGAAAATGTTAAGATTTACGCTCTCATTGCGCTTCATGATGCGCCGTGTTCCCGGCGGTCGGCGACTTTTTTGCGAGGTCGGTTCCCATGCCCATCAAACTTTATACCGTGATTTACAGCGGCGAAACGCTTTCGGGCAAAGACCCAGCCGAAGTCCGGGAATCCGTGAAAAGCCTCCTGGAGCTTTCCCCAAAGGACATCGAGAGCCTGTCAACCGGCAGGCCCGTGGTTCTTTTGAAGGACGGCGACAAGGACGAGGCCATGAGCCTCAAGAACGCCCTTTTGAAGATAGGCGCGCTGGCTGCGGTTCAATCGGCGGTTCCCAGGGCCCCCAAAAGCCCGGAGGGGCCGCTGACCCTTCTTGACATGTGCCTTCCCGAATCCGGGGGCGACCCCTGCGCGGGAAGTCCGGGCCCTGCCCCGGAGGCACCGGACGAGTCTTCGGCAGCCCAGGCGATCCGGCCCGACCCGGCGGCAAGCGGCGTCGATGCCTCCGTGGAAGATGACCTGAAGGACCCGGATTACGCGGCGGCCATTCTGGACCTTGCGGCCAGCGCTCCGGGACAGATGGCCAAGGCCCTTGGAAGCGGCTTTAAGCGCTGGGCAAAAGCCGCCTTCGGGCGGGCCGAAGAAACCGAAACAGAGCCCGACCGCATGATCCAGTCCATTGCAACGGGCTCCTTTTTGGGGATGTGCCTCACGGTTCCGGGGGCACTGTACGGCTACCTGGCCCGATCCGACCTTTTTTTCGGGATGAACTGGTGGCGAACGGCCATATGCATAGCACTCGTGGTACTGGTGGTTCCGTGCTCCCGCCGGTTCGGCCTTAAGGGCTTCGCGGTTTCCGGCTTGGCCGGGCTCACCGCCATCCTGGCCCTTTCGGGGGGCAGGCTCACCCCCTTGTGGCTCTTCACCGTTCTTGCAAGCCTCTTTGTTTTTCTGGGCCTTGCCGCCTTGGCAGGAGCCGCCCTGGGAGCGGCCCTGGGTTTTCTGGCCTGGGAATGGGCCGAAAAACGGGACGATAAAAAAGACGCGGACGACCCTCTGGTTTAGCCTTGATTTTGCCTTCTTCATCGGGTATCAAGACCAACTGTCTTGATACCCGATTCCCCCTTTTCCGGAGCAGCCGCCAAAAATTCGCGGCCCGGCGTCTCACGGAAACTTTCGGTGCAGCAGGAAACAACAACCATTACTTAAAGGAGAAGTCATGTTCACGAAAAGGCCGGTCCTGGGATTTTGCATCATGGCGGTGGTTATTGCGTTCATCAGTCTTGCCGGTGTTTCCTGCGGAAAGGAAAGTTTCGGCGGAGTTGGCCTCAACGTGGCCCAGCTGTTCGATCCCAAGGTTCCGGGCAACATGGGCCCCCTGGTTGTGCTTGACGTTCTTCCCGAAACTCCGGCGGCTGCCAAGGGTGTGGAGCGCGGCGACGTCATAATCAAGATCGACGGCAAGGACACCGAAGGCCGCGATTTCAACGAGTTGGTGGGCTCCATGAAGGGCGAAAAGGGGACTGCCGTCACCCTTACCGTGAAAAGGGCCTCTGCGGCAAAGACCCTGACCATCGCCATCACCAGGGGCGAGATCGACGAGAAGAGCTCCGAGGCCAAGGCCCCGGCTCCGAAAAAGGCCGAAGAGGCCAAGAAGGAAGAAGTGAAGAAGGAAGAGCCCAAGAAGGACGATGAGAAGAAGGACGAGAAAAAAGAAGAGAAAAAGGCTGACGAGCACGCCGAGAAGGCGTCCCACTGATAGCCTTTGAATGATGCCGGATTCGGGGCTCTTAGGCGTAAAAGCCCCCTCTTGTCCGGCAATGCAGATGAAGGGCGGATGGGCCTTATGGCTCAGCCGCCCTTTTTGTTTCTTATCAGCCTGCCTAAAAACGCGAACTGCGGTGTCGAGCTTCAAAGCCAATTCCGTCACGTACCTTAAGTACCCTTATTCATTGGCTTTTCGCTCTCCTTGCATTTCATCGTTTTTATTCAGGCTTCGTATCGAGCCTTTTTCAACGGGCTGTTATGGTGAACTTGAAAAATCCGGCTCCGGCCTTCAAAAGCCGAAGCAGGCTTTTTGGGCTTTTGATGGCGCGGCCAAGGTACCTGCCCATTGAACCCCGGCGCAAGTAAAATGCGCGGGCGAATCTCCGCTGGGCCGCCACCAGTGCTTCCAGGTCCGGCCCGTCCGAAAAGGGGTGGGGCGTGAGAAGATTCATGGAGGAAAAATCTGGCGACGGGCATTTTCCGTCATAGATGGCGGTGCCTGGAAAGGGCGTGGCGAAAAAGACGGCGCAATCGCAAAGGGGCAGGCTTTTTGCGAAGGAAATGGTGCGGGCCATGCTCTCTTCGGTTTCCCCCGGAAGGCCCAGGATGAAAAAGCCCTTGGCCTCCATCCCGGTCCTCCTGGTGAGGGTGACGGCCCGCCTCATCATATCGGGCGAGGTCCCCTTGCAGGCCCTTGTGAGGACTTCCTCGTCCGCCGACTCCAGGCCGAAGGAAAGCCGCCAGCATCCCGCTTTTTTCATCAGATCGAGGAGCGCCGCATCCCTCACCGAACCCGCTCTTGCGGCGGCTGACCAGTCCAGGTTCAAGCGCCTGTCGAGAAGAATCCGGCAAAAAGTCTCTATCCTTTCCGGGTCGGCCAGAAACTGGTCGTCCTCGAAAACAAGCTCCCTCACCCCGTGCCGGCGCACCAGCATCTCGGATAGTTCTGCCATGTAGAAGGCCGAGTGGAACCGGGGTGTCCGCCCGAAAACCGAGCGGTCGCAGAAGGTGCAGGCTCCAGCGCATCCCCTGCTGGTCACGCAGTGGGCCGACGGGCTTTTACGGTAGTTGAACACAGCCGGACGGAAGGCCCGTGGAAAGCCTGGCAGAAGATGCCAGGCCGGAAACGGCAGGGAGTCGAGATCGGAAATCATGGTTCGGCAGGCTGTGCGGGTGACGGCCCCGTTTGCGCGAAGGGCCAGACCAGAAACGCCCGAAAGCGGCCTTTTTGCTGAAAGGGCGGATACCAGCTCGGAAAACGCGGCCTCGCCCTCACCTATCACAACGGCGTCGAAGGCGGGAAAGGCGGACAGGGTCCCTTCGGGGAGGGCCGTGGCGTGGGGGCCTCCCAGAACGATAAAAAGGCCGGGAAACCTCTTTCTGACCGCTCCGGCCAGGCTCCCGGCCCTTGAAATGACCGGGGTGGTGGCGGAAAGGCCCAGCACGTCCGGCGAAAAGGCCGCCACGCGGGCGATGACCTCCTCCTCGGAAAGGCCTTCCGCCACGGCATCCGCCAGGGACACCCTGTGTCCCGCCGCCTCGCACACGGCAGCCAGGGACAAAATCCCAAGGCTTGGCAGGTTGGCCCCTGCTGCCGCAAGCGGGCCGTAACGCTCTTTCGCCGGATGCGGGGGCGTTGCCAGGAAGATCCTCGCCATTCCGCCCCCTTCTTATTTCGCGGATAGCTCCGCTATGGTGGGTGCGCGCCCGTCCCAGTTTTTCAGAATCCTGCCGTCCCTGACGAGAAGGTAGCGCGGGGTGGTTGGCGCTGAGCCCAGAAGCGCTGAAAAATCCTGCTGGCTCACCATGAAAAGCGAAAAGGGCGGAGCGAAAAGTGACACGAACCGGACGACCTCCGCAGGGCTGTTGGGGCAAAGCGCCACTACCTGCGGGAGACCCGGTGTCCGCGCAATTTCGTTTACAGCCGGGATGTCGCTCCGGCAGTGGTCGCAGCCGGTTTCCATGACGAAAAGGAGGTAGTCCCCCTTGTGCAGATCAGGGGAATTGGGGGCGGAGAGGACAAAGGCCGGAAGCGGGGCTCCGGGCAAGGGCGGATTCAGAACCGCCGAAGGGGAAAAGCCGAAGGCGAAGGGCAAAAAAATTCCGGCGAGACCGGCGGCAACCACGACCAGAAACCTGGGAAGGGAACCGTCGGACGGGGCTTTCCGCACACAGAGCCAGGAAATGGCTATGACCGCCAGGATGGCGAGGTCTTCCACCAGTCCTTCCGAGGGGGAGCGCTTGACAAGGGAGCCGAAGCAGCCGCAGTCCTCGGTTGTTCCGGCCTGCCAAGCCCAGAGCACGGCGACGATGAACAACAGCATGAGGGCGGCGGCGGCGTAAAGACTGTGCCGAAGACGCCAGCCAGCCACAAGGGCCGCACCAAGGGCGAGTTCCAGGGCCAGCAGGCCCCAGGCGGAAACCAGGGCCAGGGGTTGGCCGGTGATGATGCCGTAGGCCGAAAACTCCCTCACGAAAGAGGAGAGGTCAACCACCTTGGCTCCGCCCGAAACCAGGAACATCACCCCAAGGCACAAGGCCATGAGCCTTCCGGCCCACTCCGTCTTCTTTCCGCTCATGCTTTTTCCATTCATGGGGACGTGGGCGCCAAAAGGTTGTCCTCTATTATCCTTCTGCGCACCGCCTGGGCAGCCAGCGCATCACCCTTGGCGCTTGTGTGGGCGTCCACCGGGAACAGATAAAGGGACGAGACGTCCGGCTCCTTCTCGAAAACCGCCGTAAGGTCGAGGTAGGCGATTTTGGCGTCCCGGCAGAGCCCTTCCAGGACCCTGTTGGTGTTCTGCATGGGCGGATTGTTGAGCTGGGCCGCGTCGGGCACCAGGACCACAAGAAATTTCGCACCCTTGGCGTTCACGGCTTGGTCGAGCTCCATCAGGTTGTCCGAAAAGGCCGCCACCCTGAATGACTCGGTGAGAAAGGAGCGGTTCAGGCGGTCGAAGTGCTCCTTGCGGCCCTCCACCGTATGCACCCAGTCCACGGTGAGGTAGCGAAGGCGCGCCGAGAACTGGGCGTAAACGTTCACTATGAAATTGACGAGGTGGCTGTTGAACGGAAGGCCGGTGGAAGACGGGCGGTAGTCCCTGTCCTTACCTGACATGGCGTTTTCGTAATAATTTTTGATGCAGTTGGGTTCGGTGCAGCCTTCGGCGTCGTCCATGAAGAAAAAGTAAATCACGAGGTCCGGCTCGTAACGGATTCCTGTTTCCTTGAACCAGGTGAGGCTCTGGTAGATGTTGTAGCCTATGACCCCGCCGTTCACCACGTCAACCGGAATGCCCGAACCGGTCAGGAGTCCTTCCAGCCGCCTTACGTATGTGTCTTCGATATCCAGTCCCATTCCGAAGGTGAAGGAATCCCCAAGGCAGACAAGCCGCCGGACTCCTTCGGGCTTTTTCCATGTCCGCTCGCGGTCACGTAAGCCGTGGGAATTTATCTCCACGTCGTAACGGGCCGAGGCCCTGTAGGAAAGGCCGGGAATGAGTTCGTACCCAAGCAGGGGGGACGGCCTCCGCCAGGCCGAAAGCGCCGACTGGCTCGCTATGGGAACCGGCCAGAGGCGAAGAAACCCCTCTCCAAGGAAAAGGGAAAAAACAATGGAGGAGACCAGAAGGGCGAGGTTCTTTTTTTCCAGGCTGAGGCAGAAGCGCAGGAAAAGGAGAAAGAAAAGTATGGCCAGGGGTTTTCCAGGGTCGGACGCCGAAACGTTCACGCCCATGAACCGGAACTCGAAGAGCGCCCCGCCCCGCCACAGTGTGGCCAGAAAAAGCACCGCGTAGGCCAGGACCCCGATGTTCAGAACCCATTCGGCCACGGCCACGGCCTTGCTCAATCGGGATTCGGTAGTCAAGATGCCTCCGTGCAGGTCTTGCCTGAATTTTCCGCCTTAAGCGAGCCGGGCGCGTAGCCGTGGGCGATGGGGCAGCGCCTGCCCTCGCCGAAGGCCTTGGGGGTTATGCGAAGCCCCACTGCGGCCTGCCGCCTCTTGTACTCGTTTCGGACCACCCGGCGTATCACGTCATCCACCACCGAAGGAGCGAAGCCAAGCCCTGCTATGGCATAAGCCTCAAGCCCGTCTTCCAGGTAGGACTTCAGGATGGCGTCCAGGTCGTCGTATGGCGGCAGGTCGTCCTGGTCCTTCTGGTCCGCCTTCAGTTCTGCGGACGGGGCCTTGGTCAGAATTTTCGTGGGGATAACCTCCCGCGAGCGGTTGACGTAACGCGAAAGCTCGTAAACGGTGGTTTTCCAGAGATCGGAAATCACCGCCAGCCCGCCGCACATGTCTCCGTAAAGGGTGCTGTACCCCACCGCAAGCTCGCTCTTGTTGCCCGTTGAAAGCACCAGGGCTCCGTGGCGGTTGGAAAAGGCCATGAGGATCATTCCCCTTATGCGGGCCTGGATGTTCTGCTCCACAAGGGTGGGCGCGCTCCTTGAACAGATGCCCGGCAGGTTGTCGAGATAGGCCTCGAAAAAAGGCGTTATGGGTATGATATCATAGGCCGTGGAAAGATTTCCGGCCAAAATGCGGGTGTCGGAAAAATTGTCGGGCGATGTGTAGACCGAGGGCATGAAAAGCGTGGTGACGTTGGGTGGCCCCAGGGCCTCGGCTGCTATTGCCGCCGTGAGGGCCGAATCGATGCCCCCGGAAAGCCCTATCACCGCGCTCCTGTAGCCGCATTTTTTCACGTAATCTCTCGTACCCAGAACCAATGCCCGGTACAGGGCCTCTGTGTCGGTTTCCGACTGGGGGCTTATGCCGCCCGTCCCGGTCGGGGGGGCGCAGACGGCCAGGTCTTCCGCAAAATCAGCCCCAGCAGCCACCAGCCTGCCGGTCGCGTCGTGGGCGGTTGAAGATCCGTCGAAAACCAGGTGGTCGTTTCCGCCGACCTGGTTCACGTAAACGGTGAATACCCCGTACTTTTTCGCCGCGTGAGCCATGAGGCTTCTGCGCAGCCTGTACTTTCCGGCGTGAAAGGGCGAGGCTGCGACGTTTATTATCAGATCCGCCCCCTCGATGGCCAGGGCCTCCACCGGGTCCCAGGTATAGAGCCTTCTGGGAAAGAAATCCGCGTCGTTCCAGGCGTCCTCGCAGATGGAAAGGCCCAGGGTCCGCCCCTTGTAGGAAAAGACCTCGGCATCGAGGCCCGGCCTGAAGTAGCGGGTTTCGTCGAAAACGTCGTAGGAGGGCAGAAGCCTCTTGTGGGCGGTGTGGAGGATTTCGCCGTCCTCGAACAGGACCGCCGCGTTGGCGATGGGCAGCCCTGCCTCGTCCGCGATCCTTTCGGGATAGCCCGCGATCACCCCTATTCCGCGCACGTCCTTCACAAGCCCCCAAAAGGCCCTCTCGCAGGCGTCCAGGAAATCGCTCCTTTCCAGAAAGTCCCTGGGCGGATACCCGCAGAGGGAAAGCTCTGGAAAAACGGCGAGATCGCAGCCCGCTTTTCGCGCCTTTTCGCAGTACTCGCGTATTTTTGAAGCGTTGGCGCAAAAATCCCCTATTACGGGATTTATCTGGGCCAGTCCGATTTTCATGTCCATTCCTTGAAAAAGCGCTCCTGACGATTACGCGCCATTGCCTTCAATCCTCTTACGGCCTTTGATCAAAAGGCACGTAATGGCATTCCGTGGGGCCGGTGTAGACCTGCCTGGGCCGGTTGAGCTTCCATTTGGGATCGTCCGCCCCCTCCTTCCACTGGGCTATCCAGCCCGGAAGGCGGCCTATGGCGAACATCACCGTGAACATGTTGGTGGGAATCCCTATGGCCCGCAAAACTATGCCCGCAAAAAAATCCACGTTGGGGTAAAGGTTGTGGTCCACGAAATAGGGGTCCTTGGTGACGGCGTCCTCAAGGCGGCGGGCGATGTCCAGAAGCGGATCACTCCTGTTGAGCTTTTGAAGAACCCTGTCGGCCATCTCGCGCATTATCCGGGCGCGGGGGTCGTAGGTCCTGTAGACCCGGTGGCCGAAACCCATGAGCCGGTAGGGGTCGTTCTTGTCCTTGGCGCGTTTGAGAAAAGGAGCGAAGTCCCCGCCGTTTTTGGCGATCTCCTCCAGCATCTCTATCACCGCCTGGTTGGCCCCGCCGTGCAGGGGCCCCCACAGGGCCGCCATGCCCGCCGAAACCGCCGCGTAAAAATTCACCCTGGCGCTTCCCACCAGCCTCACCGCCGCCGTGGAGCAGTTCTGCTCGTGGTCGGCGTGGAGAATCCAGAAAACGTTTAAAGCGCGGGTGAGATCGTCGTCTATGTCGTAGGGCTTTACGGGCGAGTTGAACATCATGTTCAGAAAATTTGCGCAATAGGAAAGATCGGGCCTTGGATAGACCACCTGGTGGCCGCGCGAAATCTTGTAGGACATGGCCGCCATGGTGCGGACCTTCGAAAGCAGGCGCGTAACCTGGACGTTTAGGGCCTCGCTCCTGGAAAGGCCCTCGAGTTCCGGGTAAAAGCCGCGAAGGGCCGTGACCATTGCCGACAGAATGCCCATGGGGTGCGCGGCTCGCGGAAAATTCTGGAAAAACACCCTCATGTCCTCGTGGACAAGGGAGTGGTCGTTAAGAAGAACCGAGAAATCGTTCAGTTCCTTCCTGGATGGAAGGCGACCGTTAATAAGAAGGTAGCTCGTTTCCACGAAGGTGGATTTTTCGGCCAGCTCGTTGACCGGAATTCCCCTGTAACGCAGAATTCCCTTCTCGCCGTCTAGAAAGGTGATGGCGCTTGAGCAGCTTGCCGTGTTGGCGAAACCCGGATCGTACGCCAGATACCCGGTGAGCTTGTTTAGGGCCGATATGTCGATTCCTTTTTCCCCCTCCGACCCGTCCACTATCGGAAGTTCGACGGTTTTTCCTCCCACCGTGAGGATGGCTTTTTCTCCCATTTCACAATCCTTTCCCGGTTGGCAGGCATGGCCGCCGGTTTCAATTTTGACGGAGTCTAACCAAACCCGGTGTCAACGTCAACCTTGTTGCGGGCCTTGACCGTATGTGATAACAATGTTTGGGAAAAATTCATGCGAATGCCTGCCCCATCCCGGTAAAACCCATAAAACGGCGCAAAAAATGGGCCTTTTTTCCGACTCCGTCAAAACTTGGCGGGTTTCATGCTGGTGGAGGTGGAAGATTCCGCCCCTGCTGGGAGTGGCCTTAGCCCAGGCCCTGCTGCTTGGAACGGCCCCGGCGGAACTTTTGCAGCTTTATTTTCTGGCGGCGGTTTTCTGCGTGAGCTCGGTAGCCGCTTTCGGCTACGCCATAAACGAGTGGGCGGACGGAAAAAGCGACGAGTTGGCTCAAAAACCCAACTCCATGGCTGGCTTAAAACTCCGGTCCCGCGCCTTCTCGGTCCTTCTGCCCCTTCTGGCGGGAGGCGGCGCGGCCCTCGCGGGAGGTTTCGGCCCTGCCGCAAACACGGTTCTGGCCCTGGAGTTTTTTCTGGTGGCGGCCTATTCGATTTCTCCTTTAAGGCTCAAGGAAAGAGGCGTTTTTGGAGTAATGGCCGATGCGCTGTCGTCGGGCTTCCTTCCGGGCCTTTTCATCATCCTGGCCTTTTCCCGCAAGGCCCCGGACATTCCGATCAGGGCCGTAATCTTCGACGTTTTCCTCCTGACCCAGCTTCTGGCTGCCGGAATCAAGGGCATACTCACCCATCAGGACCTTGACCGGGAAAACGACCGGGCCGCAGGAACCATAACATTCGCCCTTTCCACAGGCCCAGCAACCCTTCGCCGGATACTGGTCAAAATCTGCTATCCGGCGGAACTTTTCGCCATCACGGGGATGGTCATCAGCATTTATCCTGCGGCTCCCCTTGTTCTGCCGGTCTTCATTCTTTACTCTCTGATGGAGCTTTCAAAAATCGGCATGAACTGGCGTGTTGCGGCGGGTTCGGGCCAAGTTCCCTACCTTCCCTTTTACAACAACTTCTTCCAGGAGCTGGCCTGGCCCCTCACCCTGGCCTTTTCCGCCTCCCTGGTCCACCCCGCCCTTTCGATCCTTCCCATCTTCCAGGTGATTTTTTTCTACAAAAACATCCCGGCCCAGACGGAGGAGTTCCTTCGCCTCAATTCGGCCTACAGAAACCGCCTTTCGGAGTGGATGGAGGCGCGCAGGAGAAGGGAGATCGAGGCGGAGGACAAAAAGAACAGACACTGGGAGAAAGACTGAGGCGGGTTTAATATCGTTTCCCGTTCTTTCTTTTCCACCCCTCCCCTACCGGCGTGACCAGGGGGTCTGAGGGCGATGAAATGCAAGGAAGCGCGGACGGGCCGGAGAGGGATAGTACTTAACGATACATTCCGACCCGGCCCGCCCGCGCTGACACAGCAGATCGCGCCCTCAGGCCCCCTGGCTGTTTCTGTCTAAAGAACGGTACTGAATGGCTTCGGCTATATGACGGACGCTGATGTCCTCCTGGCCCGCCATGTCCGCGATGGTGCGGGCTATTTTCAAGACCCGGTTGTAACCCCTGGCGGATAGCCCCAGCTTGTCCACCGCCTGCTCCAGAAGGCGCTCGGACGCCTGATCCGTGCGGCAGAATTTCTTCAGGTGCCTGTTCTGCATCTGGGCGTTGCAGTAGATGGAAAGCCCGGCCAGGCGCTTTTCACCCATTTTCCTGGTTTTGGCCACGCGCTCGCGTATGGCCTCCGAAGGCTCGCTAAGGCCCGTTCCGGCCAGTTCCTTGTAGGCCACCGCAGGAACCTCCACATGGATGTCGATTCGATCCAAAAGCGGCCCGGAAACCCGCGAGCGGTAGGCCGCTACCTGCCGGGGGTTACACCTGCACTGGTGGGTGGTGTCGCCCAGAAAGCCGCAGGGGCAGGGGTTCATGGCCGCCACCAGCATGAAGGAGGCCGGGTAGGACACTGCTATGGCGGCCCGCGACAGGTTGACGAAGCGGTCCTCCAGGGGCTGGCGCATGACCTCCAGCACGTTTTTCTTGAATTCGGGAAGCTCGTCCAGAAAAAGCACGCCGTTGTGCGCCAGGCTCACCTCGCCTGGGCGGGGGTTGCGCCCGCCGCCGATGAGCCCTGCGTCGCTTATGGTGTGATGGGGCGAGCGGAAGGGCCGCTCGGTGACTAGGGCCTGGCCCTTCCCAAGAAGCCCGGCCACGGAGTAGATTTTCGTGGTGGAAAGGGCCTCCTCGAATGACATGGGGGGCAGCACCGAGGGAAGCCTGCGTGCCAGCATGGTCTTGCCGGAACCAGGCGGGCCTATGAGTATCACGTTATGGCCGCCCGCGCAGGCCACCTCGAGCGCCCTTTTGACGTGCTCCTGGCCCTGGACCTCGGAAAAATCCGCCGACGAGCCGGTACGCTTGGTGTCGAAAAGAGCGTTCAAGTCGATGCTTGCCGGGGCGATTTCCTTGTCCCCTCTAAAAAACTCGGCGGCGTCTGCGAGGTTGTCCACCGGAAGAACCTCTATGCCGTTAACCACGGCTGCCTCCGCCGCGTTTTCGCGGGAAAGCATCACCCCGCGCTTGCCGCAGTCCCTGGCTGCCACGGCAACCGGAAGCGCGCCGCGCACGGGCTTCACCCTGCCGTCAAGGGAAAGCTCGCCGATTATGAGGTGGTTGTCCAGGGCTTCGCGCGGGACCATGCCGATGGCGGCCAGAATGCCAAGAGCTATTGGGAGATCGAATCCCGTGCCCTCCTTGCGGATATCGGCGGGCGCGAGGTTCACGGTGATGCGGTCTTCGGGGAAGAGGTAGCCGGAATTGATCACCGCCGCCTTAACCCTCTCCTTGCTCTCCTTCACCGAGGCCTCGGGAAGCCCCACTGTTGCGGTGGAGGGAAGCCCTATGGAAAGGTCCACCTCCACCTCCACAAGGGTGGCGTCAATGCCGATTACAGCCCCGGAAAATGCCCTTGCCAGCATGGTCCCCCCGGCCGGTTGAAGTTTTTGGCGTCAGATTCGTGTATCATTATATGCTTCATACCGGAGCCTCCGGCAAAATTCAACGAAATCCTGCCTCCATCGAAATCCGGCCCTCATGGGCTACTTTCCCAGGCTGTCACGAATTTTGGCGATCACCCGGCTCTTGGAGCCGATCAGCCAGGAAGGGGCCGCAAGCTCGTCGGGATGCGGGTCGCCGGTCAGCCTGTGGATAATGGTGGAAGGCGGAAGGCGGCGGATGAAATCCACGGCCAGCGCCACGTATTCGTCCTCGGGAAGGCATTGGTATTCGCCCGCCCGAAAAAGCGCCTCCATGGGGGTATTTTTCACAACGTAGAGAAGATGGAGCTTCACCCCCTCCACGCCGAGACCAGCCAGAAAATTGGCTGTGGCGGCCATGTCGGCGGGCGTTTCGCCCGGAAGCCCAAGAATGGCGTGGGCGCACACGGGGATTCCGCGCGCTTTCGTTCTTTTCACCGCGTCGGCGAAGGCCCTGGAGTCGTGGCCCCGGTTGATGAGGGAAAGGGTCCTGTCATTTGCGGACTGGAGCCCGTATTCCATCCAGAAAAGGCATTTTTCGGAAAGCCTGCGGGCAAGATCGAGGACGGGGTCGGGTACGCAGTCGGGCCGGGTGCCGATGGAAAGCCCCACGACGCCCTCCACCGAAAGGGCCTCGTTCCAGAGAGCCGCAAGCCTTTCAACCGGCGCGTGGGTGTTGGTGAAGCTCTGGAAATAGGCGATGAATTTTTCGGCCTTGAAGCGCCGGCCAAGGTAGGGCATGGCCGCCTCCAACTGGGCGGCCACCGAAAGCCCGCGCGCCGCCGCCCCCGTGCCGCTTCCCCGCTCGTTGCAGTAGATGCAGCCCCCGAAACTTATGGTTCCGTCCCGGTTGGGGCAGGATAACCCCGCGTCCACCGTAATCTTGTGCACCCGGCATCCGAAAAGGCCCTTCAGGTACGACGAATAGTCGGGGTAAGGGGCGCTCATGGGGAACTTTCCGGTTTTTTGAGGAGCCGGGAGACGTATTCTGCGGCTCTCGCCATAAGGGGCCAGAAGGCAGAAATTTCAAGGGCCAGGAGGAACATCACCGGAACCGAGAAGGGCTGGTAAAAACGGAACTCCGGCGGGGTCATGGCCGCCGTGACCCCAAAAGGGGCAAGCACCAGGCCCACGCAGAAAAGGCCAACGGCAAAAGGCCCCCGCCGCCTGAGCGCCGGAAGCAGGAGAACGCCGAGCCACAGAAAGGCCGGGGCGGCCTTTACGTAGAAGCCCGAAAGGATTTCCTCAATCCTCCAAAGAGGCCTCGCCCTCTCCTTCCGGGCCGCCGCGCCGGGGGAAAGCGGCGTCACAAGTCCGTATCGCGTGAAAAGCGCCGGGGCGTCCCGCCTCATGTTGGGGGAAGGCGGGGTTTCGACCCAGAAATAAAGGTTTTCCACAAGCGCCCGCTCGCTAAGGCCCGGAGCCCTGGTGATCAAATGCCAGAAGCGCCTCAGAACCAGGGAGGCGACCTCGTCCGGGCGCTTTTTCATCCCCTCGAAAACCAGGGCCTTCATCACCTTGTCCAGTTGGGGGATGGTGTAGCCGAATTTTTTCATGAGGATGTCGAAGTAGGAATTTTCCCCGCAGGCCCTTTTCATGCCGTCAAACATGAGCGCTTCCGGCGACAGGCTTTTTCGGGCATCCATCTCCTTTTCATGGACGGGCCGCAGGACGTTTTTGATTTCGGAAAACCTTCCCGAATCCATGTCGATGAGATGGCTGTATGAGTGGACCAGGGCCAGGGCTCCCATGTTGGAAAGGGCGAAGCGGGAGTGAACGATTTTATTGTATCGCATCCAGGGAAAAACCGTGATGAAAAACACCGCGCATAATATGGCCGCGTGAAGAAGGGCTTTCCCGGCTCCCCGGTTTTTTGTGGTGATAACGAGGACGAAAGCCAGGGCCAGCGGAACCAGGATCACGTTCACGGCCCGCAATAGAACCGCCACGGCGAGCACAAGGCCCAATACCGCCACGGAAAGAGCGCTTGAGCGCGACATCCAAAGGATAAAGCATAGGATTACGGCAAGAAGCGCCTGGGTTGCGAGCCCCTCGGTCATGGCGTGGGAGGCGTACATGAACTGGGAAGGGGCGAAACCCGCAACCAGGGTGAAAATTCCGGCGATGATCCAGCCTTGGCGGCTTTTGAGCATCCGGCCCAGAACAAGGCCGGAAAGCGCGATCATGGCCGCGAGGCTTGAATGCTGGACAAGGGCCAGGAGGCCAAGGCCTAAGGTCTTATGAAGAGCCAGGAAAAAGAGCGGGTATGCGGGGGTGCGGAGATAGCCCACAAAAAGGGCGTGGTTCCGGTCCCAGTATTCCAGGGTGTCGAAAAAATCCAGGGAGTCGGGGAAATAGAAAACGTCCGGCCAGAGAAAAGCCCAGGCCGCATGAAACAGGACAACCGTCGAAGCCGACAAGGCGAAGAAAAACTTTGCCCGTGTTAGGCTTGCGGCGGTTGTCATGGCATTTGTCCGATCAGGGGTCAAAAAATCCTTTTGCTTTCAAGCACGGATCAGGATGTCTTTTTCGCAGCCTTCCTTTCATCCTCGGCCAGGAGTATCCGGCGGGTTTCCGCTATTTCCTCAGCCGTCACTCCCCGGCGCAGTTCCTCCATGCGGGTCATTATATTGGCGAAGCGTATTCCTTCTGCGGCGCTTATCCATTCGAGTTGGAGCCGTTCGGGACGTATGCCGAGCTTGGCCATTTTTTCGCGTACCTTTTCCACGCGCTTCACGGTCCAGTGGTTGGCGTCTATGTAATGGCAGTCGCCGATGTGGCAGCCGGAAACCAGAATCACCGGCACACCTTTTTTAAGGCCCCGCCAGATGAATTTTTCATCCACCCGCCCCGAACACATTGTGCGGATGAGCCGGGCGTTTGGCGGATACTGGAGCCTTGCCACGCCCGCGTTGTCAGCGCCCGCGTAGGAGCACCAGTTGCAGGCGAAGGTTAAAATCTTGCCCTCCGGGTTTTCACACAGAAGTGCGTCCACCTGGCTCTCGATTTGAGGATCGGTGAAGTGGTTCATGGAAATTGCATCGAACCTGCACTCGGCGGCGCAGGTTCCGCACCCGGCGCAGGCCGCCGTATTCACCTGGGCGGCGATTTTGCGCTTTACGTCAACGGTGATGGCCTTGTACGGGCAGACCTCGGCGCATTTTCCGCAGAACTTGCATTTTTCAGGGTCTATCACCGAGATTATGGGCTCAGAGCTTATCTCGCCCTTGTGCAGAAGCCTTATGGCCCGCGCCGCAGCGGCGGAAGCCTGGGTCACCGAGTCCTTGATGTCCTTGGGGCCCTCGGCGCAGCCCGCATAAAAAACGCCCCTGGTGGCTGCGTCCACCGGCTGGAGCTTAGGGTGGGCCTCCAGGAAAAATCCGTCGCTGGTAAGCTGAAGACCCAGCATCTCCTTTATGCGCTGGGTGTCGGGGGAGGGCTTTATGCCCACGGCCAGCACCAGCATGTCGAGCGTTACGGTCTCCACCTTGCCAGTGGCCGTGTTTTCCACCGAGACGGTGAGGCTTTTATCGGGGTTTTCCGACACCGTTCCGGGAAGGCCGCGCAGATAGCGGGTCCCCAGGCGGCGGCTTCTTAAATACAGGTCCTCGAAGCCCTTTCCGAAAGCCCGGATGTCCATGTAAAACACCGTGACGTCGATTCCGGGGTAGTGCTCCTTCAGCATGAGCGAGGACTTGACGGTGTTCATGCAGCACACGTTCGAGCAGTAGCTTCCGCCCTTCCTGGCGTTCCGGCTTCCCACGCACTGGATGAAACCCACGCGCTTCGGCACCTCGCGGTCGGTGGGCCGAAGGACTTCGCCCTTTGTGGGGCCGCCCGCGTTTATGAGCCGCTCGAACTCCATGCTGGTGAGAACATTCTCAAACCGGGTGTAGCCGTATTCGTCCTGTTCGGTGGGGTCGTACACGGAAAGCCCGGTGGCCACGATAACGGCTCCCACGTCCACGGTGAATTCAGAGTCGGACATGTGAAAATCTATGCAGCCCTTGGTGCAGGCGTCCACGCACTTGGAGCACACCGCCGGGTTATGCCCCAGGCACTCGTTCACGTTGATGAGGTAGCTCGACGGCACGGCCTGGGGAAAGGGCTTGAATATGGCCTTGCGGGAGCCCAGGCCCTGGTTGAACTCGTCGGGCCGCACCACCGGGCAGACCTTGGAGCAGTCGCCGCAGGAGGTGCAGTCCTTATCGTTCACGAACCGGGCCTTTTTCCTGACCGTCACGGAGAAATTGCCCACTGAGCCGGATACGTCGGTTACTTCGCTAAGCGTGTGAATCGTTATGTTGGGATGCCGACCGGCATCCGTCATTTTCGGGCCAAGTATTCAGATACTGCAGTCTATGGTCGGAAAGGTCTTGTCCAGCAAGGCCATGACCCCGCCTATGGTGGGGCTTTTTTCCACCAGGACCACCTCGTAGCCCGAATCGGCCAAGTCCAGGGCCGCCTGGATGCCCGCGACCCCGCCGCCGATCACCAGGGTGCGTTTGACCAGCGAATGCTTTTCCTCGTACAGGGAGTCGAGGCCAGCAGCCCTGGCCGCCGACATGCGCACGAGATCAACGGCCTTTATGGTGGCGTTTTCCGGCTCAAACATGTGGACCCAGGAGCACTGCTCCCGAAGGTTCGCCATTTCCAGGAGATACGGATTCAAACCCGCGTCGGAAAGCATCCGTCGGAAGGTGGGCTCGTGAAGCCTTGGGGAGCAGGACGCCACCACCACGCGGTTGATGTTCTTTTCTGCGATGTCGTTCCTGATGGCCTCCTGCCCCGGCTCGGAGCAGGCGTAGGCCACGTCGGTGGCGGACACCACAAAGGGATAGCCCAGGGCCTTTTCGGCGACTGCCGCGCAGTCCACAACCTTTCCTATGTTGTGGCCGCAATGGCAGACGTAAACGCCGATTCTGGGCTCCCCGGCGGGCGATGTCTTTCTTGGGTTCTGCATGGCGTCTATTCCCAGTATATGGTTTTGGAAAGAAGGCAGGTTATGTCCTCCATTTCCATTTCCAGGTCCTTTTTCATGAAGGGGTCATTCATGGCGCAGGCAAGGTGAATCTGGCATTTTGGGCAGGCGGTGACCAGAAGGCTCGCCCCTGTGGACCTGGCTTCCTTCAGTCGCTCCACCTGGAGGGCCTTGGAAAAGCCGTCGCAGCCGGTCCAGGCCGAGTTGCCGCAGCATACCGCCCCGGTTCCCTTCCTTGGCATCTCCTTTAGGGCCGATCTTCCGAAGCGAGCAAGAAGCTGCCTTGGAAGCGCCGAAAGCCCGGCGTGGCGGCTTAGGCGGCAGGGGTCCTGAAAGGTGAATTTCTGCCCCTTGCTTTTGAAGGCAACCGCGCCCTTGGCAACGTTTCTTTCCACAAGGTCCAGTATGTGCGTAACGGGGATGTTGATGGGCGCGCCCTCACGGGGGTAATCCTGGGTTAAAGCCCGATAGCCTTCCGGGCAGGCGACAACCACTTCCTCGGCCCCCGAATCGTTGATGGCGGCGGCGTTCTGCCTTGCGAGCACCAGAAAGTTCTCCCGGTCGCCGGAGACCAAAAGGTCGTGGCCGCAGCATCGTTCGTTTTCGAGAACCATCGGCTTGATGTCGAAAAAATTCATCAGCCTTATGCTGTCCTCAAGGATTTTCCGGGTATTGACCTTGAGGCTGTGCCGGAAAAAAACATCGAAGAAGGGGGCGCAGCCGCCGAAAAAGAGGGTCTTGCCGGAAGGATCAAGGGACAGATCGGGCGAAAGCCAGTCCCAGCGCTTGAAACCAAGGTCCTTGGAGGTCATCGCGCGGGAGAGGGACTGGAAAAATCCGTCGTGCGCGGTTACCCCCTTAAGGCCCGCATCGTATAGAACCGCCCTTACCTCCCGCACGAATTCCGGGAAATTCACGGCGCTTGGGCAGCGGTCGTAGCACAGCCCGCAGGTGAGGCAGGCCCATATGCCCTTGGTTACGGCCTCGCTCTCGAAATCGCCGCTTATGAGGGATGACGCCATGGCCCTTGGTGAAAAGGGCTTGCCGGCAAGGGTCAGGGAGCAGGCGGAGGTGCATTTTCCGCAGTCCTGGCAGGCAAAAACGTCGTGGGCCTTTACTATTTCCCGGATGCGCTCCGCCGGCTCGGCGGCTGCTTCGGCCACAGGGTGCGGCCTGATTGGGCTTTTGCCCAGGCCTTCCACCCTGGCCAGAAAATCCGCCAGAAAGGCCAGCATGCCTTCGGATTCCTCCTCGCGGAAATGGGCGTGGGCCAGGCGCTCGCCCGAAAGGCCCAGCATGTCGAGAATTTCCCTGGTGTCTTCCACGTTGTTCCTGGCCGTGGAAGTCCCCACCCCGTAGCGGCAGGAGCCCTCCCCGCAGCCCAGAAGAACCACGCCGTCGGCTCCCATCTCGAAGGGTTTGAACATGAGGGCCTTGGTCATGCGGCCCGAACAGGGCACCCTTACCATCCGAAGGCGCGAAAGAACGGGGTTGCCCGCGTCCTGCAGGGCCTGGAAGGCCGCGTGCGGCCCCCAGTTGCACAGGAACACGAGTATTTTCAATTCATCCCGGTTATCCATTAATTTTCCCCAAAAACCTAAAATTGCGTGCGGCGATAAACACAAAGGCCGCACTGTTTATTACGACAGCACTTCTTCCAAAATTCTTCCAAGATAGGCCCTGCTCCTGTATGGGCTGTCCATGGCCGATGGCGGGCAGAGGCTGATGCAGTTGCCGCAGCCCTTGCAGAGGGCCTCGTCCACCCTGGCGCTGTAACCGCCGTTGCCGTTTCTTTCCAGAGTCACGGCCTGATACGGGCACACGGCCACGCAGGCCCCGCATCCCCGGCAACGCTCGGCGTCCACCGAAACGGTGTAGCCCTTGCTCTGGCGCGGGCCCCTTGGCATGACGGACGCCGCGCACACGGCGGCGGCAAGGCCCTTCTTGCGCTCGGAGACCTTCAGGCCCATGCAGTCGGCCAGGAAAAGCCCCGCAACCGAGGTGCCGCCCGGAAACAGGAAGGGTATCCCCGCCTCCCCCGCTTTCTGAAGGGCCGACTCCACGATTCGTCCGGGTATGCCCTCGTGGGGGGTGTAGGATATCGCTGAGTCGTCCTCGGTTCCCAGTATCACCGCCCCGGCGTGAACGGTGCGCTGTCCGGTTTCCGTTGAAAGGAGAACCCGGAAATCCCCCACCGTGCCGGAAAGGGAGACCACCCCCGATTCCGGGAAGCGGTGCACGTTGGCGAATTCCGCAAGTTCCGGGGATTCGTCGTTGGAGAACACGAAAACCTCGTGGCCGGAAAGGGCCAGCGTGTCGGCGGCCTGAACTGCGGCCTCGGTGGAGCCAATCACAGCCACCGTGAAGTTGTATGAGCGGTGGGGAACCGGAAGGGCTTTCACCCTCTTGACCCGGCGGATGGCGCGGGTGAGGAGCCCCCTGAACCGGCCAAGGGCGGTTTCGGGGTTTACGGCCAGAAGGGAAAGGGCCTCGCCCCGGATGTTCACCGTCTCCACCATTGAGCGGGACACGCCGGTCCCCTTGAAAAGGCCGTGTTTCAAGCGGCTTCTCTGATCGGTGCAGGCCGAGCAGACGAAATCCAAGGGGCAGCAGGCGCAGCTCGCCATAACCGCGCGGGTGATGCCCTTGCGTTTTATGGTGCGCACGATTCCGGCGGCCCCTTCGGGGGAGCATGCGCAGCTTATTGTTTCCGCGTGAACCACGTCCGGGTTTTGGCCCAGGTTTTCCACGAATTCCGATAACTCGCCGTTCCAGCCAAGGGAATCGTTGCACCTGCAAACGAAAACGCCCACGCGTATTTCAGGGTCAAGGCCGGTATCGGCTGCTGCAACCATGCCGCCGCGACCACGGGGCCGCTCGGAGGTTTCGGCCAGAAGGGTCATGGCCTGGCCCGCCGCCGCAAAACCGCGCAGCATCATTGCGTGAACGTCACTCTTGGCGGCAGGGGGCCCGTAGGCCCTTATAACGTCGTCGCCCTTGAGCGATGGCGCAAGATCGGGGTCGGCCAGAATCACCACCCCGGCGTGCTCCTTGGTTTCCGTATCCGGCGCATCGTGGACAACGGCTCCCGCCGCCTCGCAGGCCGTTTCGCAGAGGAGGCATTCGCAGCATCCGCCGCACTGAAGGCATCTTTCGGCCTCGGAAACCGCCTGGGCCTCCGAAAGCCCAAGCACGGCCTCGCCGAAATCGGCAACGCGGGTGTTGGCCCGGCGTTCGGGCTCGACGGCCCGGGAAAGGGACGGAAGATCGGCCCCTATGGGCGCGAAATTCCTATCCGTGGGACGGACGGCGCGGGGAAAAACATCCTCGCCCGAAAGATCGCGGTGAATGGCCCTTGCGGCGCTCCTGCCGCTGGCCATGGCGTGTACCACGGTGGAGGGTCCGGTGACGGAGTCTCCCGCCGCGTAGACCTTCCCGGCGCTGGTCTTATGGGCATCGGCCTCGATGTACCCGGCCTGGTTCACGCCGACGCCCGGCTTTTCATCCGTCCCGAAAAAAGGCCCGGCCTGACCGATGGCCACGATGGCCCGGTCAAAGGGGATATCCAAAGGCTTTGAATCCGGCACGGTGACCGGCCAGGCTATGCCATTTGCATCGGGCTTTCCGGGCCTGGTGGCCCGGCAGACAAGGCCCGCCAGCTTTCCGCCCCTGCCTTCAAACTCCACCACACGGGTTTTGAAGATGATGGGGATGCCCTCCTCCGCCGCCGCCCGTATCTCGTCCTCGTCAGCCGGAATCATGTCGGCGGGAAACCAGGAAATTATGGTGGGATCGCCGCCAAGGCGCTTCACCGTGCGGGCCACGTCAAAGGCCGAGTTGCCGTCGCCGATTATGGCGGTTTTACCCGGAAGCGAGCTTATTTCCTTGCGGTGGACCTTTGAAAGAAAGAAGACTGCGCCTTCCACTCCTTTCAAATCCTCGCCCGGCATTCCGAGCTTCCGGTCGGTCCACGAGCCCACGGCCAGCAAGACCGCATCGTACTTCTTTGCAAGCGCGGTCAGGTCCTTTTTGAAATCGAGTCCGCGCCCGGTTTCGATTTTTACGCCCATTGCCTCTATGCGGGTGATTTCACGGTCCAGAATCTCGCGGGGGAGCCTGTAGGGGCCTATGGCGTAACGCAGAAGGCCGCCCGCCTCCTTTTCCCGTTCGAGAATGGTCACTTCATACCCAAGCCCTGCAAGGTCGGCAGCGGCGGCCAGCCCTGCGGGGCCGGAGCCGATAACCGCCACCTTCTGCCCCCGGAAAGGCTCGAAGGCGCAAGGGTCATCCTGCGGATGGGAAATCTCCCAGTCCGCCAGAAAGCGCTTGATGGCCCTGATGGTGAGTGGGGCGTCAATTTCCGCGCGGCGGCAGTCCTTCTCGCAGGGGTGGCTGCAAACCCTGCCGCATATGCCCGGCAGGACGTTGTCGCGCCGAACCACCGATAGTGCCTCGGCGTGTCGGCCCGCCTTGGCAAGGGCAAGGTATGCCTGGGCGTTCACCCCAAGGGGGCAGCCCTGTTTGCAGGGCGGCTCGTTCCGTTTTTCGATTCTGGCCCTGCCCGGAAGGCTCATTCGGCCCGCGTAGGCCAGGGGTTTCGATCCGTCCGGCATGGAGATCGGGCAGACCTTGGCGCAGGCCCCGCACAGGGTGCAGCGGGTTTCGTCAACGTAGACCGAACGGCTTCTTATGCGGGCGGAAAAGCCTTCTGCGGTGTTCTTGACCGAAAGAACCTCAGCCGGAGCGATGAGCCTGATGGACGGATTGCGCAGGATGCGCAGAAGGCCCGACCGGTGGGCGTAATTTAGTGCCACACCGCTCGGCAGCCGCCATTCCTCGCGGGCCAGCTTTTCGTTCAGGTCCGGGTCCGGGTCCACCAGGGTCACCGGAACGCCAAGCTCGCCCAGCTTGTTCACGGCGGCGATTCCCGCCGGAGTCGCCCCGATCACCATTACCCGGTGAAGCCTGTCCTTGGTGCGTTTCATCTATTACCACCCCTTCACGGAGATACTTATTTCGTTTTTCACGCCGCCGCCCCCAACCCGGCTTTCGGGCTGACCGGTCGCAAGCTGTGAAATCAAACACACACAACAAGCCTGCCTTTATTGTCCGGCCCCGCCTGTGTCATCCTGCCCCGGCCCGCTGAGCGCGAACGCGCGATTAAATTTGAGCAAACAAGCAACCCATGTTGATCTATCCCGACCGGCTGCTCAAAACCGATGAAATGCAAGGAACGCGAGCGGCGCGGGGAGGAATAGTACTTTTTCGTACATGACGACCCGCGCCGCGATGCGTGACACAGCAGTTCGCGGTTTTGGGCAGCCGGTCATCGCGCTGCTTTTTTTTCGCGGCCCTTGAGGACGGCCAGGCCAAAATCATGGCCCTTGTCAAAGGCCGCCAGGTTGGCGTCCTCGGTTCCCTTGGGGACTGACTTCACCACCGCCTTGCGGGCCGCGTCCCCCGTCACCACACGGCTCACGGCCACGATGAAGCCGAGCATTATGATGTTGGCCATCATCTTTTTGCCCATTTCCTCGGCAAGGCGGGTGGCCGGAATGGCGAAGACCTCGGTCTTTGTGCCCTTGGCCTTCACGAGGTCCTGGTCGATGAGGAGCACGGTGTCGTCCTTGGCCGATCCTATGTATTTATCGAACCCGGCCTGGCTCATGGCGCCCAGAACGTCGGGCCTTCGCACGAAGGGATAGTGGATCACGGAATCCGAGATCATCACCTGTGCCGAACAGGCCCCGCCGCGCGATTCAGGCCCGTATGCCTGGATAAGGGTGCTTTCCTTGTGATCGCCTATGGCCGCAGCGGCTCCCAGAATCTTTCCCAGAAGCACTATGCCCTGGCCGCCGAAGCCGGTGACCAGGATTTCCTTTTTTCCGATTGCAGTCATGGCCTTCAATCCTTTCCCGTCTCGGCAAGCTGGGGCCGGTATGTCTTGTCGTAGAGGGAGAGAAAGCTGTCCTGGTCCTCGTCGATGAAACGCCCCAAAACGACCGGGCCCTGGCCCGGCGGGGCGATTTCTGCCGGGCTTGCGCCGTTTTTGATGATGGTGTTGCCCTGGTAATTCCTGAGGGTCACCAGGGGCAGTTCCTTGTTCCGCCTGCCGTAGTTGATGGGGCATGGGGCCAGAACCTCTATGAAGGAAAAGCCCCGGCGGGTGAGGGCCGTCTGCACCGATTCCATCAGGTCCCGGCTGTGGAGTATGGTCCATCGGGCAACGAAGGTCGCGCCCGCCGCGTATGCCAGAAGGGGCAGGTTGAAGGGCCGGTCCGGGTTCCCCTTGGGGGTGGTGGTGGTCTTGGCCATGCGCGGGGTGGTGGCGGCGGCCTGGCCGCCCGTCATGCCGTAGTTCAAGTTGTTGACGCAGATGACTGTTAAGTCCATGTTGCGCCGGGCCGCGTGGATGAAGTGGTTTCCGCCGATTGCGAAAAGGTCGCCGTCGCCCGAAAACACGATGACGTTCAGTTTCGGGTTGGCGAGCTTCAAGCCCGTGGCGAAGGGAATGGCCCTGCCGTGGGTGGTGTGGTAGGAATCGAGCTTGACATACCCCGCCGCGCGTCCCGAACAGCCTATGCCGGAAACCATTACTGTGGAGGCGAGGTCAACGCCGGATGCCTTGATTCCCCGAAGCGTGGCCGAAAAGGTGGGGCCTATGCCGCAGCCCGGACACCAGATGTGAGGAATCCGGTCCGTGCGCAGAAGATCGTCAAGTGGATGATGATCGAACCCTTCGGCGGCTTGTTCCTGTTTTTTGGCTGTTGTGGCCATTTTTTTAACCTTTTTATACTGCGAAAGGATTAGAAAAAATCCTTAATCACCCATAAGCCCCCAGGCCGATCAAAAACGATGAAATGCAAGGCGCACGAGCCGGGCGGGGAGGACGCGTACTAAAAGTACGTTACGAGCCGCCCGGCGAAGTGCAACACAGCAGTTCGCGTTTTAGGACGGCCTGGATTTTATCCAAGACTGTATCGGGTGAAATCAGGCTCCCCCCGCAGTGGCCCACCAGATGCACCGGAACCCTGCCCTTGGCGGCCCTCTCGACTTCAAGATGAACCTGGCCCAGGTTGATTTCCACGGTGATCATGGCCTTCGCCTTTTCAGCCAGCCGGGCGATTATCCTTTCGGGAAAGGGCCATACGGTCAGAAGCTGGAGAAGGCCGACTTTAAGGCCCTCCGCCCTCGCCTCCTCCATCGCCGCAAGGCAGGTGCGGGTGGATACCCCGTAGGAGACGAGCACGATTTCAGCGTCCGCCAGCTCGAACTCGCGCACCTTTATTATGTCTTCGAGGTTCTTTTCGATCTTGGCGAAAAGCCTTGTCTGCATTGAATCCTGGGCTTCCACGGTCATCACCGGGTAGCCCTTTTCGTCGTGGGTGAGCCCGGTTACATGGATACAGTAGCCGTCCCCGGCAACGGCCATGGGGGGCACGCCGTTTTCCGCAGGCTCGAAAGGCCTGAACCGGTCCTTGCGCCCTTTGGCCTTCACCCGGTCGATCACCGTTATCCGGGACTCTTCGGGTATAACCACCCGCTCGGACATGTGGCCCACCACCTCGTCGGCCATCACAAGCACCGGCACACGGTACTTTTCCGAGAGGTTGAAGGCCCGGATGGTCTCGTAAAATGCCTCCTGGGCGGAGGCCGGGGCCAACGCGATGAGGGAGTAATCGCCGTGGGAGCCCCACCTCGCCTGCATCATGTCGCCCTGGGCGCCCTGGGTGGGAAGACCGGTGGAAGGGCCGGCCCGCTGGACGTTAACCACCACGCATGGGGTTTCGGTGATCACCGCAAGGCCAATGTTTTCCATCATGAGGGAAAAACCGGGGCCTGAGGTGGACGTCATGGACTTCACCCCGGCGCAGGACGCCCCGATAATGGAGGCCATTGCGGCGATTTCGTCCTCCATCTGAACGAACACTCCCCCCACGCCGGGCATACGGTTCGCCATGCGCTCGGCCACCTCTGTGGCGGGGGTTATGGGATATCCCCCGAAAAACCGGCATCCTGCGGCCAGTGCGCCTTCGGCTATGGCCTCGTCGCCGGTCATATAATGCTCGCCTGTAAGAACCACTGGTGACATCAGGCAGCGTCCTTTCGGGAGGCGTCCGGGGAAACCGGGATTTCCACGGAGAAAATGGCGAATTCAGGGCAGATGGATTCGCAGTAATGGCAGTTTACGCACTCTTCGGGCCTTTGCACTTCGGGCGGATGATAGCCCTTCTGGTTATAGTGCTCGGCGGGCGCAAGGACCTTCTTGGGGCAGTAGGCGATGCAATAGCCGCATCCCTTGCAGCGGTCCTCCACCACGTGGACCTTGCCACGGGTAACCGGGATGTCGTCCGCATCCAGGGGAAGTCGCCAGTAAGTCATGGGGGTGTCCTTGAAATTTTGGGTCAAAAGCCATCCTAAAGAGCATCTCTTTAACATGACCCGGTGGAAAACGCAAGGGAATGAATGGAAGAGCATAAGAGTTTTTGCGGACACCCCCCAAAAAAATCAGGGGGTGTCAAAAATTTCTGCGGTTAAAGCGAAAAATTGAGCAGCTTGTGCAAAAATCAGGAGGGCGAAGCCGAGGAGGCCTTTTCTATTACGCCGCCATCCAGCCGGAAAAACCCGGAATCAGGGGCAACCTGCCTGAACATGTCAAAGGTGTGGGCGTGACAGGTGAAGTAGAGGACCTGCATGGAGCGCGCGATGTCAGAAAGCACCATGGCGGCCCTTTCCGCTCTTGGGTGATCGAAATTGACGAAAACGTCGTCCATCACAAGGGGAATCCCGCCGTGTCGGGCGGCTCCGGCCCTGGCATAGGCAAGACGAAGGCACAGGTAGAGCTGCTCGGCGGTTCCACGGCTCAATTCGGAGGTTTTCCTGCGAACCCCTGACGGAGCTTCCGCCTCTATCTCAAGCTGGCCTGTGGGAGTGTGAAGGCGGGTGTAGGCCCCGTCCGTTATCTTTGCGAAAAGGCTTTCCGCCTCCTTTATCACCGTGGGCCGCTCGCTTTCCTCAAAGCGGCTCCTGGCCTGGGATAAAAGCTCAAGGGCTGTGGCGTGGCGGCCCCAGGAAAGGGCCAGGACCCGCAGGCGCTCCCTTACGGCGCATTCTTCCAGGCGAAGCTCGGCAAGAACCGTATCCGAAGCGATTTTTTCAAGGAGGCTCTTGGAATCGGCGGCCCTTTGGCGCGCCGTTTCAAGGTCCGCCTCCACTCTTTCAAGAAGGCCCCTCACCTCGTCGAGCCTTTCGGACACGGCCTGCGGATCAAGGGCTAAAAGCCTCCGGCAGAGGGCGTCAAGATCGGCCTCCCCCGAAATTGTCAGAAGGTTCCGGGCCGCAACATCGTGGGCTGATGACAGCCTTGCATGTTCCTCCGCCCTTGCCCCAAGCTCCATGAATTCATCGATGTCCCTCGCCCCCGCTGATTCAAGCAGATTTTTCACCTCGGAATCGAGCCTCAAAAGCTCTTTGTCGTGGGCGCAAATCCGGCGGCCAAGGGCCGCCGCAAGTTCTGAAAGCCTTATCAATTCGGCCTTGGCGTCCATATTCTTCTTTAGATCAGACTGGATGAGGCGCACTGAGGAATCAAGAATTTCGTCCGTTGCGATTTCCCTGCCGCAGGCGGCAATCACTCTTTGGGCATCAGTCTTGAAGCTGGAAATCCTCTTTTCGATTTCCGCAGCCTCCGAAATAGCATTTTCAAGCTCCCTTACTATCCTTGCGCCGTTTTCCATAAAGCCAAAGGCGTCAAAAGCCGTTTTGGGCGAAAGATCGGCGGGAAGCCCAAGGGATGAAAGCCCCTCCTTCCAAGCGGACAGTGTTTCATCATGAGCCGCCACGGCCTTTTCAAGGCCAGTCCCGGCTTCATCCCGCCTGTTTCGGGCAGTCCGGGCGGCCTCTTTCGCCTTTTCAAGGGCGGCTTCCGCCGCCTGCCGCCTGTTTTCCCGATCCGCCTGTTCCCTTTCGCGGCGGTCAAGGGCCTCCGCCATGCCGTCCCAGTCGTTGCCCGTAAAACCTGATTCCCCTGCAAGCTCATTCAACCTGGAAATTGAGTCACGCCATGCCCGGTTTGCGTTTTCGGCTCCTTTTCGAGCTTCCTCAAATATTTTTGTATTCCTTTTACGTTGGAAAAACAAAAAGCCGCAGACGACAAGGGCAGCCAGAACCACCCCGACTCCTTGAAGAACGCCCGCGTAATAAAAGAATGGGGCCGCAAAGACAAGACCCGCAAAGACGGGGGCGAAAACAACCCATAAGGGGTACACCCGGCCTTCATGGTCTTTTGCGCGGACTTGGGCGAACTCCGCCTCCTTTTCCAAACCCCTGGCCTCTGTTTCCAAATCCCTGCAAAGGCGCAGGTTTTTCCGGACTCCGGCCATATCGGCGTAATCCATCACAGTATCATCGTTGTAAAGGGCCGCGTTTTCGGCGGCGCGGGCCTCCTCCGCTTCCGCCTCGCGGGCCGTCCCGAAATGAACGCCAAGAATCTCCCTCGCCTTCTCCACGGCTCGCTCAGCCTCTAAAAGAGCCTTTCCCTTGTCGTCAAGGTCCTGTTTCACAAACACCGAGCAGTCCGCATTTTTAAGCCTCTCCCTGGTCCAGTCAGGCCCAAGCCCCCGGCAGATTCCGTCCGCCTCGGCCATGAGCCCGGCAATCCTGCCATTTTTCCCGGAAAGCTCCCGTACGTTTTCCCTGAAGGCCGCAAGATTTTCATTAAGACGCTCTATGGCCGCCGCGTTTTCCTCCAAAAGAGGGTCAACCGTCCAAGCCTTCAAATCAGCCTCGTGATCCTCCTTTTCAGCCAGGCACTTGGCGCGTTCGTATTTTTCCTTGTCCGCAAGGGATATCAGGCGTTCGAGCCTTTCGATCCCCCTTGGGGGAAACCCTGAATGGCCCGGCCCCAGAGCTTCCATCCGGGCTGCGGTATCCCGGAAAACCACCCAGTCAGCCCAGAGTTTTACGGTGTTTTCCAGGCCAAGCCTTTCCCGGCCCAGTTCTTTTCGCAAAAGGGCGAGTTCTCCGGCAAGGGTTTCGGCCTCGGATAGCTCGCTTGTCACCTGGGAGTACCGGTCCTGATCCTTAAGGGCCATGACGATTTTTTTCCTGATCTCGGAAAGCGCCGCAAGTTCCTGGTTGATCGCAGGCTTGGAGCCGCCTGATTTGAAAAGCTCCTCCTTTACGTTTCCGAGCTTTTTGAAGGCGTCCGCGAAGGTATGCATTCCAGCGCCAAAACTTGCCCCGAAAAGCGCTCCCTTGACTGCCTCGTCCGTAAGATTCTTGAACTCGGCAAGCTCCTTTAGGCTGAAGGTGTAAATAGAGTTGAAGAGGGGCTCGGTGACGCCGGCAAAAAGGAGCCGAAGCTCCTCCTCGCCGCCCTTTTGCCCGTTTTCGAAAAGGATTTCGGGCTTTGACCTGTTTTTTCTATGGCGGCTAATCATAACTGTTCCGGGGCCTGCTCCGGCAAGGACTATGAGCCCCCCGTGCTCGCCCCCGCAAAGGGGCGGCGGGGCCTGCACGCTCCGGCGTCCGTCGGGAAACCCGAAGAACACGGCCCGGAAAAAGGCCAGAAGAGTCGATTTTCCAGCCTCGTTGTCGCCGTAAAAAATGTTCAGGCCTGAAGAAAGGCCGGTCACCTCCACATTATTAAAGACCCCGAAGCCGTCGAGATGAAAGTCCCGGATTATCATTGGGCCTCCCCTTCCAGACGGTCCAGGCACAAAAGAACCGCGCCTTCCGCCAACTCTTCGATTTCCTTGTCCGTCAGCGCCGGAAGGGCGTCCCTTGCCCTTGTATTGGAATAAAGGTCGGCCAGGACTTTTTTCGTGGACAAAAACCCCTCCCCGCGCCATTCGTCCGAAATCGCAAGAACCTGGGCGAACAGATCGCCGCCGCCGCGCCTTTCATCGAGATCGACGTCGGGAAGAACCCGGCTGATGATCTCCTCGACCCATACAAAAGGCGAAAGCCCCGAAAATTCCTCCTTAAGCCCCGAAAGAAGGTCCTCCACCGCCATAGCCGCCGCAAGCTCCCCGTAGAGGGAGCCCCGCCCGGTAAGCCGCAGTCGGCATACGAGGCCCCTTCCGTCGGCTTCGGCGGCCATCTCGCGCACCTGTCGTATCATGGCGTCCAGAAGGCCGCCTATGCTTTCAAAGGGCGCGATATCCAAGGCTCTTTCTGAAAATCGCACGGTATCAAGCGGCGCGAAGACTTCGACGGCCCCTCCGGCATGGTCAACCGTGACAACGAGCGCGCCTCTCGGCCCGGTTTCCCGGAAGCTGCGGCCTTGGATGTTGCCGGGATAAAGCGCAAGGGGGGAGTCGCAGACTTTGCGGCGCTCGTGGACGTGGCCAAGGGCGAAATAGCGAACGCCGCATTGGGCAAGGTCGCTTATGGAGCAGGCGGCATAGTTTTCGTAGCCGCCCACTCCTCCCACGTTGGCGTGTACAAGGCCGATGGAAAAAAGGGGGGATTCATGAACAGGAAACATGGCCGCAAGGTTTCTTGTTTCCTCGCGTTTCGCGTAGCTGATTCCGCTCACAAGGGCTATGGTCCGACCGGAAACCTCAACCAGGATGGATTCGACCTTTTTGGAATCGAACACATGGACGTTTTCGGGAAGCGCCACGCTCTTGAAGCCGGAAGCCACCGGGTCATGGTTGCCGTAAACCGCGAACACCGGGATTCCACGCTCGGAAAGCCTTTTCATGCCCTCGGCGAATGCAAGGCGGGCTTTAAGGCTGGGCGCGTCGAGATCGAAAACATCCCCAGCCACCAGAAGAAACCGGGCATCCTGTTCGATGACGCAATCCACGAGGTTCCGAAAAGCCGCAATGGAGGCGTCCTTGAGCACCTGGGCGATTTCCGGCTCACGGGCCGTGACTCCGGCAAAGGGGCTTCCAAGGTGCAGGTCAGCCGCGTGGACGAATTTGAAGGGCTCCATGATGATTTTCCTGAAAAGGATTATGGCGATTCATTACAGATACATGAACGGGAAATTTATGGCAAGCCCGCCAACCAGCCGACGGCTGGCGGCAAAAATCCCATGAGTGCGGGCCTTTCACACAGCTTTCTTGCCATTTCAGTCATCCGGGTCTATAACCCCTTCATCTTAATACTGAAGGAACATCAAAGGCCATGAGTGAAATTTCCAAGGTGGCAAGGGCGGCGGGAACAAGCGGGGCCGCCACCCTCATCTCGCGTCTACTGGGCTTCGTGCGCGACGCCTCCACCGCCTGGCTGTGCGGAAGCGGCATGGCCGCCGACGCCTTTTTCGTGGCCTTCCGAATTCCCAACCTGCTGCGCCGCCTGGTGGGCGAAGGGGCCTTGAACGACGCCTTCGTGCCGGTCTTCACCGAAAAATTGGTGAGGGAAGGCAAGGACGAGGCGGCCCGGCTGGCGGTGGCCATGTTCCGCTTTCTCGCCCTGTGCCTCTTGGTGATTACGGCCCTGGGCATGATATTCACGCCCCTTGTGGTGAAGGTCATCGCTCCGGGTTTCGACGCGTCCCCCGGCAAGCTGGAACTCACCATTTACCTTACCAGGATCACCTTTCCGTATATCTTCTTCATTTCCCTGGTGGCCCTGTGCCAGGGGGTCTTGAACAGCCTGGGGCATTTTTTCGCCCCCGCCTTCGGCCCGGTTCTCTTGAACCTTTCCATGATAGGCTCCATTTATTTCCTGGCCCCCTTCGTGGACCCCAGGGTGATGGGACTTTGCATCGGCGTGGTTATCGGCGGGGTGATCCAGCTCATTTTCCAGATGCCCTACATGGCCGTAAGAGGTGTTAAGCCCTGGAAGGGCCGCACACTGTGGCACCCTGCTATAAAGCGGGTTCTGCTTCTTATGGGGCCCAGAATCCTTTCCACGGGCGTCTACCAGATAAACGTGATGGTGGGCACCATGCTGGCCTCGCTCCTGGCCGCCGGAAGCGTATCCTATCTTTATTACGCCGACCGCATAGTGGAGCTTCCCTTCGGCATTTTTGCGGTGTCCATCTCAACTGCGGTGCTGCCCACCCTGGCCCGGCAGGCGGCCAAAAACGACCGGGAGGGCTTCCTGGAGAGCTTCGGCTACGCCATGCGGCTCATGATCTTCATCACCGTGCCCGCCGCAGTTGGGCAGATAGTGCTCAACCGCCCCATAGTGGCGCTTCTTTTCGAGCGCGGGGAGTTCTCCCCCGACACCACCATCCAGACCGCCAAGGCGCTTTTATACTACAACCTGGGGCTTGTCTCCTTTTCCGCCGTGCCCATTCTGATCCGGCCCTTTTCGGCTCTCCAGGACACCATGACCCCCACCAAGGTGGCGATAATAGCGGTTCTCGCCAACATCGCCTTTTCCGCCGCCCTCATGGGGCCTCTGGCCCACGGCGGGCTGGCCCTGGCCACCAGCCTTTCGGCCACAGTCAACATGGGCCTTTTGGCCTATCACCTGAAAAAGCGCTTCGGTCGCCTTGGGGGCCGGGCCATAATGAAATCCCTTCTGAAGGCCCTTTTCGCATCCGGCCTGATGGCGGCTGTGGTATGGGGCCTGCGTCTTGTTCTGATCGGCGATGGGCATCTCCACACTCTGGACCTTTTATGGCGGATGGGAGCCTGCATCACGGTCGGCATGTCGGTTTACGGCGTAACCGCCTGGAATGTGGCCAGGGAGGATTTCGGATTCGCCCTTGCCATGTTCGGAGGCGGAAGAAGATTCAAAAATCTGGGAAACCGGCTTTTTGGACGCTTCAAAAAATGATAGGATGGCTTATTATCGGAAAAACCCGACTGCCGGGCCATTTCCGGCGCGGCCCGCGCTTTTCCCAGTTCCGGGCGGAGACGCGGCGTTTTTGACTCGCAAACCATGATCAGATGAGGCGAATGACACATGGGGTGGAAAAATTCGGCCATACTCGCAACCCTCTTTGCGGTGGCCTGCGGTGCCTTCGTTTTCCTGGTTTTCAGCAATAACGGGGTGAAGCTTGTTGAGGCCAAGCGCCGCGAACACGAGGCCGTGCTTGCGGCCAACCGAAAGATGGAAGAGGAAAACGCCGAAATGGCGCGAACCATCCAAAGGCTCAAGGAAGACCCCTTTTTCGTGGAGTTCGTGGCCAGGCAGGAATACGGGCTGACCGGCCCTGACGACATGGTTTTCACCTTTGACAGGACCCGGACAGGCAAGCCCGTGTGGCCCGAAGAACGAGCCGCAGACGAGGCCCGGAGGGTCGAGGAGGCCAGAAAGCTGAAAAGGGAGCAGGAGGAAGGCCACAAGCCTGAGGCCAAAAAGCCGGAAAAATCGGAAGGGTCCACCAAAAAATCCGGCGGAAAAAAGACGGAAAAACCCGAAAACAAAAAAGACCGGAAAAAGAAAGAAACATAGCCAGCGGTGAGCAAAACCATTCAAAAAAACATTCTCGTGGTATCCCGTTGCGCCTGGACCCTTTACAACTTCCGCGCGGGCCTCATGAAGGGCCTCATTGCAAAAGGCCACAAGGTGCGCTGCGCCGGGGCGGAAGGCGATGGCTTCGAAAAGCGCCTTAGAGAGGAAGATTTCGATTTCATCCCCATACCCGTGGACAGGCGCGGCATAAACCCTCTGGCGGACCTAAGGCTTTTGTTTCACCTTTTTTTCCTTTACAGAAAACTTGCGCCCGACGTGGTTCTCCACTTCACCATAAAGCCCGTGATCTACGGCTCGGTGGCGGCGCGCCTGGCGGGGGTGCCCCGCATAGTCAACACGATCACCGGCCTTGGCTACGCCTTCACCGGCCGCCAGTCGGGCTGGCTTAAGCGTATCGTGATGCCCATGTACAGGGCCGCCATTTCAAGCGCCCATTTCACCTTTTTTCAAAACAGCGAGGACCGCGACTTTTTCGTGTCCCGCAATCTTGCCAGGCCCGAAAATACCGGCGTCCTTCCGGGCTCCGGCGTGGACTGCGACCGGTTCCGCCCCCGCCCGGAAGCCCTTGACGGCGACAGGCCCGTAATCCTCATGGTGGCCCGGCTCCTGGAAGACAAGGGCGTCCGGGAATTCGCCGGGGCGGCAAGGATGGTCCGGGAAAAGCGCCCGGAGGCCCGGTTCGTCATCCTGGGGCGCAGAGACGAGCGCAACCCTTCGGTGATTCCCGAAAAGGAAATTGCCTCCTGGATCGATGAAGGCGTCCTGGAATGGCCGGGGGAGACCGACGACGTGCGGCCCTGGCTGGCCAAGGCCAGGATTGTGGCGCTTCCCTCCTACCGGGAAGGCACCCCCCGGAGCCTTCTGGAGGCATCGGCAATGGCGAAACCCATAGTGGCCGCAGACGTTCCCGGCTGCCGGGACGTTGTGGATCACGGAAAAACCGGCCTCCTGGTTCCGGTGAGGGATGCGAAATCCCTGGCGGAGGCGGTTTCCAGCCTTCTGGAAAATCCCGGTCTGTGCGGGGAAATGGGCGCCGCCGGGCGCGAGAAAATGCTTGCCCGGTACGATGAAAAGTCCGTTATATCGATGATCGCAGGAGCCTTTGAAAAGCCTTCCAAAAGGAGCCGGTGAGATGGAAAAAAACGGCGCGCTCGCCGGAAAGACTGTGGTCCTGGGAGTGTGCGGCGGAATCGCCGCCTACAAGAGCGTTGAGCTTCTCAGGCTTCTGCAGAAACAGGACGCCAGGGTGCGGGTGGTCATGACAGAATCCGCCACGAAATTCGTGGGGCCCCTAACCTTCGAGGCCTTAAGCGGCGAGCGGGTTTATAAGGACATGTGGGAAAAAGGCGACGACGCCATAAGGCACATCTCCTGGGCGAACGAGGCGGATTTGGTTGTGGTGGCTCCGGCCACCGCAAACGCCTGCGCCAAAATTGCCCACGGAATAGCCGACGACCCGCTTTCCACCCTGGTTCTCGCGGTCACGGCGCCGGTGCTTCTATGCCCTTCCATGAACGTCCACATGTACGAAAACCGGGCCACCCAAGACAACCTGGCGGCCCTTGCGAAACGGGGTTACGGTGTGATCGCGCCCGGAAGCGGGTTTCTGGCCTGCGGGGACACGGGCGCAGGCAGGCTTCCCGAACCCGCCGACATCGTTGACAGGATCGAGATGCTCCTCACCAAAAAGGACCTTTCCGGCAGGACGGTTCTGGTCTCGGCGGGCCCCACCAGGGAATTCATCGACCCGGTGCGCTTCGTGTCCAACCCGTCTTCTGGCAGAATGGGCTTTGCCGTTGCCCGCGCCGCCGAGCACCGGGGGGCCGAGGTGATCCTCGTAACAGGCCCGGTCCACATAACGCCCCCCCAGAACGTGACCGTGATAAGGGTTACCTCGGCCCTGGAAATGGCCGACGCTGTCTTCGCCCACGCCCCCAAGGCCGATATCGTTGTGAAAACCGCTGCGGTTTCCGACTACAGGCCCGAAGAGGCGGCAAATCAGAAAATCAAGGGCTCCCGCAACTGCATGACCCTGTCCCTCTGCCCCAACCCGGACATTCTGGCCGCCCTCGGCGAGAATAAACGCCCCGGAACGGTCCTGGTGGGCTTTGCGGCGGAAACCGAAAAGCTGGCGCGTCACGCCACGGAAAAGCTGAAAAAGAAAAATCTGGACATCATAGCGGCCAACCTCATAGGGGCGGCAGGATCGGGCTTTTCCACGGAAACCAACCGCGCCACCCTCTTTTTTCGGGATGGAACCAGCCACTCGCTTGGGCTCATGTCCAAGGCAAGCCTTGCCCATCACATTTTGGATAAGGCCGTGCTCATCCTTCACGGCCAATTGGAAAAATGAAACGCACAGCGCCCCTTGTGAAGGAACTTCTTGTCCTCACCGAAGCGGTCATCGAGGACCTTCGCGTTCAGAGGGACTTAGGCTCCCCCGGATACGACCTTTCCCCGGAAGCCCTTGCCGTGCTCGATCGCTGGGATTCCTCGAAAGCTCCGGCAAAGGCCGCTCCCCGCCCCGCCGACAAGGATGCCCCTTATCAACGAGTTCAGCCAGTGACCAACGTAGCGCGGCCCAGGCAGGCTGCAAGGCCGATAGCCGCTCCTGCACAGGACGCCGCATCGAGCGGGGTGAAGGTTCTTTTCGTGAGTGACCTGCCGATTCCGGCAAACAGCGAGGCCGGAGCCCTTTTGAATAAGATCGCGCAAGCTATGGGATTTTCCGGCGACGAATACAAGGTGGCCGACCTGAACGGGGGAATCGAAGGGGAAAAGGAAAGCGGGAGCCTCGATGAGGTCATGAACGCCATAAGGCCACAGGCTGTTTGCGTTCTGGGCGAGAAGGCCACACGGGACGTGCTCGGTGCAAAAGCCCCCTTCGCCGCGCTTGCCGGGCGATTCCATCAGGCTGAAATCGGCAAGGTGCTGCCCACGTGGCATCCGTCAACCATTCTCGCCTGCCGTTTCCCGGAGGAGGAAAAACAGATCAAGGGCGAGGTATGGAAGCACATGCAGGTGATAATGAAAAGGCTTGGGCTCTCCGCTTCCAAGACCCAAAAGAAGAAGTCCGAAGGCTGATCAGCCCTCATTCTTCAAGGCTTTCAATGAAAAGTCGCGCCATGCCGTCGCTGAAAAGCATCCCGTGAGGAGTGGGCCTTACCCGGCCCTCCGACAAAATGAGCCAGCCCTCGTTTTCGCACCTCTTGAAGGCCCCGCCGAAAACCTCGAAGAAATCCAGCCCGGCCATGCCTGAAAAAGCCCCGACATCGATCCCCTCCGCCTGCCTTAAGCCAATGAAAAGGGTCTCAAGAATCCGATCCCGGCCTGAAAGCTCCTCCCTGCCCTCGCAGGCTGACCCGCCCTTTCCCGCCATCGCAAGATAATCGTAAAGATTTCCGGCGTTCCACCGGCGCGAGGTGCCGTCAAAACTGTGGGCCGAGGGACCAAGCCCCAGGTAGGGCGCGCCGTTCCAGTACTTCACGTTGTGACGGCTCAGAAAACCGTGGCTTTTCGAGTAGTTGGAAACCTCGTAGTGGATGTAACCCGCTCCCGTCAGGACCTCGTGGGTCAGCAAAAAAAGGTCCGCCAGAAGGCCATCATCGGCGGACATCGCCCTGCCCTTCTCCCTCATGGCTCCGAATGGGCTGTCCTTTTCGATGGTGAGCATGTAGCAGGAAAGGTGCTCCGGCGAAAAGCTCAGGGCTTCCGCAAGATCGGCGCGCCAGGATTCGGGGGAGTGGCCGGGAAGGCCGAAAATGAGATCGAGGCCCACGTCGGTAAATCCTGCTTTCCGGGCGTCGGCAAGAGCCTTTTTCGCATCGCCCGAATCATGGATTCTGCCCAGGAATTTCAGGTTTTCGCCGTTGAAGGACTGGACCCCGAAATTGATTCGATTGACCCCCGCCGCCCTGTAGCCCTCAAGAGTTTTCCGGCTCACGGTTTTCGGGTTGGCCTCCAGGGTGACGGAAAGATCGCCCGCAAGGGAGAAAAGCCCCGCCGCGCGGTCAAGAACTGCCTTGATTTGTGATGGAGTCAGAAGGCTTGGGGTGCCGCCGCCGAAATAGACGGTATCGAAACCCGAAAAGCCCGAACCTGCCGCCTGAAACTCCATCTCCTTCAAAAGCGAGTCCACATAAGAGCCTGTGAGGCTTAGGTCCGTAACCGAATAAAACGCGCAGTAGGGGCATTTTTTCACGCAGAAGGGCACGTGGATGTAAAGGCCGGGCAGCGGCGAAGATTTTTTGCAGGCCGCCATTTAATATGCCTCTAAACTGTCTTGAACACCCAAGCAAAAAACGCCTTATCGGTGCATTAGGTTTTTCCGCAACCCCTCAGGCCGATCACAAGCGATGAAATGCGAAGGTTGAGTGAATCGGGCGGGAAGAAATAGTACTTGTCGTACATGACGCCCCGCCCGCTTTGCTCTGACACAGCAGTTCGCGCTTGTGGATGGCCTGCTACACGAAGGAACGCATTATGCGGTTGATAGTCTCATCCACGTTTTCCGGGGTTATGGAAAGCCGCTCCATCATGGCTTTTGCGCGGGCCGCCGCGTCCGGGTTTTTCATGTCCGAAAGCCCACGGAAAACCCCTATGCGCCGCCCCACCTGGTAAAGGGTGCGTATTTCGGGATCAAGAGCCAGAAAGCGCCTTACCGTGGCGATCATGGCGGGCTGATCCCTTGGCAGGACGCCTTCCATGTCCTCGAAAAGGTTCAGAATATGATCGGACGCAAGCACGGTGCCGGTCACCTTGAGGTTTTCCAGGAAAAGGAGGATTTCCTCCGCAACCTCAACCTCGGTGGCCTGAGTGAATGCCCCGCTTGAAAGCTCGGCGAAAAGAGGCGTGGATGACGGCACCGCAAGGGTGCGCAGGCGGATGAAATCCGGGTTGATGAGGTTCAAGGCGTCCGCCGTCTCCAGGGCGTTTTCCAGCGATTGCTCCCGCCCGCCAAGGCCCGGCATCACGTATTCGGAAAGCTCGATACCGGCCTTTTTCACCTTCTGCCCCGCCTTCACTTGCTCCGCCTTGGTGACGCCCTTTTTAACCTTGGATAAAACCGCGTCCGAGCCCGATTCCATGCCGATGTGTATGCGGTTCAGGCCCGCCCCGCCAATTGCCGCGAGGTCCTCATCGCTTATGCGCGCCACGCTGTGGCTGCGGGCGTAGGAGGTTATCCTTTTCACCCAGGGGAAGCGCTCTTTAAGGTGCCTTAGAATGGCGACGAGGTCGGCTGGTTTTATTATCAGGCTGTTGGCGTCCTGCAGAAAAATGGATTCCATGCCTGATGTGTACCAGTTGATTGCGGCTGCGAAGGCCGGGCGCTCGCCTGGGGCGAGCCTTTCCATCAGGCCGTTTACGCCGTCCTGAGTCAGGCCCGAAGGCTCCTGGGCCAGCCTGAAAATCTCCGCAAGATGCCCGCACACGGAGTCGATGTCGGCCATAACGTGGCCTACGGGCCTTAACGAAAAATCCGCCCCCTTGTAAACCGGGCAGAATGTGCAGCGATTCCAGGGGCAGTTTCGCGTCACCCGCACGAGAAGGCTTCTCGCCTCGCTTGGTGGCCTTATGGGCCCCTGCTCGAAACCCGTGTATGGCGCATCCTTTTCCGGCTTGGGCATTTTCCGTCCCTCCTTTCGGCCAATAGTCAGGCTTTAAGCCTGAAAAGTCAAGGAGCGGGGGAGGGACGGTCGGAAGCGGGAGAAGGATAAAAAAAGGCGTCCGAAGATGAGATTACCCACCCCCGGACGCCCATTTAAACAATCAAGGCTTTAACAACCTGTTGAAAAAGACTGGCAGTAAAGCCCGCCGAAAAACGATGAGTTGCAAGGCGCACGAAAAGCCAATGAGTAAGCGTACTTTTCGTACGTGACGGAATTGGCTTTGAAGTGCAACACAGCAAATCGCGTTTTTCGACGGGCTGTCAAGGCTATTTCTTGGCCCCGGCCATGGCCATGAGGGAGCGGAAGTTGGACAGGGAATAAAGATGCGCGTAGATCACCGCGAGATAGCCTGTGCGCACCAGGTTCACTATCTTTGCCTCGTCCATGCCGGAGATCGCGGTCTCGTCGGCCATGAGGAGCTTACCGAAGCCGATCTTCTCGCCTGCGGGCAGGGTGATGTTGGCGGTGAAATCCTTGAAGAGCTTGGAATCGGCCAGGGTCTTGATCATCTCCTGGGTGGCGGCGTGCTGCATGTGGTAGTTGCGAAGGAAGGCCACCACGTTCTGAAACTCCTTGGTCTGCTCGCCCTTGTCGTCGAAAAGCGCGAAACCGGTGTCCTTGCCGAAACCGTCGTAGCTGGAATCCGCGCACACCGCAAAGGAGCCGTCCTGGCCCACGTTGCTTGCAAGGATGAAGGGATAGCGGCGGAAAAAGGCGGGGATGTAGCAGCCTTCCTTCCAGTTGCCCTTCTTGTCCACAAACATGTTCTCATTGTTCCTAAGGCCAAGGATGGCCACGGGCACGATATCTTCATTGTTGGTCTTTGTGAAGACCACGGGATAGTATTTTGCGGCTTCCAGGAATTCCTGGCCCACCAGCACCACTGAGTTCAGTTTTGCGGCAAAGGAGAAGTTGGTTACGGGGGCGATTTTGACGGATTTGTGGGTTACGGAATTGATGAAAATGGGGTTTTTGTAGATACCGGCTTCTGCCATGATGTTTCTCCTTGAGGTTTTGTGGTGCAGTGAAAAAAGTCAAATGGAAGCCCGGCGAAAAATGGGCTTCTGTTCCAGGAAGGCGATTCTCGATACCAGAAAAAAAACCGCCCGTCAACCGCAACAATCGGATAATTCAATGTTTTTCACAGAATGTTTGTGGCGGGCTTCACCACGGGCCTTGAAAATTCCATCCGATTGAGTGTTGCCTTATCAATCCGGTTGGTCTATCTTTAACAGGCTGTCGAAAAACGCGATCCGCCAGTGTTCGCACTTCAAAGCCAATTCCGTCACGTACGAACATACTGATTTAGCCCAAGAACTCTGCGATTTCCTGGGCGGGTACGCTTGACTCATTGGCTTTTCGTACCGCCTTCACGGCTCATCGTTTTTCATCAGCCTGTCCTATTCGAGTTTTTCAACAGGCTTTTAAGGCTTGATTGAAAAGGCTTTCCCTGTCTTTTTTGATGTCGCAATATAGGCATGTTTTGGAGCTTGTCAAAATCTTCACCAAAATTTCCTCGGGAAATCGAAAAAACGGTCCTTAAAGCGGAGGTTTCGCATGAAAAAACCCGGCGCACGAAATGCCGGTGTCGGCACAATCCTACTGGCCGCCCTTGTTCTTTTCCTGGCCGCGTTCCCCCTTGCTTCCGCCCTGGCGGAGCCCGTAATCGACGGATTCGTGTGGATCAAGGGCGGCACCTTCAACATGGGCAGCACCGCGCCCGATGCCAACGCTGATGAAAAGCCCGCCCACTCGGTGACTGTTTCGGGCTTTTACCTGGGCAAACACGAGATCACGCGAGGGGAATGGTTCGACGTGATGGCCACCCGGCCCTGGCTTGAAGACGACGGCGTAACCCCGCGCGAGGGAGTCGTTCTCGGAGCCACCGAAGACGAGGACGACGCCTTCCCGGCCTCCTGCATAAGCTGGACCCAGGCCATGGCCTGGTGCGCGGCAAAAAACGCCCTGGCAGGCGCCAACTGGTACAGGCTCCCAACCGAGGCGGAATGGGAATACGCGGCCCGGGTTGGAAACCTGGGAAACTTCATGACCTATTCGCCTGAAATCACCGTTGACAACCTGGCCGATTACGCCTGGTTTCGGGACAACACCGTGCTTTTAGGAGAAGCCTTTACCCACCCCGTCGGCCTAAAGCTGCCCACCAGGTGGGGCCTTGCCGCCACCGACTGGCTCTACGACATGCACGGCAACGTGGCCGAATGGGTGCTGGACTACTACGACGGCTATTCGGCGGCGGCCCAGAACGACCCGTCAGGCCCTTCAACCGGCACCGCAAGAATAACTCGCGGAGGCTCTTTCCAGGAATCGGCCTACATACCGCCCGGCTCGGACTGCTCGTCGGCCAACCGCTCGCCCGCGTCAGCCTCAGTAACCAACAAGGGCATAGGCTTTCGGGTTCTTCGCCAGCTTTCCCCTTACGCCTACCTCCCCGGCCAGGGCGGTTCGGGCGGCGGCGGCACGGTGGTTGTAAAACCTAGCTCCTCCGAGGGCGGCGGTGGCGGCGGCTGTTTCATTCGGACGCTTTTTTCCCGATGAATCGCAGCGCGACCGAAAAACCGGGGCGGCATTTTTCGCAGGACGAAGCAACTCCGGGGCTTGACGTGATCATCCCGGTTTATAACGAATCCGGGGAGGTGGTGCGCCAAACCGTGGACGGGGTGAAGTTCTCGCTTGCGAAAAGGGGGAGCTTCCGCATCATCGTCGTTGATGACGGCTCGTCCGCGCCCTGCCTTCTCCAATGCCCGGACCCCCTGGTTACGGTGGTGCGCCACGAAAAAAACAGGGGCTACGGAAGGGCGCTAAAAACCGGCATAGAAAATGGCTCCGCGCCTCTCATCGCCATAATCGACGCGGACGGAAGCTATCCCGCAGGCGACATGGCCCGGCTTGCGGAGCTGATGAACGTAAGCGACATGGTGGTGGGCACCAGAAACGGCCCGGTTGTTGAGGAATTTCCCCTCAGGGTCTTTTTGAAGCGGGGCCTCAATCTTGCCGCATCCATCCTGACCGGCTCCCCGATAACCGACTTAAACAGCGGCATGAGGGTGTTTTCCCGCGAGCTTTGCCTTAGGTTCTGGGACCACTATCCCGAAGGCTTCAGCTTCACGTCAACCATAACGATGGGGGCCGTTTTCGGAGGCTTTCGGGTGACCAATGTTCCCATCAACTATTACCGCAGGGTGGGCCAGTCCTCGGTAAGGCTTTTGCGGGATTCCTTTCTCATGGCTGTAAAGCTCATCCGGCTGACTTACGTATTCAGGTTCAGGAAAAATCCCCGCCGTAACGCTCCCCTTTCGTGAACGCGCCGCCCCTTTCCATAAATATTTCGTGCCACAGGGCATAGGTCAGAAGGTTCCATACGATGCGGGCGTAATAGAGTTTCCCGGATCGGTATCTTTCCACCAGCATCCCCACCCTTTTCGGATCGAACATCCCCTGCCGCCTTATGTTTTTTTCCGACAGCATCGCCTCCGTGAGGGGTTTGAGGCTCGCCAGCCAGTGGTGGATGGGCACGAAAAAATTCTCCTTTTTCTGCCTGACAACCCTTTCCGGCAAACGGGATTTTAAGGCCGCACGGAGAAACTTTTTTCCGCCGCCCAGCCCCACCTGGCTATCCATGGGAATCCTGGCCGCAAATTCCACCACCCTGTGATCGAGATAAGGCACCCGGCATTCCAGGCCGTGAGCCATGGTCATGGCGTCCGACTTCATCAGTAAATCCGTGGCAAGCCTCTTGGCCAGCTCGAAACGCAGAAGCTCAGGCAGGCCTTCCCTGTTGCCCGCAGCCCCGATCCAGGGGGCCATGACGCCTTCCGCAAGGGCCTCTATGCTGCCTTGGTCAAGATGCTCGGAAAGGATCAGGCCCTTCATCTCGTGGGGCATTATTACCGATTGAAGGGCGAGGTAGCTTTTGCGCGGATTGGCGGAATCGGCCAGAAGGATTTTCAGCCGGTCGAGCCCTTCGGGCATGAGCATGGAAAAATAGGGGAAAATCCCGTCCATCAGCTTTTTGGGCGCAAGCCGCATGGCTTCCGGCAAAACCTGCAGGAGGCCCTTGGGAGCCAGCCTTCCTGCAAGCCTTAGGGCGTTTAGGATGTATATCCTCTCGTAGCCCCCGAAAAGCTCGTCAGCGCCCTCGCCAGCGCACACCGCCTTCACGTGCCGGGCGGCCTCCCTTGCAAGAAGATAAAGGGGAATGGAGGCCGGGTCGGCGTTCAGTTCGTCGTAATGCCAGACGATTTCGGGCAAAAGCCGACAGGCTTCGGCGTCCACCGCAACCGGGTGATGGACGTTTCCGAAGCGCTCCGAAAGCGCGGGAAGGTTGCCGGACGCCCCAAGCCCGTCCATTTCCACGGTGAAGGTGTGGACCGGCCTTTCGCTTTCGCTCATGATGGCAAGAAGCCCCGATGAATCGAGCCCGCCCGAAAGAAAGAGCCCGGTGGCCCCGTCGCCCAATAGATTCGTCTTCACGGCGCTTTCCAGAAGCGCGCCAAGCTCTTCGGGCCTCGATGATCCGTCACCGGTTCCGAACCGTGGCAGGGTCCACCAGGGCGAAATCTCGGCCCGCCCGTTTTTGAAGGTTCCCCTGTGGCCGGGCTGGAGCTTCATCACGCCCCTGAAGATGGTCTCGTCAAGGTCGTTGTGCCTAAACTGGAGAAAATAGGCCAAAGCCTTGGGGTTGGGCGACACGGGGCCGAATCCCAGGGCCGTTATGGCGCGCGGCTGGGACCCGAAATAGAAACAGCCGTTTTTTTCGGCGTAATAAAATGGCTTTATGCCCAGCCGGTCGCGTGCGAAAAAGAGGCTCTTTTCCAGCCTGTCCCAAATCGCGAAGGCGAACATGCCGGAAAAATCGTCAAGGCACCTCTCACCCCTAAGGATGTAGGCCGCAAGGATCACCTCGGTGTCCGTGCCGGAAAAAAAACGGAGTCCGCTTTTTTCCAGCTCCCGCCGGATTTCCCTGAAATTGCCCACCTCGCCGTTATGGACAATCGCGTACCGCCCCGAAGGGTCCCTCATGGGCTGGCGTCCGGCGTCGCCCGCCGAATCCAGGATGGCCAGCCGGGTGTGGGCAAGGGCCGCGCCGTCATCCATAAAGACGCCGCTTCCGTCCGGCCCCCTGTTGCGCATGACCGAAAGGGCGGAGCAAAGCTCCTTTTCCGTCACCCGGATTTTTCCTGCAGCCCCGGCTATTCCGCACATATTATTTCCCCCCGCCGGGGGCGATCTTCGACATGGCACGCTTCCGGGCGGAATTAAGGCTGAGTCTGGAAAAACCGGCTCCCGCCGCAAGAAAAAAAACCATGTCGAATGGATACCTGTACCGGATCATGCCCAGGCTCGCAAAAAATTGGGGTACGTAAAGAAAGAACATGGTGAGAAACAGGCAGGCCATAAAATAATTTTTCGGATCATTTTCTCTTCGCATGAATAAAAAACCTGCCGTTATTCCGAAGATGATAAAAAAAATATTCCCCAGCATCGATGAAAACAGGAGATAAAAGGCGCGAAGAAAAGAGACCGCGCGGGATGAAGGCGGGGGGGGGCCGTCTTTCGACATGCGCTGGGAGAACTCCAAAAGGCCGCTGAACTTTTCGACGTACAACAACTGCAGGACAAGCTCGGCCACCGAATACCTGAAATACTCAAAGGGGTAGGTCAATACATATTTTCTCCACAGCTCCATTATCACCCGGTCGGTTTCAATGTTGTACACGCACCTGTTTCCATTGAATTTGGGAAGTATCTCACCGGTTATGTGGTTAAAGGCGTTAACCCAGATATTTTTGTCATCAGGGCCGACTTGGACCAGATAATCCCTTACCGCCGCAAGTTTCGGATCTGAAACCCTGACTCCTGACAGGGGGGCCTTGGAATCGTAAACCAGGCGATACATCGCCGCCTTCGGAAGCCCGGACGAAATTCCGAAAAGCCCGTAGTGGGTATAAGTGGCCCCTGCCACATAAAGGTGGAGCGAAAGAAATCCGAGAGCCAGCCAGCCGGAAAACTTCAACAGGCTTTTTACCTGCCTTCTGGCCAGGTAAAAGGGAAAAAGGGCCAGAAAAATGACGAAGACCTGATATTGAATTACCGGACGCACGTTTGATGCCACCGAAGCCAGAAATCCGGCCAGAAAAAACCACGCGCAGCACCATTTTGACCGGGCCTTTTCCTCTTTGAGGGCCATCCAGAGAACTGCGAGATGGCAAACCACAAAAAAATTGAACAGGGTTTCGCTCATTATCGAGTGGGCGTAGAGAACGAAGCCGCCGTAAACGGACACGAAAAGGCCCGAAAAAAGCCCTCCATTCCTGCCGGAGATATCCCTGCCTATGAAATATAAAATAACGGCGCAGAAAAGCACCAGAAAGTGCTGAATCAGCATGGCGGGAAAATGCCCGAAACACTCCAGGAATTGGCCATACATGAAAGGATAGTGAGGAATACGTATAGCGTTGAAAAAAGTCGGGTAGTTGAAGCTGTCGCATTGAACGAAGGGCTTGACCCGAAAAACAATAAGCGGAACGCGCACGGCGAACCAGGCTGCCGCGATAATGAACAGATCGCGCAGCCAAGCGTTTTCGGGCGGCGTGAAAGGCGCGGGAGGACTCTTCGCGCCTGTTGACTCTTCTTGGGCGGTTTCCATACGTGGGCTGGGCTCCGGCAGACTTCTCAGTTGTAAAGCCAGTTGCACCTTTGGCACTGGGGCGGGTTGCTCCCGGTCAGCCTGCGGCATTCCTCAAGGTAGCGCCTGTATTTCCGGGCGGTTTCCGACTTCCAGGCATCTTTCAAGCCGTGGGTTTTTATGTTGCCGTAAGACACGTGCGGATAATCTATGCAAAACACCATGTCGCCGCTTGGAACCACGTGCATTGCCAGATACGGAACCGTGCAAAATCTTGGCGAAACCTCGATTTCGCTTCCCCCGTAATAGGCTTTGAGGCTTCTCGGCGAAAAGCCCCCGGCGTCGAGAAAACTCAATACGAAATTCTTCCGCGCCCCGGCCACGGCCATCAACTGCTCCGCAAGAGATTCCGGGTTGACCTGCGTCACCGGCTCGTTCACGAAGGCGTCCCAGGCCCCCGGCTCGAAACCGAAGCTCTTCGATACGGCGTCAGCCTCGTCCCTGGCCTTTTCGGAAACGTAGTTTATCAGTTGGACGTTCCACCAGTCTATGGGAAGCTCTTTTAAAATTCCGAAAAGCTCGATCAGCCGGTGGTGGTTGGCGGCGCTCACCACCGTGGAAACCATTATGAGCGGCCCCGCGCTTCCAAGGGATTTTCGCGCAAGGAAAAGATTTTTGATTCCCAGGGCGGCCCTGTCAAAGGCGAAATCCCTGCCCCTTATGGCATTGTGGACGTCGCGCGGCCCGTCCAGGGAGATGGTCACGGCGTCCACGCCGGTTTTTACCAGGGCGCGTGCGAGGGCGGCGTCGGAAAGAAGCACCCCGTTGGTGGAGAGCCTGGAAGCAAGGCCCAGGCGACCGGCATCGTCAAGCATCCCCAAAAGCCCGTCGCCAAGAAGAAGCGGCTCCCCGCCGGTCAGCTTGAGGTAGGGGCGGGGCCGCCATTTCGAGGCTTCCGTGAGCGCCGGGAGAAGGTCGGCACGGGTGATGCGTCGGCCAAAAAATTCCGGGCGCTTCATCACCTTTCTTATTCCGCACATGGAGCATTTTAACTGACAGGCGCTTTCCACCGCCACCACAAGCTCCACCGGGTGGGGCAGCACGAAACCGGGACGCGCCCGGCACAGCATTTCGGCGGCCCGGCGAACGGCCACGGCTCCAGCCATACGCCTGTGGCGGGCCGAAAGAAGGGTTAGGCGGAATCGGTTTGCGGCGCGGTTAAAAAACACTAAGGCGACCCTTCATGAATGGACGGAAACCGGAATCCCTTATGCTCCGCCGGACCGGAAATCTTTCCCGAAACCTGTTATTCGGTCTTACGCCCATATCCCGCCAGGGCCGCAAGAAAAAAGTCGCTTTCTTTAAGGCCCCTTGCGCTGTAATCCCCCAGAAAATCGCGGATGTTCTCAAGATACCCCATGCCGGTTTCAGGGCTCGCGCCCGGCGAAATGGAGCCTTTCGCCTCCTGACAGGCTTTCATGAAGGCTTCTATCACCCAAGCGGCTTCCGGGTTCTTTCCCACAAGCGCCGCGTAAAGGGAAAGGTCCTGGGCGAAAAGCCGGCCAACCAGGGCGAGCTTGGCCCGGAAGATGGGGGTGGCGAAGGGAAGAAGGGTTTCCGGGGCAAGGCCCAGATCGGCAAGGGTGCGGCCAAGGGCTATGGTGATGAAGTGCGTCAGGCCCTGCACCACGGCGGTCATGCGGTCGTGGGTTACCGGATCGCTTTGGGTGACCTTCGCCCCTCCCTTTGAAAGCTCAGCCCCAAGCCAGGCCGCCCAGACTGAACCCCGCATGGGGCAGAGAACCACGTTCTGGCCCTTTAATGATTCCGTGGAAGGCCCGAAGAGCGGATGGGCCGCCACCACCTCGGCCCCGGTGCTTTCCAGCATTGCGGAGGCAATCTCGCTTTTTAACGAGCAGATGTCCATCAAAGCCTGGGTTTCGCCCATCAACGGCCCCACCCGGCGGGCGGTTTCAAGGGCTGCGGAAAGCGGCTGGCTTATAATCACCACCTGGGAGCCCCGGACAAGCTCGTCTTCGGTGAGTTCCGTTTTTCTGCCGCAGATGAGAACCCTGTGCCCGGCGCTTTCAAAAAAACGGCGGAACCACTGGCCCATGAGCCCGGTTCCGCCTATTATGCCTATGGTTACGCTTTTTCTATTAAAGTGGGGTTCCATTTTTCTCCGTGATTTTCTTCCGAATGCCTGCCAGCCTGTTGAAAAAGCCTGGATAAAAACGATGAAGTGCAAGGAAGGCAAGCGGACGGCGGCGGAGCGTGCTTTATGCACGTGAGCACGACGCCCGCGAAGCCTGACACAGCAAATCGCGTTTTTCGGCGGGCTGTTACCAGCCGGAAACAGCCCTCTGCTGAAGAATGAAATCCGCCAGAACCAGCATGATCATGGCCTCGCAAACAACGTTGACGCGGGGAATTGCACACACGTCGTGGCGGCCCCCCACGGAAAGCTTCACAGCGCTGTTTTCGAGGTCCACGGTGTCCTGCTCCATGACGATGGAGGGTATGGGCTTCACCGCCACCCGGGCCACTATGTCCTGGCCGCTTGAAACCCCGGCCAGAACGCCGCCAGCGTTGTTGGAGGAAAACCCCTGGATGGTAACGGGATCGTTGTTGACGGAACCCGTGGACCTGGCTGCGGCGAAACCGGAGCCTATCTCAACCCCCTTCACCGCGCCTATGCTCATGAGGGCTGCCGCAATTTTCGCGTCCAGCTTGTCGAAAACAGGTTCGCCAAGCCCTGCGGAAAGGCCGGTGGCGGTTACCTCCACGATTCCGCCTATGGAGTCCCCTATACCCCGCACCTCCTTCACCCGCTCGTCCATTTTCAGCGCCGCGTCGGCGTCCGGGCAGCAGTAGGGGTTTTCCCCGCATTGGGCGTAATCCATATCTACCGCCTTTACGCCCCCCATTTCAAGTGTCGCGGAAAAAACCTTTATACCGGCCCTTTCCAGCACCCGCCCGGCAACGGCCCCGGCGGCTACCCGGCCCACCGTTTCACGGGCCGAGGCCCGGCCTCCGCCCCTGTGGTCGCGTATGCCGTACTTCTTATAATAGGTATAATCGCCGTGACCCGGCCTGAAAACCCGCTCCAGCGCCCCGTAATCACGGCTTTTATGGTCGGTGTTTTCCACCATAACGCAGATGGGGGTTCCGGTGGTGAGGCCTTGGAACACGCCCGAAAGTATGCGGACGCTGTCCCCCTCGCGCCGCGCCGTCCCCGCCGCCGAGCCGTTTCCGGGCTTTCTGCGGTCCAGCATTGTCTGGATGTCCTTCTCGGACAGGGCCAGCATGGGCGGGCAGCCGTCTATCACCGCGCCTAAGGCGGGGCCGTGGCTTTCGCCCCAGGTGGTGACCCGAAACATTGTTCCAAAGGTGTTACCCGGCATGGAATTGCCCCGCTGATTCAAAAATTTCGCGTACTATTTCGGATACCTGAAGATCGTCCGTGGCTATCGTGACGTGCGCCGCCGCCGCGTAAAGCGGGCCGCGCTGCGATAGCACGTCCTCGATCTCCGACAGCACATCCTGCCCCGTAAGAGACGGCCTCTGGGATGACGTGACCGAATCCGCCCCCATGCGGTTTCTGATGACTGCAGGCTCCGCCGTAAGCCAGACCACGCATCCGGTTTCCCGCATGAGCGCCGTATTTTGCGGACGAAGGATGACCCCGCCCCCCGTGGCCACAACGAGCCCGCCATGCTCGGCAAGCCTTTTCAGCACTGCGCTTTCCCGGTCGCGAAATCCTTCCCAGCCCTCTTCGGCAACTATGGAGGCCACGTCCTTTCCGGCTTCACCCACCAGAACTTCATCCGCGTCGGCGAAATCAAGCCCAAGCACATCCGCCAGGGCCCGTCCCACGGTTGTTTTTCCGGTACATCGGTATCCTGTAAGATAAATATTTTGCGCACGGATCATGCGTACATTTTCTCCCACTGGTCCCAAAAATCCGGGAAGGATTTGCCAACGCAAGAAGGATCGCGGATGACCGTTCCCGGAGCCCTCAGGCCGACCACGGCAAAACTCATGGCTATTCTGTGGTCCTCGTATGTTTCGATGGAGGCCGGTTTCGGGACGCCGCCTTCTATGGTGAGGGTTTCGCCGTCGGTTGCGGCCTTGATTCCCATTCGGGAGAGCTCCCGGACAACTGCCTCCAGCCTGTCGGACTCCTTCACCTTAAGGTGCGCCACGTTGAGAATCCGCGTTGTCCCTTTGGCAAAGGCCGCCACGGCGGCAAGTGTGGGCACCACGTCGGGCATGTCGCCCATGTCGACGGTGATCCCCTTGAGCTGGCCGCCGGAAACCGTTATGCCCTGCCTGCCCTCTCGCACCACTGCGCCCATTTTTTCCAGCACCCTGACGAACCCGGCGTCCCCCTGGGCTGAGGTTGCGGAAAGGCCGGGAACCGTTACCGGGTTTCCGGTGATGGCCCCTGCCGCGAAAAAATAGCTGGCGGCGCTCGCGTCCGGCTCCACCGCGTACTTGCCTGGAAGATAGAAATCCTTACCCGTTACCGAGAAATTTTCATAGCCTTCGCGTTTGACTTCCACGCCGAAGGAATTCATCACCGAAAGAGTGAGGTCCACGTAGGGCCTTGAAACCAAGCCCCCTGAAACCGAGATGGCGAGCCCCTCCGGGCAGTACGGGGATATGAGGAGAAGCGCGGAAAGGAACTGGGAGCTTTTTCGGCAGTCAACATAAACGTGGCTTCCGGTTATGGGGCGGCATTTTATGCGCACCGGAGGGCAGCCGCCTGGGCTTAATGCCTCGGCAACCGCGCCAAGCGCGTTTATGGCCGAAAGAAGCTCACCCACGGGACGCTCGCACATGCGGCGGCTTCCGGTCAGGGTGTAGGCTCCCTTTCCAAGCACCGCCACCGCTGACAGGAGGCGCATGGAAGTGCCTGAATTTTCCAGGTAAATGGGATCGGAATAAGGCGCAAGATCGGCCCCGGTGCCTGTGATTTCCAGGCGGGACCCGTTTTGGGTGATCCCGGCCCCCATTCGGACAAGGCCCTCGCGGGTGAGCTCCGTGTCGCGGCTCAAAAGGGCGTTTTCGATCACCGATTCGCCTGCGGCAAGGCTTGCCGCAATGAGCATCCTGTGGGTCAGGCTCTTGGAACCGGGCACGCTTGCCGTAAACGGGCCGCTTTGGGCCGACTTTATGGTCTTGTACATTTTCATTTTCCTGGTTGGGGAAAAAGAGCGTCAAGCACGGTTTTTCTCATCACGGCATACGGCGCTTCCCTGCCCGTCCAAAGCGTGAACTGCGCTGCTCCCTGGTAAACGAACATTGCGGCCCCGTCAACCGTTTCGCAGCCTTTTTGTTTCGCCTCCCGCAAAAACCGGGTTTCAAGGGGATTGTATACAACGTCCATCACAACCATTCCGGGCCGGAAAAAATCGGCGGATACAGGGGTATCTTCAACCTTGGGAGCCATGCCGAGGGGCGTGGCGTTGACTGCAATATCGCAGGACTCCCCGGATGCTTGCGATAGAAGCAGCACCTTGGCATTAACTTCACCCGCGAGTGTTTCAGCCTCTTGGGCGTCCTCCGGCCTGTGGGCGATGGCCACCTTCGCCCCGGCGTTTTTCACCGCGTGGGCCACGGCCCGCGCCGCCCCGCCGCTTCCCAGAAGAAGGAGGGATTTTCCCGCAAGCGAAATTTTTTCCTCAAGGGCAATGACAGCGCCAAGGCCGTCGGTGTTTTTCCCGTAAAGCCGCCCGCCGTCATTGATGATGGTATTCACCGCTCCCATTTTCCGGGCCGCCTCGTCAACCTCGTCAAGATGATCCATCACCGCAAGCTTATGGGGAATGGTGACCGAGGCCCCGCGCATGGAAAGCGTCCGCACCGCCTTCATGGCCGCCCCTATGTCGGTGACGTCAAAGGCGAGATACACGCAGTTTAAGCCAAGTTCTGAAAAGGCCCTGTTGTGCATGGAAGGCGACAGGCTGTGGCCCACCGGGTGCCCGAAAACGGCGTGGAGAACGGTTTTTGCGTCAGGCAGCATATTATTATTTCCTTTGCCCGCCTTATTTGAAAAAAGCCGGGCACAAAGCCTGGATAAAAACGATGAAATGCAAGGCGCGCGAGCGAGTGGCGAGGGAGCGTACTCTTTTGTACGTGACCGAGCCGCGAGGCGATGCGCTGGCGCACGCAGTTCGCTTTTTTAGACAGGCTTTCAGACGTTCTCGGAGATGGGATACGACCCCAGCCACTTGATGAACGCGCAGTACGGCTGCATCTTTTCCAGCACGCCCTTTACGATCTCGTCTTCGATGTGGCCCACCAGATCGACGTAAAAAAGATAATGCCAGCTTGCGCTTTTGGATGGCCGACTCTCCAGCTTCACCATGTTTATGCCCGATTCCGAAATGGGCTGAAGCGCGTGGTAGAGCGCGCCCGGAACGTGGGCCGTGGCGAAGAGGATGGAGGTCTTGTCGTTACCGGTCGGGGACACCTTGTCCTTGCCGATTACAAGGAATCGGGTGGCGTTGTGGGTGGCGTCCTGGATGTGGGAGGCAAGCACGTCAAGATCGTACACCACCGCCGCGAGGCTGGATGCGATGGCGGCTGTTCCCGGCTCCTTCACCGCAAGCCTGGCCGCCTCTGAGGTGGAGGCCGCCTCCACTAGCTCCGCGTTGGGAAGGTGCCTCCGAAGCCATGCCCTGCACTGGGCCAGGGGCTGCGGGTGGGAGTACACCCTTTTGATGTCCTCGATCTTCGCCCCCTTGCTCATAAGTTCATGCACTATGGGGGTGTAGATTTCGGCGAGAATCAGGGCGTCGGCGCTGTAGAGAAGGTCTAAGGTGTGATTCACAGCGCCTTCGATGGAATTTTCCACCGGCACCACGCCGTACTCGCACTTTGATTTTTCCACCTCGTCGAACACGTCGGCAATGGAGACCTGAGGCACGAAGCTCGTGGTCTGGCCGAAGTGGCGGGTGGCGGCAAGATGCGTAAAGGTGGCCTCCGGGCCGAAATAGGCGACCTTTACCGGCTTTTGAATCTTGCGGGCCGCCGCCATCACCTCGGCGTAAACGAGCCTTAAGGTGTCCTGGGGAAGCGGCCCGTTGTTCAAGGACGCAACCCTTGAAAGCACGGCCCTTTCACGGGAGAAATCCACCACCGAAAGGCCCTTGTCCTTTTTCACCCGCCCTATTCTCTGGGCGATTTCGATGCGCTTGTTGAGGAGATTGACCATCTGCTCGTCAACGGAGTCAATCTCCTGCCGCAGGGCGGCTAATTCAGCGTCCCTGCCGTTTGGGGGTCCGTTCATGGAAGTAATCCTTCATGGAAAGGCCTGCTATTTTTCGAGGATGGTTTCCTCTATCTTCATTCCGAAATGCCGCCCGCCCTCCTCCAGGGCCGCCAGCACCTTGTCTCCGGGGTTGAGCTTAACCACAGATACCGGCTTTCCTGCCGTATCTGTCAGGCGTATGGTTTCGGCGTTCTGGAGAACCACTGAAAACTCCTTTTCCCCGGCCCTTGCGGTGACCAGAAGGAGCGGCCTTTTTTCGATCTTTACCCTGCCCACTGCGGCGGGCTCGGACTTGCCCGTGTAATCGCTTACCAGCACGGCATCTCCGCTTTTGAGTTCCGACAGATAGCGGGTCTTGCCGCCCGGAATGCGGGTGTAAGCGTGAACAGCACCGGCGTTGACCCTGAAGGGCCTTGGGGCCACGTATGGGTTTTCAACGCTTTCGGCGTGAACCAGGAAAAGGGCCTTGCTGGAATTGCCCACCAGCATCCCCTGGCCAAGCCCCATATTAGTGCAGGTGTCCACGCAGACCCGGTCGCCCATGCCCACGGGTTTCACGTTTACGATTTCAGCGGGGACGAGGGCCGCGTCCTCGTCCCCGCTTTTAAGGGTGGTGAGTATTCGCTTCAGTTCCAGGGGGTCGCGGGTTTCGGTGAGAATGCCCCATACCCCGTGCTCCAGGACTCCGGCGGCCATCTGCGCCCCGTCGAAATCAGCCACCGGAACGACAACCTCGGCTTTTCGGGCGATGAGGTTTTCCAGGGGGATTATGGTCCAGTCGGGCGTGTGCACTATCACCCGGCCCTTTGCCGCCGCCGCCACAACAGCCGGTTCGTCGTCCTGGCTTGTCACTTCGATTTCGATAACGTCGCGCCCCGGAACAAGGTCGCCGTTGTCGGAGATGACCGCCATCCTGGAAAGCTCCCTCACCTTTTCGGTGTCGGAAGGCTCGACCATTAAGGCGTCAGCCCCGTTTTCAATGGCCGTGGTGGCCAGTTTTTTGTCCCAGGGGATAATCTTCACCCATACGGATTTCATGCAAACCTTTCCTTCCTTCTTTACGGCCCGTCCAAAAACGCGAACTGCTGTGTCACGCTTCAAAGCCAATTCCGCCACGTACTTTCAGTACGCTTGCTCATTGGCTTCTCGCGTTCCTTGCATTTCATCGTTTTTATCCAGGCTGCGAATCCGGTCATGTCCGCTATTTTGACAGGTTAAGCAAGAATCTTAAGGGCCTCATCCACCGTCACTTCGTTATGGACGATGGCGGCGATGGCGCGGGTCATCTTTTCCGGGTCGTCGTGCTGGAAGATGTTGCGGCCTATGGAGGCCCCGGAGCCGCCGGCGTCAATGGAGCCCTTCACCATTTCCAGGATGTCACGGTCGGAGTCCATCTTGGCCCCGCCTGCTATAACCACGGGCACGCCGCAGCATTCCACGACCTCGCGGAAGGTTTCGGCGCTTCCGGTGTAGGGGACTTTAACGATGTCCGCGCCCATTTCGTAGCCAAGGCGGGCCGCGTGTTTCACGTATTCCACACCATACTCGTTGGTGATTTTCTTGCCGCGTGCGTAGACCATTGCCAGGAGCGGCATTCCCCAGTTCCGGGCCTCGTAGCTTATACGCCCGAAATCCTTGAGCATTTCCTTTTCCTTGCCATCACCTATGTTGACGTGGATGGATACCGCGTCAGCGCCCAGCTTCATGGCTTCTTCAAGGGACGTGACAATGGTCTTGGCGTTGGGGAAGGGAGAAAGCGCCGTGGAGGCCGAAAGGTGCAGAATGAGGCCGATGTCCGGGCCTTTTCCGCGATGGCCGGCCCCGACCAGGCCCTTGTGCTCCACAACCGCATTGGCCCCGCCCCTGGCAACCGCCGAAACCGCCTTTTTCATGTCGATAAGCCCCGCTATCGGCCCCACCGAAATGCCGTGATCCATGGGGACTATGACCATTCTGCCGGTTTCGCGGTTCTTGATCCTCTCAAGCCTGATCTGTTTGCCGACCATCGTCATGACACTTCTCCTCGATCCTGGAATGTTGTTGTTGCTCATCTGCCTTGCTCCCTGAAATGACTGAAACGTCGTTTTTCAGGAGCCGTTTTGAACCTTAAAGACTATTTATCGTCGCCTTTGCCGCCGAAAACGGCCCCGTGCCGGAACCTGCCAAGCCCGTCACCCGGTAAGCAAAGGCAGGCCGGACGGAAGCTGCGCAAACACTCGCCACGCACATTTTCCGCCCGGCTTTGACATTTCCTCCAATTTTCATCTTCATCGAAAACCCTCGTTCAATGCTCTTTTCCAGTTTTGATGATGCGGCCAAGCCCGACCGCTGCGTGAGGTCTTTCTTTTTGCCTTTTCTCCGCTCCCCTTCCGCCCAGGTTTTGGGGCTGCGTAGTCGCTTAGGGCAAGGAAGGCGAGGAAGCCGTGAGGGAGCGTACGCTTTTGTACGTTACCGAAACGGATTCCGATGCCTGACACAGCCATCAGCGACTACGATGCCCCAAAACGCAAAGAGCCGAGGCGGACTGTTAGGTCCGCCTCGGCTCGGTTCGCGTCGCCTGTATGTTCAGATCAGGGCCGCGCACCTCCGGGCAGACCGGTGCCGTAATAATAAAAGTAAAAGGCCCCGTAAAAGTTCATGCCCGAATTATGCACGGAAAAAGACTCCCTGAAAGATTGACGTTGCCGGGAGTTTTCCATACACAGGCGGATGCTGTCAAGCATTTTTTTACGGTTTTCGAAAATCCGGCATCAAAGGCGTGAAAAACCATTTCGGATTACCGCCCGGTTGACCGCTCACCGACCTTGACGAACGGGGCCGCCGGATGTAGGAATGGCCCGGTGAATCCCTGTCGGGCCTGTGCGGGGGTCTTGTCCCAGAAATCGAAGGCTGAAATGAAATCGTCCAAAATCCTGCCAGCCCTTAAAAACTTCGCCCCTCTCCGGGGCATGTTCATCGAGGGGCGCTACGCCGTTATTGCCGGGCTTCTGTGCCTTCTTTTCGTGGACGGCCTTCAGCTTGTGACGCCGCTCATTATAAGGGATGCGGTGGACTCCCTGGCTGCGGGCCGGGCGGACCAGGACCTTCTTTTTGCGTTCGCCGCCTGGATCGTGGGGCTGGCTGCTGCAATGGCGGTTTTCCGGTATCTTTGGCGCTATTACCTTCTGGGCCACAGCCGGAGGGTGGAGCGTGAGGTGCGGCTAAGGCTCTACGAACACCTTCAGAACCTGGATGACGCCTGGTACCAGAAAACGCCCACCGGAGACCTGATGGCCCGGATGGTGAACGACCTCACCGCCGTGCGCATGGCTGCGGGTTTCGGCCTGGTGGCGGCCATGGACGGCTTCGTGCTGGGCGCGGCTGCTGTGGGGTTCATGGCGGCCATCGACGGCTGGCTAACATTCTGGACCCTTTTGCCCGCACCCTTCGTTATCATCGCAAGCCGGGTTTACACCCAGCGCATGTGGCTTGGATACCAGAAGCTCCAGGCGATTTTCGGGGATCTGACCGAGCGCACCCGCGAGGCCTTTGCGGGAAACCGCGTGATCACCGCCTACGGGCGCAAGGGCTGGATACGCGAGCGCGTGTTCGCGGCAAGCTCCCTGTACGCTTCCAGCAACATCCGAATGGCGAAGAACCTGGGGATATTCTTCCCCATGATGGAGTCCGTCACCAACCTCTGTCTTGCGGTGGTGCTCCTGTACGGAGGGATGCTGGCCGTATGGGGAAGGATCAGCCCCGGCGATTTCGTGGCCTTCATAACCTACCTTTCGCTTCTCGCATGGCCCATGATGGCCATGGGCTGGGTGGCCAACCTCATCCAGCGAGGGGCGGCTGCCATGGAGCGCATAAGCGCAGTGATGGACACAAGGCCCGCAGTACGGGACAAGCCCGGCGCGAAGCCGATTTCGGAACCCGTACGTGGCTGTGTGGAAATCAAATCCCTCACCCTTTCCCATCCGGGAAGGACGGAGACTGCTGTTTCCGGTGTGAGTTTAAACATTCCGGCGGGCTCCTTCGCGGTTTTCGCCGGGGCGGTGGGAAGCGGCAAGAGCACCCTTTTAGCTGCTCTCGCAAGGCTGGTTGAACCTCCTCCCGGAAGCGTGATACTGGACGGACTGGACGTGTTGGACGCAACTCTTTCGTCCCTCAGGAAAAACATGGGCTTCGTAACCCAGGAGCCGGTGATTTTCTCCGAAACCATAAGGGAAAACGTCGTTTTCGGGCGGGACGGCATCTCGGACGAAACCGTGTGGAAGGCCCTTTCGGCTGTGAAACTGGGCGATGAAATAAGCCAGGTCGAAGGCGGGCTCGACGCGGTCATGGGCGAGCGCGGCATAACGCTATCGGGCGGCCAGCGCCAGAGGCTGGCCCTTGCCAGGGCCCTTGCCGGCGACCCGGCGGTTCTGGTTCTTGACGACGCCCTTTCAATGGTGGACGTGCGCACCGAAAGCGCCGTGGTGGACGCTCTTTTGTGGTCCCGCCAGGGCCGGACCACCATCATGGCAACCCATCGCACATCCACCCTCGCCAGGGCGGACGTGATTTTCGTCATGGCCTCGGGGAAACTGGTCGAGGAGGGTTGCCACCGGGAGCTTCTGGAAACCGGCCCTGTTTACGCAAGCATCTATGAAAAGGGCCGCATAGCCGAGTCTCTTGAAGGCGAAGGTTAGCAGCCTGGATAAAAACGCAAGCTCCGTTAGGATCAAACCGGCGGGCTGTAATTCATGAAAACAGGAAGGCTGAAAAGGAGGGGGTTGTGAGGTCAGGGTTCAAAATCGAAATTTTTTTCATCGTGGCCACGCTCTTGTTCGTTTTGCCGGGCTTAGCGGGCGCAAGCCAGGCAGACAACGACCCGAAGGTTAAGGCGGCTTTCGATCGCGGCTGGTATCTTTTCGGGCAGATGCACAAGGATATCAAGAATCTCGATCTGGCCATCGCCCAGTACAGAGAGGTCCTCGCCCTTTATCCGGATAACGCCGACGCCATGTGGAAGATGTCCGAGACCGTGTTCAAGAAGGGGCAGATACTGAAAGACTGGAAAAAGGGAAAGCCGTTTTTCGACCAATCATTAAGCTGGGCCGAGAAGGCTGCAGCAATAGCTCCCCAAAAGCCGGAACCCCATTACTGGATAGCGGTCAACATGGCGGTGATGGCCGAAATAAACAGGACCGTCAAGGCCCTGGGCATGATAAAACGCTGCAAGAGGGAACTCGCCCTGGTGATCTCGCTGGCCCCCAAGAACCGTTTCGCCACCCTTTCCAAAGTGGTTCTGGCCTCCATTTACAACGATTCCCCCTGGCCGGTGCGGGACCTGGAAAAGGCCCTGTGCAACGCAAGGGAGGCCGTGGCCGAAGACCCCAACATGACCTATGCCTCGACGATGCTGGGAAAAGTTTACGCAAGCCTTGGGAAAACCGATCTCGCCAAAAAGGAGCTTTCGCGCTGCCTGTCCATAGCCCGCCCCACCTACGTGTGGGATTCGATAATCTATGACTGGCCGGACGCAAAAAAGGTTCTTGCATCCCTCAAATGAGCCGGTTTGAAATGAAATGTCGCCAGGGTCTTTTTTTTTCGGTGCCGGAGAGGATAAGATATTAAGCGGAGCATGGTTCTTTTCCAAATTTTCAAGGGAATCTGGCCGGGGGGAGAAATACTACAACCCTCATCCTGCAAAGTTTTTTGGAGTTCGAAAAATGGAACCAGACCCTGCTCCCCGTAATATATTTTGATGTACAGGCAAGGGGCGGGACAGCAGGGGTTGGGAAAAAAAAGGAGACGGATAATGAGATCAAACGCTGCGCTCATCATCTTTCCCGTGTTGGCGGCCCTGCTCCTGGGACTGCCCTGTTTCGCCCATGCCGATACGGGAAACGACGATCCCAGGGTGAAGGCGGCCTTCGACCGGGGCTGGGCCCTTATGAGCATCATGCACAAGGACCTGAAAAACCTCGATCTTGCCGCTGCCCAATACCGGGAGGTCCTTTCCATCTACCCGGATAATTCCGATGCCATGTGGAAACTTTCCGAGGTCATATTCAAAAAGGGCGAGGCTCTTGAGGATAAAAAGCGGAAAAAGGAGCTTTTCGACCTGTCCCTTTCATGGGCCGAAAAATCCCTGGCCCTTTCGCCCCAAAAGGCCGAACCCCATTACTGGGTGGCGGTCAACTGCGCCATGAAGGCGGACATGGCCGGAGCCCTGAAGGCCTTGAACCTCGTCAACCGCACCAAAAGCGAGTTGGCCAAGGTCATCGAGATGGACCCTAAAAACCGGTTCGCAACCCTTGCCAAGGCCGTGCTGGCCGCCATCTACCTGGAATCCCCCTGGCCTCTCCGGGACCTGGCAAAAGCCGAGGAACTCGCCCGGCAGTCGGCTTCCGAAGACCCCAACCTTACCTGGGCCTCTGTGACCCTTGGGCGAACCCTGGCCAGGCGCGGCAAAAAGGACCTTGCCCGGAAGGAGCTTTCCCGCTGCCTTGCAACGGCCAGGCCCACCTATGTATGGGACTCCGTCCTCTACGACTGGCCGGACGCCAGAAAGGCCCTGGCCGGGTTGAAGTGATTTCCGCCGATGGGCGGGCGTCCGGTTCAAGGAAGTTTCTTCAGGAGATTCAATGATGGCTCAGTTCAAAAACGTGATGGAGGTTTATAAGCTCCTGGACAAGTCCAACTGCCTGAAATGCGGCAGCAAAACCTGCCTGGCCTTCGCCGCCGCAGTTTTCACCGGCCAGAAGCAACTGGGCGAATGCCCGAAGGTCCCGGAGGAATTCATCCCCAAAGATTCAAAATCAGGCCCGTCCGGGCTGGCCGCCCGCGACGGCAATGCCTTCATGGACGACCTGAAGGCGCGTATCGCCAAAATCGACCTTGCCGAAGCCGCCAAAAGGCTTGGGGCCGATTTTTCGTCGGGCAGGCTCACCTTAAAGGTTCTGGGCAAGGATTACGGCGTCGATGAAAAGGGGAACATCTTTACGGATATCCACGTAAACCCCTGGGTTGCGGTGCCCTTCCTTGTTTACGTTCTCCACGGCCAGGGGCTTATACCCACCGGCAACTGGGTTTCCTTCCGTGAACTGAAAGACGGAATCGACCACTACCCCCTTTTCAAAAAGCGTTGCGAGGATGTATTGAAGCAAATCGCCGACGTCTACACGGACCTTTTCGACGATATGGTCCACATGTTCGGGGGAAAGCCGGTGGCCCCCCAGTTCCAGTCGGACGTTTCGGTGGTGCTTCGCCCCCTGCCCCTGGTGCCCGTCATGATCTGCTACCGCCTTCCCGAAGACGGGCTTCCCAGCTCGCTTCACGTTTTTTTCGACGAAACTGCGGACAAGAACCTGGACAACCAATGCATCTTCACCATCGGCGCGGGGCTTGCCCATATGTTTTCCAAATTCGCCGCAAGGCACGGGTTCGTCGTATAGACAAAATGGCATAAATCGCCCACGCCTCAATCAGGGCCGCAACAATTAACTTGCAGGCCCCTTCCGCATGTTCCGCTTCCCTATTCCGTCTGAATTGGTATTGATTAATCCACAGAAGTAAAAAATCTTGCATATTCACAGTTTCTGACGTAGGACAAGTGGGTATTTTTTGCGTTCCCGAAAAGAAAAACGGAAGCCCTTGAAAGGATACCAAAAAAGGCCGAGGGCCGGTTTCGGGCGAAGTGGCGTTAAGCACAACTAATTTAATTTACGATTAATTTTAGGCAATCAGGCCATTAGCCCCGGAGCCCCTGCAAGGCTTTGGGCAAACCTTTCCCGGTATGAAAAATGGTGCAAAAAAGGTTTTCAAGGGGTATAATGTGTTTTCAGGATTGAACGGGACATAAAAGCCATATTGACGGCCATGCCCGGTTTCATCAAATCGCTGGAGGGCGTGGGTCCGACCGCCCCGTACGCTTGGCCTTATGCTGCAACCTGAAAATGAAAGCGCCTTCAAACGGGCAAAAACAGCCAGTTTGAAGGCCGCCAACCTGAAGTCCACACCGTTTCCAAGGGCCTACCGGACGCCGGGAAACCCTTGCCGCCCAAAATCAGCTTTACAGGTCGCCAAACAGCGACGCGCAGATTCCAACACAAGGCGGACTTTAGGATCCACCCTTTCCCTGAAAAGCACTGGAGGCGTTTCATGCCGGAATATCTTGCACCAGTGGCGGATTTGGCCAAAATGGAAAGAATGGAGGCTTCCCAGCGCCGGGAAAGCCTGGGCGAGCTTGCCGCCAAGATAGCGCACGACTTCAACAACAGCTTAACCATCATAAAAAGCTACGCAGACCTGATGCTGAAGGACGTGCTGGAAAACGACCCCTGGCGCACGCCCATACGCGAAATTCAAAAAGCCGCCGATCAGGCGGCCAACCTGGCCAGGCAGATTCTCGCCTTCGCCAGCAACAGGGTGATCGCGAGCAAGGTCTTCGCCATCAACCGGGTGGTGAAGGAAATGAAGGATATGCTTCACATGAACGTCGGAGAAAACATCCGGCTTTCCCTCAACCTGGCCCCGAACCTGGGATACGTCAAGACCGACCCCGGCCAGTTGTTCCAGTGCATCCACAACCTGGTTTCAAACGCCAGGGACGCCATCAACGGACCCGGGACAATCACCATAAGGACCGAAAACCAGTACCTGGAAAGTGAAAGCGAGGCATCTGCGTTGGGCCTTGCTCCCGGCCACTACGTTATGATCGAGGTAAAAGACAACGGAGGCGGGATTCCGGAATTCATCCAGGAAAAGATATTCGATCCTCTTTTGACCACCGAGGCTCCTGACAAGGGAACCGGGCTGCGGTTAGCCACCGTTCATAACTTTTTCACCAGACAGGGCGGAACGGTGAAGGTTTTCAGCCCCCCAGGGGAAGGAACGGCTTTTCGCGCATATTTGCCCAGGGTTTACGAATCCCTTGAACCGGACGCCCTTCTTCCTTCCGGCCCGGAAAAATGCGGCCTTGGTGAAACCATTCTGCTTGTGGAAGACGAGGCGGCTGTTTTAAACGTGACAAAGCAGATACTGACCCAGGCGGGCTACCGGGTTCTTGCGGCCAGTGACGGCGAAATGGCCCTGGCGATATACGAAAAACTGAACGAACCCATCAACGTTGTGCTGACTGACGTCAGAATGCCCAAAATGAACGGACGGGAGCTGGTGGACAGGCTGAGGGCCAGACAGCCCGGTCTGAAGGCCATTTTCATGTCCGGTTTTTCCTCTGACATAATCTCCAGAAACGGGATACTGGAAAAGGGCTTTTATTTCATCAGCAAGCCCTACAGCATCGAAGGCATCCGCAGCAAGCTGCGCGAGGTTCTGGACGATGATTCCTGCTGAAAGCCTTCCGTCAACAGGAAAGATGAAGGGATAGGGAAAAGACCCATGCTCCCCTTAACATTGGGCATCAGTGCCTGCCTTCTGGGGCAAAACGTGCGCTACGACGGCAACCACACCCGCGACCCGTATATTTGCGACACCCTTGGACGCTGGGTCAGCTTCCTGCCCGTCTGCCCGGAGGTGGAGTGCGGGCTGCCGGTTCCGCGCGAGCCCATGAGGCTGGAAGGCGACGTGGCGGACCCGCGCCTTATGACCATAACCACCCGGAAAGACATCACCTTCCTCATGAAGTCCTGGGCGGAAAAGCGCCTGGACGAACTCGCCCGCGAGCCGCTATCCGGCTTCATTTTCAAGAGCCGCTCGCCTTCTTCGGGGATGATGCGGGTCAAGGTCTACAACGAAAAGGGAGTGCCCGAACCGAAGGGCGCAGGCATCTTCGCCAGGGCCTTCATGAAGCGCTTTCCCCTTGTCCCGGTTGAGGACGAGGGACGCCTTAACGATCCGGTCCTGCGGGAAAGGTTCATCGAAAAGGTCTTCGTTTTCATGCGTTTCAGGGAAATGATGCAAGAGCGCGCCACACCTTCCGGGCTGGTGGATTTCCATACCCGGCACAAGCTCCTTTTAATGAGCCACAGCCCGGAGCATTACCGCAAAATGGGAAAACTCGTGGCCCTGGCCGGAAAAAGCGATCTGGCCGCCCTTTTTTCGGAATATGCCAAAAGCCTGAACCAAGCCCTTTCGTATGCGGCAACCCCTGCAAAAAACGTGAATGTGCTGATGCACATAATCGGCTATTTCAAAAACCGGCTCGATTCCCCGGACAAGGCCGAATTTCTGGAGATGCTGGAAAGCTACCGCAAGGGCCACCTGCCCCTCATCGTTCCCATAACCCTTTGCAACCACTACGTGCGAAAGTTCGACCAGGCCTATCTCAAAGAGCAGGCCTACCTCAACCCCCATCCGGCTGAACTTGGGCTCCGCAACCACGTCTGATAACGGGAACGGGAAACCGGGAAATGGCCGAAGACCTGGAAGACATGCGCATAAGCTCCAATGGGCTCAGCATTTCGCCTAGGGGGGGCTACGTCCTGTACTGGATGCAGCAGGCCCAGAGGGCCTGGGACAACCCGGCCCTGGACCACGCGGTCATGCTGGCGGACCGCCTTGGCCTTCCGGTGGCCGCTGTTTTCGGGCTCACTTCGTCATACCCCGAAGCCAACCTGCGCCACTACGCCTTCATGCTGGAAGGCCTTGAGGAAACCGCCTCCGCCCTGGCCGACCGGAAAATCCCCCTGGTCATGAAGCTCGCCGAGCCTTGGCGGGCGGCCCTGGAACTTTCCGAAAACGCCGCCTGCGTGGTGTGCGACACGGGCTATACCCCGATACAGCTTGCCTGGGCCCGGATGTTCCTTGAAAAGGCCGAAGTCAGGGTGGACAGGGTGGAGACCGACGTGGTGGTTCCGGTTTTTGCCGTGTCCGATAAAAGCGAGTACGCAGCCCGCACCATCCGCCCGAAAATAATGAAAATCCGGGATGGCTTTCTAAAGCCCCACGAAAACAGGACCCCGAAAAGGAGCGGCCTGGGCCTTGACCTTCACAATGAGCCCCTGCCCTTTTGCGAACGCCTTTTGAACGGGCTTCCTTTGGATGAAACTGCCGGAAGGGTGAGCGGATTTTACAGGGGGGGAAGCGGTCAGGCCCGCGTGATTCTTGAAAGGTTCATCGAAAAAGGGCTCCCGGAATACGGCATGGGCGGCGACCCCTTTGCTCCGCACCGGGTTTCGCGGCTTGGCCCTTATCTTCATTTCGGCCAGATTTCGCCGGTCACTGTGGCCCTGGCCGCGAAATCAGCCGGACACGCCCCACAGGCGGCCATTGACTCCTTTTTGGAGCAGTTGGTCGTAAGGCGTGAGCTTGCCGCCAATTTCACGGCCCATACCCCGGATTGCGGAGATTATTCATCGGTTCCGTCATGGGCCGGAAAAACCCTTCACAGCCATTTGGCGGACAAACGGCCAGCCCTTTACCGGCTTGAAGAACTGGAAGCCTCAAAGACCCACGACCCTTACTGGAACGCGGTCATGACCCAGATGCGGGTGACCGGGTTCGCGCCCAATCATCTTCGCATGTACTGGGGGAAGATGGTCCTTTTCTGGTCCGAAACCCCGCAGCAGGCGCACGCCAACCTTATGCGGCTCAACAACCGCTATTTTCTGGACGGGCGGGACCCCAACTCATACGCGGGCGTGGGATGGATTTTCGGCCTGCACGACCGCCCCTTCAAGGAAAGGCCGGTTTACGGCATGGTGCGCTCCATGACCGCCGAAGGTCTTTTGCGCAAGGGAGACATCGCAGCCTACGCAGCCTCGGTCAAATCCCTTGAAAGTCCATAGTCCGGGCCAAACGGCCCGTAAGCCTCACTGCCCTGCCTCCTCCCTGGCCAGGGCCGCCTCTCTCGCCATCTGCTCGGCCAGTTTCTTTTCGCTTTCGGCCTTCAAGTCCTTGGCCTTTTCCATCACCTTCACCTGCACCGCGTAAGGATTGGCCACCTCTGGCTTGGGGGCTTCGGCCTTCTCCTCCTTGACCTCCGGTTTTCCGCAAGCCGTTACGGCTATAGCCAGAACCACGCCCATTAAAACAGACGCCAGCTTTTTCATGGAACCCCTCCTTTAAAAACGTCGCTAAATCCCCTGAAGGCTCGTGCGGCGGATGACGTCGTCCTTGAGTCCGGGTGTGAGATCGTTGAAATAGGCCGAATAGCCGGAGACCCGAACCAGAAGGCCGGGATGGCGCTCCGGGTTGTTCCGGGCCTCCAGGAGGACTTCCGGGCTTATCACGTTCACCTGGGCCTGCATCCCCCCGCCTGTAAAATAGGCCCCGATGAGGCTGTCCAGGAGTTTCGCGCCCTTTTTGCCCCTTACGGTGTTGCCGTCGAATTTCAGGTTAAAGTTGACCCCGTTTTGGGCCTTGGTGAAATCCAGCCTGTTCACCGAGTTCACCAGGGCCGTTGGCCCCTTGCGGTCCCTGCCGTTTCCGGGGGCTATGCCGCTGGCGAAGGGCTCGCCCCTTCGGCGTCCGCTGGGAAGCGCCCCGGTGACGCTCCCGAAATGGGCGTGGACGGTCACCGAGTAAAGCCCCATCGTGTAAGGCCCGCCACGGGTGTTCTTCCGTCCGAGAAGCTGGTCGTGGAAGGAGGAAACCACCCAGGCCGTGTGCAGATCAGCCTTCTCGAGGTCGTTTCCGAACTTGGGAAGCGAAAGAAGGTAGCGCCTCACCGCCTCGTCTTCCAGGTTCGATTTGAGATGCCCAACAAGATCGGAAAGGCTGAAACGCTTTTCGATGAAGACCGCCTGCTCGATGGCGGCAAGGCTGTCGCCGACCTCGGCTGGCCCCACGCACTGGATGCCCGAAAAATTGTAGACCGCGCCGCCCGCCGTGGAGCAGATGCCTTTATCGAGACAACCGTCGATCAGGCCGGACGAAAGGGGCGTGGGGTGGAATCTGGCGTTGGCCCGCTCTATGGCCTGGAGGTCCAGGATCAGCTTTTCCACGATGTGGCCCAACTGGGCGAGAAAGGCGTCCCTAACCTCGTCAAAGGTCCGCATCTCGCTTACGGGAGCGGTGGGGACGCCGGTTCTTAGGTGCGAGCCGAAGCGCCGACCCTGGTTGAGGGCGAGCTCCAGGGCAAGGGGGGCGTTCACCAGGGCCGCGTCGGTGGAGGAGAAGCTCTTTGCCTGGCAGACCGGCTCCACGCAGCCCACGGGCGAGTAATTGCGTGCGTCGGCGAGAGACAGTCCACCGCGAACGAGGTTCGGGACTATCACCTCGTCGTTGTAGACAGCCGGGGAATTGGCCCCAGCCGAAAGCACGGAATAGACCTTTTCCCGATACTCGTCAGGGGAGTTTTTGTGCATCCGGGCAAGATAGTTGGGCTGGCGCATCCGAAGCTCGTCCATGATCTCCAGGAAGATGAAGGAAAGCTCGTTGGACGAATCGAGGCCCTTTTCGTCGGTTCCGCCCACGCAGACCACCTGGCCGTTGAACATGCCCCCGTGATACCGGGTTATTGCCCCTGAAAAAACAGGCACTATCTCACTCATCTTTATGGAAAAGGCCGAAAGTATCTCCTTGGCGCGTTCGCGGTCGAGCCTGCCCGCGTCCAGGTCAGCCTTGTAGAACGGAAAAAGGTATTGATCCATGCGCCCCGGACACACCGAGTTGTCGAGGCTTTCCAGGTTGATGGCCACCTGGGCGAAGAAAAGCGACTGAACCGCCTCCCTTAAGGTGCGGGCGGGTTTTTTGGGAACCCTTCGGCAGGTTTCGGCGATCTCCATAAGCTCCCTGGCGCGCTCCGGGTCCTTTGCCCGCTCGGCCATTTTCCCGCAAAGTTCGGCGTAGCGCTCTCCGAACCTTGAAAGCCCCGTCATCGCAATGATCACGCCCTCGTAAAACGCCCACTGCCCGCTTCCGTATTCGGCCTGCCTCTGGCGCTCCGCCGCCTCTTCTGCGATCCCTTCCGCTCCCTTGTTGATGAGCTTTTCGTAATCGGGCAGAAAATGGCTTATGCCGCCTGTCTCGTTTATCAGGTAAAACCGTGCGGACAGTTGGTCGGCGGTGAACTTAAGGCTCTCGATCCGGGACGGGAAGGCCCTTGCGGCGAGAAATCGGGTGGACCAGAAGGGCAGTATGGCGCTCAGTTTCACGGCGTCGGAGGAAGAAAGCCTGAGGGGCGAGGTTTTTCTGAAGGGAATGCGGAAGAGGTCCAGAAGCACGGCAGCGCCGTGAAGCTCCGGAAAGATGTTTCCCCCCACCCTGTGGCTGCTGTAATTGCCCACTATGATTTCATCGTCGTAAACCGTGGCGGACTTTTCGGCGAGAACCCGGCTCAGGGCCTCGGCTATCTGAACCGGCGCGGGCTTGGACCGGTTGGACTTGTCCCGGAAATAATCGGTCCAGATAAGGGCGCGCTCAGGGCAGACTCCGGGGGAGGCCTCCATCACCGCCTTTTTCAGCTTCCTTATGCGGATGGAGTCGGGCTGGGGCACGGCCCTCAACCGAACGGCTCGGTTCTCTTTCGTTTCGTACTGGCTGACTGTCATCTGCCGCTCCTGAACTTTTTTCCGGGCAAGCACCCGCCCGGATGAGCAAAAAGCAACCCTAAGCCTTGGGCTCTCTTCGGGCTTATGCATAATGCCGGTTGATGCGGGTTACGGAACACCGGGGGGGATTGAGCGAAAAAGGGAGCCCCTCATTTCCTAAGGAAAAGAAGAGCCCCCCTGAAATACTTTTGCCGGACAAGACTACCTGTGGGTGGTGAGATATATTTTTGCGCCCAGGGTGAGGCTCGCATCCAGGGAGCCCAGGCTGCGGGGTCCGGTGTAGGTGATCTTGTCGTCTATGTAGATGTCTCTCACCCTCAAATGCATGGTGCTTACGGGCAGGTCCACCCAAAGCCAGCTGTCCCGGTCGCTTCTTCCGCCCAGGGTGACTCCGTTCACCGGTATGTAGGCGTAAAGCCCGGCCCAGGTCCAGTAGCCGCCGACATCGTCGCCGCAGCCGTCGTCGTCGTAGGAGCTTATGTGCTCAAGCTCTATCTCAAGGTTGGTGTAAAGGGTGATGGTTCCATCCTTGGTCACAACGGTGACGTTCGGTCGGGGCGGCCTTTTCCAGCCCCTGATGCGCGTGCCGTCGTAATTTTTGCTGTACGGCCAGTACACCAGGGGCCAGTTGCCCGGAAAATCCCCATAGACATAAACGTCTTCGCCGCTGTCATAGGGCCATTTCGCCAGGGTCCAGTAGCGAAGGTGGGAGCCGTAGGCGTAGTAATCCTTGAAGTCTTTGTCGAAAAAAAACGGGGGCGTTCCGTCGAGGGCGAAAATGTTGTAGTTTTCGCCGTCCAGTGAGGCTGAAATCTCGTTGCCGAAAGGCTCCATGAGGGCAATGGGGTCGAACATGGGCGGGTCGTCATCGGTGTAGGCGCTTTCGATGAAAACCAGCGGAACGATGTTCGTCCTGTAAAGCCCGGTTTCGGGGTCAACTCCCCTTGAAGACAGAAGGTAGGTGGAAGAAAGCCGGATATAGCGCCCGCCGGCCACTCCGGGCCTTACGCGGTCAACGGCGATGAGGGGCAGGCCGAGGTTGCCCGTAAGCTCGCTCAAGGCTGCATCGTCCAGGGCCTTCTCACCCCAGGAAGCCGTTGTGGCGTTAAAATTGCGAAGCTGCCTTCTGTGCGCCCGAAAAGCCTTGCGGCTGTGGGCGGACTCGCCCGGAACAAGAGGGGCGGGCTTCCGGGTGCTTTTCCTTACTTCCTTGATCAGGCTCTGGGGAGACGGAGCCGGAGCGTTGTCCGATGCAAGGCCCGTGTTCACGAGGCAAAACGCCGCAGCCAGAAAGACTGCCATGGCAACCCGAACGATCCTGTTCATTGTTCCCCCCAACACCGTTTCCATGCCATTCCCGCCGGTTTCGGGCTTAAGACCCTTAAGCCAGGCGAATGCGAATCATGGCGTCTCGTCAGTCACGCTCAATCACCCGATGCGGTATTTTGTTCCATCCCGCCGGCTGACGCGGTTTTCCGTCCCATCATAAACCAGTTGCCCTTGTGCGCAACTTTACAAAGTATTAGAAAGTATCCTACCCTAACATGAAAAGTGTCTTCCAGTCCAGAAAAATTCAATGGGTAAAAACGCCTCGCGGGCAGGGGTTTGATATTCCGCTGCGGCCTGTGATAAGTAAGAGGTTCAGCAATCGGTTTCCATGGTGAATCCTTGTGGCTATCCGTCCGCAAACGCCGTTCACTCAAAAAACGTGAGGGAACATGAAAAAGACAGCTCTTCTTTTATCGGTGATGGCTTTTCTGTTGACGGCAGCCTCCCTTGGCGCGTGGGCCGCAGGAAAATCCGATCAGGCCCGGATAACGAAAGTGGAAGGCAGGGTCACGGTAAACGGCAGGCGGGCCGTACAGGGAGGCCTTTTGAAGGACGGGGACTGGGTGGCCACGGGCAAAATGGGCCTGTGCGAGATTGTTTTCGCCGATAAGAACATTCTGCGCCTTTGGCATGAAACCCGCGTAAAAATTTCGGTAAGCGGAAAAAGGAAGACCCTGGAGCTTATAAGGGGAACCCTTTCCGCCCTTGCCAGGGGGCTCAACCGCTACGGCAACAAGAGGCAGTTCGCCCTTTCGGTGAACACCCCCACTGCCGTATGCGGGGTGAGGGGCACGGCCTTTTGCGTGAGGGTGAAGGATTCCATGAACTCCTACGTATGCCTGTGCAACGGAAAAATGAACGTGGCCGCAAAAGACGGCAGGGACTCTGTGGACGCCGAATCAGCGCATCACAGGGCCTTTCTCCTCACCGCCCACGCTGATTCCGTGAGCATTACGCCCGCAGGCATGGAATACCACACGGACGCCGACCTGGAATCCCTGGCCGGGGCGATTTCGGAAAAAATGGACTGGACCAAGGTGGAAGACTGATTCCGCCGATGAAAATATTAGAGGCCTTGGCCATGAAGGGGCATGAATGAAGGTTGCTGCGATTCAGATGACGGCCAAACCGGCGGACGTTTCCGCCAACCTTGAAATGGCTAAAAGGCTTGTGGAAGACGCCTTCCGGGCGGGCGCGGAACTGGTTGTACTGCCCGAATTTTTCCCCTCTGCAGTGAACTTCCACCCGGATTTCATCCGCGCCAGCCGTCCGGCAGACGGCGAGCCCTTCCTGCTTTTGCGCGATCTGGCGAAAAAACACGGCGGCTTCGTGGGCGGCTCCTTCATGGCTGACACCGGCGGCGACACCGTCAACCGCTTCGTGCTGGCCAATCCCGACGGATCCTTCGGATTCCACGACAAGGACCTTCCCACCATGTGGGAGAACTGCTACTACGTGGGCGGCTCCGACGACGGAATCATAGACACCCCCATCGGGCCGGTGGGAGCCGCCATGTGTTGGGAGTTCGTGCGCACCCAGACCGCAAAAAGGCTTAGGGGCAGGGTGAAAATGGTTGTGGGCGGCTCCTGCTGGTGGGGGCTTCCTGAAAAGCTCCTTCCGGGTTTTCCAAGAAGCCTGGATGACGAGATGCTGGAAATCATGAAGGACACCCCGTCCCGCATGGCCCGCATCCTTGGGGTACCGGTGGTTCACGCGGCCCACGCCGGTCATTTCACCGGAAAAATGCCCCTCATCCCAGGCTTTCCCTTCAAATCCCACATGCTGGGGGAAACCTCGATAATCGACGCCGAAGGAAAAATCCTCGCCCGCATGGCATGGCAGGACGGAGAGGGATTCGTAAGCGCCGAAATCGAACCAAAAATCAGCCAGGGTGGCCGCGAGCCCATTCCCGAAAGCTTCTGGATACCGAAGCTGCCCTGGCAGATACGCCTTGCCTGGGCCTACCAGAATTTCCACGGCAAATGGTACTACCGCCTGCGCACGAGGCCCCTTCGCCAAAAAATGGGGTGATTCCTTTTTGGGTTGAAAAACAGCCGGATTGACGCCATATTCGCATCCTCTTCAAAGGCCCTCAATCCGTCCATCCGGGAGACCGAAAAAATGAACATGCATCTCATCACCGCCCGCGACCTGCCCGACCTCTGGTTCCAGGCCGTGCACGACATCCTGGACCACGGGCGGCGCTTCACCATAGACAAGGGCTCATACGCCGGCCAGACCCGGCTGGAATACGACTTTTTCGCCGCAAGGGTGCGCCTTCCCGGCACCCTGCCCCTTTTGCCGGACATCCCCCCCGCTCTCGGAATCCCCAACCCCGTGGAGAACGACTACATCTACGGCGGCCCTGGCCGGGACAGGAGCTACCTGGAATACCTCATGACCCCGGAAAAGGCCGAGGGCGAGAGCTACACCTACGGCGAGCGCCTCACCCGCGTTCCGGTCACCGGCCAGACCCTTTCCTGGTGGCAGGAGGGCAACTGCGAGATAATCAACCTGGAGGAGGTGGACGGCAAGGCGGTTTTCAGGGAGGGCGACGATCTTTTCATCAACCAGATAGAGTGGATAATCGCGGCCTACAAAAAATACGGGCACCGCAATAACCAGATGGTGCTCCAGGTGGCCCAGCCTTCGGACCTGGCCCTTTGCGACCCGCCATGCCTGCGGCACATAGACACCCGCATCCAGGATGGGGCCTTGAACTTTTTCGTCTATTTCAGAAGCTGGGACCTCTGGGCCGGGCTTCCCGCCAATCTGGCCGGAATCCAGCACCTGAAGGAATACATGGCGGCCTCCATAGGGGTAAAGGACGGCGAGATGCTGGTGGAATCCAAGGGCCTGCACATCTACGGCTACGCGGAACAACTGGCCAAACTCCGCTGCCTGAGGGACTGATTTTCGATCAAGGGCCGCCATGCCGACAGGCCGTGGCGGCATCACTTGCCCCTGCAATACCGAAATTGCGTTGCCTTTGCGCTTCCAATGCCATATATGGGACTCGCCGGGATCAACGCGCTTCCTCCGTTCCCCTTGAGATTACGGAACCATCGCCATGCAGCACACAAAATCTGCCCTTGCGCTTCTTGCCCTGCTTCTCCTAATCCTTCCGGCGATTGCCTTTTGCGATCAGCTTGAAGACGCAAAGGCCGCCTACGAGAAAAAGGACTATGCAAAGGCGTTGGAGATTTTCCATTCATTGGCAAAAAAGGGTAATGCAGAGGCTCAATCGATACTCGGCACAATGTATGCCAAGGGCCAAGGCGTTCCCCTGGATTATTCAGAGGCTTCAAAATGGTATCGAAAGGCGGCGGAACAAAAAAATTCAACCGCGCAATTAAATCTTGGCCGGATGTACAATAATGGCGACGGCGTGCCTCAAGACTTTTCCGAGGCCGTGAAATGGTACAACATGGCGGCGGAACAAGGAAATCCGAATGCTCAATTTTGCCTTTCCGGGATGTATGAAACCGGTCGGGGCGTATCAAAAAATTCTGTCGAGGCTGCCAAGTGGTGCCACAAGGCCGCCGAACAGGGGCACGGTTTGGCTCAATATAATTTGGGCGTCATGTACGGAGAAGGTATAGGCTTACCCCTAAATATTGTTCAATCGTATATTTGGTCCCTTCGGGCGGTAGAAAGTTTACAAGGGCATGATGAAGACCAAGTCAATGCAATGACGAACGCCAGTCTTGCATTGTCAAAAATGACCTCTGCCCAAATAGACGAGGCCGAACGCTTGGAGTGGGAGTGGAGTCGACTACCCACTAACAGTATCAAAAATGACCCCTAACCAAATAGCCTAACCGGCAAAGACGCTGCGGGAGTGGAAACCAAAGACGCCCGAAGCGCCCTAAAAGAGACGATAAGCCCTAGCGCGGTGGCGGTCAGGGTTGCGCCGTGTCGCGCGGATATCCATAGGATTGAAGCAATTCATTCACCTTGGCCCAGGCCATCAGAACCACGCCGCCGCAAATTTGTTTGCCGGAAGGAGTGCCAACCAGATCGCCCACGATATCCCTGCACCTCGTACCCTTATATTTCGCGCCGATTTCCTCCTGAAACCAGTCGTTTAAGTCCTGAAGCATGGGAAGCAGGTATCTTTCCTCGTTTTCGTCGTCTGCGCCCTTCCCCGCAAAAAGCGAAATAACGCATGCCGCGCTGGTCATTACTCCGCAGGTTTCCTGGAAAAATCCGCAGCCGTCGCCGAGGCCGGACATGGCGCGCACGAGATCGGGATTGTTTCTGCCCAGTTGTTTTAAGGTCAAGTCCATCAGAATCTGGCTGCAATTGTAACCGTTATCGGCCATGTACATCATTCTCTCAAGGATGTCCGTTTCGGTGAGCATTTGGCGTCCTCCCGTTTCTATGCCTGTTTTGGTTCGGGATTGATGGAAAAGGGAAGCGACCCGTTGGGCACGAAGCCTTCCCAGTCGTGCCCGCCGGTCCGGCCCGGAGATGGAACGAGGCCCTTTTTGCGCATGGGGTAAATGTCAGCGCCTGCCGGTCGATGTTGTCGCGGTCGCCCTAGACCATTGTCATGCCCCAGGCAAGATGCCCGTTTACCCGGCCACCACTTCGGGAAGGCCCGCTGCGCCTATGCCTGGGGCCTTGCAGAGGTCGCCGCAGCGAATGTGGATGAGTTTCCGCAAATAGGGCATGGACAGGGGCCTTGTCTGATTCATGTTTACGCCTCCATTTAAAATTTCGGGTCACATTTTAAATGGGGGGTCCGGGCTTGGTCCATGCTTCGTCCGGCAAGTCGTTTTGCCTTGATCTCAAGAATTTCCGTCACACAAGCCTTATTCCCGCTTCCTTGAAAATAGCCTCGCATTCCCCGATACGCTCCCGGCTCATCCACTTTGTCATGATCTCTTCCCTGCCAAGGATGTTTTCCTCGCCGATCTTGAAGTTCTTGTCGTGCCAGAGCGGGTTGTAGGCCAGAAGGGCCGCCTTTTCCACGTTCAGGTCTTTAAGAAAGCCTGCGATGGCCGAAAGATTTTCCTCCGTGTCGGTGATGCCGGGCACCAGGGGGGTGCGCGGAAGAAGCCCGATCCCCCTGCCCTCTTTTATGGAGTGGAGCCAGCGAAAGTTATCGAGGATCCTTTCGTTGGGAATCCCGCAATGCTTCTTGTGGGAATCGGGGGAGATGAACTTGATGTCCATGTAGATGTCGTCCACCCAGGGAAGGATGAGGGTTTCAAAACGCTCCCGTAGAAAGTGGCCGCTGGTTTCCAGAAGCGTGTGAATACCTGCGGCCTTCAGAGCCTTCAACACCCCGGACAAAAATTCCGGGAACAGGGTGGGCTCCCCGCCGGAGAGGGTGACGCCGCCGCCCGACGTATCGAAAAAGGGCTTGTAGCGGATGACGGCGTCCACGATGTCCTCGATCTCCATGAGCTTTCCCACCGGGGCCAGGGCCTTGGAAGGACAGGCCTCGGCGCAGGCCATGCAAAGGGTGCAGCGGGCGCGGTCCACGCGATGGGGCAGGTCGAAGGAGATGGTGCCTTCCGGGCAGGCGTCGACACAGGCCTTGCAGCCGACGCATTCCTTGGGGTCGAAGGAGATTTCGGGCTCCGGCTTCTTGCTTTCGGGGTTGTGGCACCACACGCAGTTTAAGGGGCAGCCCTTGAAAAAGATGACGGACCGTATCCCAGGCCCGTCATCCAGGGTGTGCCCCTTGATGTCCAGTATGAGAGGCTTTTTCGCCATGAGCGTCCTTTCTGAATTAGCAGCCCGTAAAAAACTCGAATCAAACAGGCTGATGAAAAACGATGAAGCGCAAGGAGAGCGAAAAGGCAAGGTGGGAGCGTACCCGCCCAAGAAATCGCATAATTCTTGGGTTAAATCAGGATGTTTGTACGTGACCGAAATTGACTTTGATGCTCTGGCACTGCCGATTCGCGTTTTTCGACAGCCTGTTACAGGCCGTATTCAGCGCGTTCGATCAGCTCCCTCTGGGCGTCTTCGTCCAGTTGGGTGAAAAAGGCGCAGTAGCCGGAAATCCTGACCAGAAGGTTCCGGTAGTTTTCCGGGTGGGCCATGGCGTCCTTCAGCATTTCGGTGGAAACCACGTTCATCTGGATTTGCATCCCGCCCTGCTGGAAAAAGGTCAACGAGTATGCATGGATGTAATCCACCACCTTTTCGTGGGAGTCCTTTAGCCCCGGCACAACCTTTACGTTGAAGGCTATGTTGTTGTCCAGGTTTTTGGATTCAAGGCGCGCCACGTCGTTTAGGTTGTCCAGAAGGTTCGGGGACGCGTTGGGCTCCGGGGTGAGGCCGGGGGTGAAGGGCTTGCCGGAGAGCCGCCCGGATGGAAGGGCTCCCGTGAGCCTGCCGTAGGCCGCGTGGCTGGACATGGACCAGAAGCCGGTGTGATGCCCGCCTCCCCGGTAGTTTTCGCGGCTTGCGTAGGAATCGTGGGCGAAGCCCGCCACCCGGTTTGCCATTGCCACGGCCTCCGGGTCGCCTGACCCGAAAAAGCCCACACGGTTGACGGCCATTTTGCGAAGGGCCTCGTGGCCCTCGAAGTTCCGGTCTATGGCCTCCTTCAATTCCCGAAAGCTCACCTTTTTTTGATCGAACACGAGCTTTTTGATCACCATGAGCGAGTCCGCCACGTCGGCCAGCCCTATGCAGGTGGCTCCGGTGGAATTGATTTTCGCCCCGCCGTTGACCACCGTGCGTCCTTTTTCCACGCAGCCGCGTGTGAGGGCCGACAGGAGGTTCGAGGGCCGGTACTTCTGGTAAACCTTGCCGCAAAGATTGTTGTATTCCACCGACTGATCGATCAAAAAGCCGAACTGGGCCTCGAAGGCCCTGAAAAAGGACTCGAAGTCGGGGAAGGCGTTAGCGCTGATATCACCCGTTTGAGGCCCCAGGTCCCATCCCATTAAGGGATGGTGGCCGTTGTTTAAGGCCATTTCCAGGGCCGCTACGATGGAGATGTTGATGGCCGAGGTGTGGCCGTAGTGGCGTCCGCTCATGGTGGGCTCCACGCAGCCGGTGGCGGCCCAGTCCCTGATGTCCCGGATGTCGTAGCCGTGTTGGGAAAGCGCCCCGATCATGGCGCTGTCGTTGTGAATGGCGGGTGTGGCCCCTGTGATGTAGTTGACGTCATTGGCCCTGCGCAAAAATTCGGCGCTGTTCTTTTCCTGCGAGTAGCGCACGTTAACGTTGGGGTCGTCCAGGCCCAGAAGCTCGGTGACCTTCAAAATCACGTAACTCATGTCATTGACCGCGTCCTCGCCGTCGGGGGTGACGCCGCCCACGGTGACGGTCTGGCTGGGGGGGCTTCCGCCGAAGATGTGGTTGGCAAGGTCCGGGTTCAAGGTCGTGTGGTCCTTGGTCTTGAGAAAGAGGCAGCCCAGGAGTTCCACCGCCTTTTTGACATAGTCCCTCCGTGCGGCGGGGCTTGGGATAAGCTCCATGTCGGCGGCAAAATATGGTTGAAGGAGCTGGTCCAGGCGTCCGTAGCCCATGCCGTCGTTGGAGTTTTCCATGTTCAGGGCGATTTTTACTATCCACACCGCCTGCACCGCCTCGAAGAGGGTCCGGGCCGGGCGCTCCGGCGCGTGGGACAGGGCCTTGGCAATCCTGTCCAGTTCCTCCCGGCGCGCGTGGTCTTTGCAAAGGGCCGCCTGGTTCCGGGCCTCCGAAGCCACGTTCCGGGCGCAGGCGTTAACGCCCTGAAGGCTGATCATCATGGCCCGAAGCGTGTCAATCTTCTTCCGGTCCGCCTCCTTGTCCCGCAAAAGCTCGTCCTCCATCTTAGAGATGAGGCCCGATGTTCCAAGGGTGAGGATGGATTCGAAATCCGGTATGGTTTCGCTGGCTCCTATGGTTTTCCAGATAAGGAAGGCCGCCATGTGCTCGTCGATTCTCTGGCACAGGGGGCTAGCGTACTCGTCGCGCACCCATTCCCTTATGTTCCGGCGGCTCCAGAAGGGAAAGATGTCGTAATGAAGCTCGTTGATGGTTTCGTCGTCCACCTCGTAGGGAACCAGTTCCCGGTCCCGGCAGGAAAAAAGCTCGCCCCAGATGGTGGTGCCTGAGGCGTCGGGATAGATCAGGGGGCTTATGAAGGAGGTGCCGCTTGTGCCTCCCAGAAGGTCGTTCTCCCACACTATGGGCTTCTTGTTGCTCAGAAGGTGCTGAAGCGCCAAAGCCTGCCTGAGCTCCGGGTTCCAGGGCCGTCCCTCGCGGTCGGTCTCGAAGCCGTTTTCCCGGTGCCACTCGGTGAGAAGCCTTGGCCGCTCGGCGCAGATTTTCGGCCTTACGGTGAAAATTTTGGAATGGATGTCGCCAAGCCTGGGAAAGTCCTCCAGCCCCCATTCGGGGAGAAAGGGATCTTCCAGGTATTTCAAGCCCTTATCCACGGAGCGGGCCGATATCCGGGAATTCCGCCGCTGGCTTTTCTCCTCCCGCCGCCCCAAAGATAGGGGTTTGGCCTCACCAAGAAGGCGCTTCCGATTTTCGGCGATCCGCTTGTCCACCTCTTCCTGCTGCTTTTTCCCCAAGAGGAGGTTTAAGTAGAAATTGAACAGGTTCGTGAGGGCAAGGTTGCCCTCGGTGTTCATGCGGTTTTCCACCAGCATGATCATGGCCTCGTCCGGGGTGGCCCGAAGCATTTCCAAAACGTGCTCCGGCGTCCGGAAAACCAGGCTGGTGTCGGTTTTTTCCGGCATTCCCCAAATGGCCCTCACCCTGCCGTTCTCAAAGACCAGGGTTTGTTTCACCTGGTTGTCGCGGGAGCGTATTCCCACGGAAAAATCGAGATACCTGTCGAATTTGAGCTTTCCGGGCTTCCCCTTTCCGTTGGCCGTAAGCCATTGGCGAAGGTCGGGCCTGAGATTGAACGCGTGGGCGAAAAGTTGCAAAAGCCCGTAAACCAGGGCGTTTATGCCACGGGCCTTCACGCTTTTTTCCGGGATGCTGCGGCTGAAGGAGAAAAACCCACGACTGTCGAGGGCAGCACCCCTGCCCGGGCCGGACAGCCTTTCCAGTCGCTGCAAAATCATCGGACCCGCCGAAAAGTTTCCGGTCATTCCTTCCAGGAGGTTCTTTAACATGATGGGCCTTCCTTCATTTTTTTGGCTGGTGGCTCAAAAGGGCGGAATCTATGATTTCCCCGGCCATTTTCATCAAAACCTCGCGCGGCTTCTCCACCATGTCGAAGAGAAGGCCGCTGTTGTGGAGGGAGATTATCCCGTGAAGCTCGCTGATCACCTTGACGATCAGATAATGCGGGTCGGCCACGTTCAGGGTGGCGTCCGCCGTTATGTGCTCCTTCAATACCTCCGCCGCAAGGTTCATTGCGCCAAGCGCGATGCGGGTCTCCTCCCCGGCCAGATCTTCCTGGGGGGTTCCGGCGTAGTCGCGGGTTATTCTCCTTGGCCGGCTGAACATGAGGTCGTAGATGTGGGCGTTTCGGGTTCCGAACCCGATAAAGGCCATCACCAGGGCCCTCAGCCGGTCGCCCGGAGGACCGGAATTTTCGGCGGCGCTCGTGAGTTCGGCCAGAAGGCCCTGGAAGAGCTTCCGGTTAAGGGAGATCAGAAGCTCGTCCCTGCCCGGAAAATAGTTATAGAGATTGGGGCCGGTCATGCGCAGGCGGCTTCCGAGGGCCGCCATGGTGAGGTTTTCCACGCCGTTTTTTTCTATGATTTCGATGGCGCAGTCGATGATCCGGTTTTTGACCTCCCCGATTTCGACCTTGCTTCGCGTTGTTCTCGCCATGTGAGCCTGCCGGATTTGAAATGAATGATCTGACCTCATTAAATTAATTAGTTTAAATTTAATGACATTAAATTTAAACTAATTAAATTTAATGTCAAGGATTTTTTTGCGACCCGTCAAAAATCGCCGCCACGCTCAGAACAAAAGGCAGGCCTGCGAACAAGCCGGTTGCCTTTGCGCTCTCCATGCCCTATAAGGGAACCATCCTGATAAACCTTATCCGATTTTTCCGGCAAACGGAGCGACACCATGAAACGGATTAAACCCGGCCTTGCTATTCTTGCCCTGCTTCTCTCGATCCTCCCGGCGGCTGCCCTTGCAGATCAGTTGGAAGAGGCCCGGGCCGCTTATGAAAATAATGATTATGCAAAAGCGTTCGAGATTCTTCTTCCTCTTGCAGAAAAGGGCGATGATGAGGCCCGGACGAGAATCGGCGTAATGTTCGCCACCGGCAAGGGTGTGGCTCAGGATTATGTCCAGGCAATGAAATGGTACCGCCTGGCCGCTGACAAGTTCTTCCTGAAAGCGATAGATCGAGTGCCGGCCAAAATCAGAAACAGGACCAGTATTCGTCCGTGACTACCAGCTCAAGAACAGAGGCTTCCATGAAGTGGTTCATATTATTAATGATGTTCTTCTTGCAGGCATGTACGGCGACAGTGCACATTGTGAATGTTTCGCCCATCCACAGAGAGGGCGCCTACGGTGTATTCCTGGTGGAGACACAAGAAGACCTCTCCACTTTTGAAGACGGTTTTCACGCCTACAAGGTATCTGTATTTTATCGAATTGGCAGCTCCGCCAATGGGGTTTACGACATTTTTTCTGCAGATCAGTTCCCGTTTGTGGCTACCAGAATCGACTATGCCGATAAAGAAAGAAGGCGGAATGTATCTAAATGGCGGATCCCCCTAAAACATGAGATCGGGATATCGGGACGGACTTATTCTTACGATATTAGCAAACAAGCTGCAGAACTAATAATAGTGCTCTATGGTGCGACAATGGGCGGAGGACATGTTGTGTCTGAGCCGCACAGCGTTAAGATAGAGGCAGTCAAATGACATGACCTAAGCGATGTAATCGCCACGCTCGGCGGGCAACTTGGGTCAGAAGCTGGAGCGATAAATATTGGGATAGACTATAACCACTTTGCCGCTGGCAAGTTCTTCCTGAAAGCGATAGATTGAGTGCCGACCAAAATCAGAAATAGGACCAGTATTCGTTCGTGACTACCAGCTTAAGAACAGAGGATTCCATGAAGTGGCTCACATTATTAATGATGTTCTTCAATTTGCACGCATGTACGGCAACAGTGCACATTGTGAATGTGTCGCCCATCCACAGAGAGGGTGCCTACGGTGTATTCCTGGTGGAGACACAAGAAGACCTCTCCACTTTTGAAGACGGTTTTCACGCCTACAAGGTGCATCTGTGTTATCGAATTGGCAGCGCCCCTGATTGGGTTGACTTTTCATCTATCGATCAGTTCCCGTTTACGGCTACCAGAATCGACTATGCCGATAAAGAAAGAAGGCGGAATGTATCTAAATGGATGATCCCCCTCAAAGATGAGATTAATATATCAATGGGACGGACCGATTCTTACGATATTAGCAAACAAGCTGCAATGCTAACAATGGTATTCTATGGTGCGGTGGTGCCTGGAGGACATGTTGTGTCTGAGCCGCACAGCGTTAAGATAGAGGCAGTCAAATGACACGGTGGCGCAGGATATGACTATCCCCCAACGACTGTACCATTCGAAATGTTAGGATCGTCCATTAAAATGGGTAAAGGTTGAGTTTTCTGTGTCGTTTATGTACAAGCCATCCACCCGCCCGGAAGACAGGGCAACGTTGGGGAGCGACGCTGCGGGTTTCGTCACCCATTAAGGCTACGACCAAAATGGCCGAAACCCGCCAAATCCTCCTATTCATCACATCTCCCATGCACCCTTTGCCTCGGCCACCATTTTTTTCACTTTTTCCGGGTCCTTTTTGAACCTGATGGGCCGCCCCGCCCCGTCCACGGCGTTGGTCAGGGTGCAGGAATCCACACCCGCCGGGCGCACCGCCAAAATCCCCTCCCGCACGTTTTCGGGTCCTATTCCGCCCGCCAGAATCACCGGAATGGGGGATGCCTTCACGAGCCTTGCCGCCACGTCCCAGTCGCAGGTTTTTCCGGTGATGCCTATAAATCCGCCAACGGGCTCGCCCTCGTCCCCCCCAAGCCAGGTGTCGGTGAGAAAATAATCGGAATCTGCGGCGAATTTTTCCGCGATTTCAAGGCTCGGAATCCTGCCCCCCTGCCCCGTGAGGGCAATGGGGATGGAGCGCATGATCTTGACTTCCGGAAAACGGTCCCTCACCGATTTTTGAAGCGCCAGAAAGGGCGCGGGATCGAGGGGCCGGCCAAGGCGATCAACCAGGTCGTCGCAAAAGTGGATTATGTGGGGCCGCAAGATTTCAACAGCCCGGCAAACGGCATTCAAATCGGTGAAAAGGGGGATCACGCAAGACACCCTGCCCGACTCCCGCGCAACTTCCACGGCCCTTCGGATTTCCGGGTCGTTTGCGGATTCCGGGGTCAGAAGCACGGTGCCCAGGTGATCCACCCCAAGGCCCGCCGCAAGCCTCGCTTCTTCGGGGGACTCTATCTCGTAAATCTGAACTGTCATCCCGCTCATTTCGCTCAATCCCGCCTTTCGCATTGATTTTTTCCGCCGTGTACCATAATCATTAGTTTTCGCCAACAAGGCTTTCACCTTAAAACACCGGCAGGCGACACATGATAATCATCATCGATTTCGGTTCCCAGTACAACCAGCTCATAGCGCGAAGGGTGCGCGAACATAAGGTGTTCTGCCGCATCGAGCCGCCAACCATTCCCCTTGACCGCATAGCGGAGCTCAAACCCGAAGGCATAATCCTTTCGGGCGGCCCGGCCTCCATCTACGAAAGGGGAGCCCCAAGTGCGATCCGGGCATTCTTGACCTTGGCGTGCCGGTCCTTGGAATCTGCTACGGAATGCAGTTTCTCACCCAGGCCTTAGGCGGATCCGTGGAGCGCGCGGACAAGCGCGAATACGGCCCGGCTGAGCTTGAAGTACTTGAAAACAGCGGAATTTTCGCCGGGGCCAGCCCCAAGACACCCTGCTGGATGAGCCACGGGGATTCCATAACAAGGCTCGCCCCCGGTTTTCGGGTTACGGCAAAAACCGCCAACACGCCCTTTGCCGCAGCCGCCAACGACGAGCGAAGGCTCTACGGCTTCCAGTTCCACCCGGAAGTCACCCACACCCCGGAGGGAAGCCTGATGCTGAAAAACTTCCTCTATTCGGTGTGCGGGTGCAAAAAAAGCTGGACCACCAAGAGCTTCATAAAGGACGCGGTGGATGAAATCCGCGAAACCGTGGGGGACGGCAAGGTGATCCTTGGCCTTTCGGGCGGCGTGGATTCCTCAGTGGCCGCAGTCCTCATCCACAGGGCCATCGGAAAAAACCTTTATCCCATATTCGTGGACAACGGCCTTCTGCGCCATAACGAGGCGGAAAGGCTTATCGTGGTCTTCAAGGAGAACCTTCACGTTCCGGTCAGAATGGTCAAGGCCGGCAGGCGCTTTTTATCGGAATTGAAGGACGTTTCCGATCCGGAAAAAAAGCGCAAGATCATAGGCCGCGTTTTCATGGAGGTTTTCGAGGCCGAGGCGAAAAAAATAAAAGGCGCGAAATTCCTTGCCCAGGGCACCCTCTACCCGGACGTGATTGAGTCGGTCTCGGCCTTCGGCGGCCCCACCGCCGTAATCAAGAGCCACCACAATGTGGGCGGGCTTCCCAAGAAGATGAAGCTCTCCCTGGTGGAGCCTCTGCGTTTTCTTTTCAAGGATGAGGTGAGGGCCGTGGGCGCGGAGCTTGGGCTTCCCGACGACATGGTGTGGCGTCAGCCCTTTCCCGGGCCGGGGCTCGCCATCCGCATAATTGGCCCGGTCACCGCGAAGCGGGCCGAACTTCTTCGCAAGGTGGACGCGCTTTTGAACGAGGAGATCAAGGCCCACGGGTTCTACCGCAAGCTCTGGCAGAGCTTCGCCGTGCTACTGCCCATAAAGAGCGTGGGGATAATGGGCGACCTTCGCACCTACGAAAACATCGCCGCAATCAGGGCTGTCACTTCCACCGACGCCATGACCGCCGACTGGGCGAGGCTTCCCCACGATTTTCTTGCGAAAGTCTCGAACCGCATAATAAACGAAATCCGGGGCGTCAACAGGGTGGTTTACGACATAAGCTCCAAGCCGCCGAGCACCATCGAATGGGAATAAAAAGGCTGATAATCTTATTTTTGCTGGCCTGCTCCCTTGCAGTGGGGGCCGCCTTTCCTTTTGGGGCGAGCGCCGCAGATTCTGAGGCTGATGGGCCGGGAGCCCTTTTTTGCAAGGGAAACGTGGGACTGGGGCCCCTGAACCTGGCATCCCAGTCGCCCTTCCAGTCCCTCAGGCTGGTACTCACCCCAAGGCCCCCGGAAATCCTCCCCAGTGGCGATTTCGAGGCCCAGGTCATCGAAACCCTGTCCAACGTGTGGTCGTTCAAAGAAGACAAGTACATGCTGGATTACGAGATGCTGACCTCCCGGCTGGACGTGGCCTACGGCCTCACCGACGGTTTTCTCGTCGAGCTGGCCTTTGAGGACAAGAGGTATTTCGGCGGTATTCTGGACGGGTTCATATCCGATTTTCACGACGTGTTCTCGGTGGATCAGAACAGCCGCGACGTTTACGAGAACGGGGCCACCCAGGTGGTGATCCTGGACAGGGAAAAAAACAAGCTGATATCCTGGAAGGGCAGGAGCGCCGCCTACTCCCAGAGCCTGGCCGTAACCTTGCAGCACAACGTGACCTGCGGCGGACAGTGGCTCCCGGCCCTATCCTGGGCCGTGACCGCCCGGCACACCTTCTGGGACGCCGACGAGATAGATTACGACAGGCCCTTCGACATCGGCGTCTCCCTGGCGGCGGCCAAAAAGTTCGGCGATTTCTACGCTTACGTTGCCCCCGGTTTCGTGTGGTACGGAGCAGACCGGATAGGCGACATCGTCCTCACCAGCACCCAGGCGTCCCTTCTTCTGGGGCTTGAGTGGCATTTTTCGCCCTCGTGGTCGCTGCTTCTTCAGTATCTGGCCATAGAGGGGGCCTGCGAAAACCTTGGGCCTTTTTCCGAAGCCTCCCACGAGGTGAGCCTTGGATTCAAGACCCGGCTTGGCAAGCACTACCTGTTGGAGGCGGGGCTTCTGGAAAACATCATCGTCTACGCCAACAGCCCGGATTTCGGCGTTCACGCGGGGCTTACAAGAAGGTTCTGAAACGGGGAAAAACATTTCTGCGGTCGGAAGGGCCGTCGATTCCAAGGCCTCGAAAATCACCGTTTGAACATGCAAAGGGCGATCCGTTTGGATCGCCCTTTGCTTTAAAAACCTTACGCCAATTTTTTTTGCCACTAGCAGAACCACCACCTTTCCGACTCTGTGGTTGGCACCATTCCGATTCGCCACAGCGTCTGAAGCCCCGCAAAACCCGGCTACGCCATGAGGCCTTCTGCGCCACGGCGAATGGGGGTGGATGCAGCCACCCCGGAACAATCGCAGCATCGCACGCCGCATCTGGAGGAATCACGGGCTTTTCAGCGTTGACGGACCGCCAGGAGACACGCTGGAGCGGCCAACGCTTGCGGGCGTTGGGATCAGCCAACCACCCACACGGCCTTCTCGCGGGCCAGTTGGATGACCTTGTGGCTCACCCGGCCCATGAAGAATTCCTCCACCCGGGAAAGGCCGCGCCTTCCCACCACTATGGTGTCGAATCCGCCGCGAACGGCCTCCTCGAAAATGGCCCCTCCACGGCTTTCCACGTCCGCCCGGACACGACCCGTGATGCTCTCGCGGGTCATGCCCGCCTTGAGGAGCCTTCTGGTGGCCTCCTCAATCACCGAGTCCATTTCGCCCTTTATGCGTTCGATCTCCCGGTCATATACCGCCGCGTAGTCCTCTTCCTCTTTCGTGTGGAAGATCATGGGGTTGCGCCTTACGTGCAGGAGCATCACCTGGGCGTTGGCCCCTGCCAGCACGGCGCCTGCGTATTCAACCGCGTTCATGGCGTTTTCCGAATTGTCCACCGCCATGATCACCTTCCTGTTCGCGGGCGCTCCGCCCACCAGCCACAGGGGGACGCTGGCCAGGCGGCCCAGGAGCTTGTTGGCCACGCTTCCCAGAAGAAGGTCCTTTATCCTGCTGGTTCCGGTGCGCCCCACAACCACTGCGTCGTAGCCTCCCTGGCTTTCAAAGGCGATGTCCCGGGCTATCCCGACCTTTCTTTCCTCGATCTTCACAGAGACCATATTTTCGGGGATGCCCCTGGAAACCGCAGCCGCCCTCGCCCTTTCCATGAAGGAGGACGCCTCCTCCCGGTGCTGGACCGCCCAGGCGTGATAGGCGGAAATCCTGTCGTTGTGACCGGGAAACCTTTCCATGTCCCAGTAAAATTCCGGGATTTTGCCCGCAACGTGGAAGAGCGTAAGCTCCATGCGACCGGGCGGCAGAAGCCCGCCCACGTAACGGGCCGCGTCTTCGGCCTGCTTGGACCCGTCCACCGCCAGAAGAATTTTTACCGTATTTTTTTTCATGTTGTACTCCTTCTATTTCAGGACAATACAAAAAGTTTCATTACGCATTATAAATGAGCATAAAACATGCCAGAGCCCGATGGCCCACGTTCGCCGTCGGCATCCGCCCAGAATAAGGCCGCCTGAAAAACCGGAAGAAAATTTTCCGGCAATACTGTCAGCCTCTTTTACATTCCGTAAAATTGATGCACGAAAGCAGTAATCAAGTTGGCTTGCGGATGGGATCAAAGGCTCTGTACAGTTTTTGCTTGCCATTTCATCAGAGGATTGACAAAGAATTCAGGACCACGTCGTAGACCTTTCATGCGAGGATTGCCCTAAGCCATGCAGCTCAACATCCCGCATAAAAAAATCTTCATCCGCCTCATGATGCTTTGCGCGGCTTCCGCCATTTTGCCCTTGTGCGTCATGGCCATCCTTTTTACCGCCCACCAGGAGCGTTCGGAAAAAAACCTGGCGGAAGCACACCTTCAGGAAATGGCCGCCGAACGCGCGGACGCCGTAACTCTTTTCCTCATGGAGCGAATCAATCTCCTTGCTGTTTTGGCATCCATTTCAACAAGTTCTGACTTGTCATCCCCGGAAATGCTGAAAGACCGCCTGGCCCTTCTCAATCACGGGGAAAAATACTTCACGGACTTGGGCCTTTTGGACGAAAACGCGAACCAATACGCCTATTCCGGCCCGTATGCGCTATCCGGGCATAACTACTCCCAGGCATCCTGGTTCGCCCAGGCCATGTTTCGAGGCAGCCTTTTTTCCGACCTTCTGATGGGGGTCCGCAAGGTCCCTCATTTCATACTGGCCGTGCGCCGGGACGAGGGGAAAACTTCCCACCTGATAAGGGCCACCATGAACCCTGAGGCCCTGGACCGCCTTCTGGCCCCCCTTCGCACAGGCGAGACCGGAGACGCCTTCATCGTGAACTCGGAGGGGCTCTTTCAGACATCGCCCCGCCTTGGCGGAGAACTTATGGCCGATTCCGGCATAAGGCCCCGGAACGTCCCCCCCGGCGTCACATCATCCCAGCGCTTGACCAGGGACGGGCGCACGGTAATTTCGGCCTTCGCCCGGATTCCAGGCCAGGGCTGGCTTCTGGTGGTGGAAAAGGACCCCGGAGAAGGGACTTCCGCGTCCCCGGCCCGGATGAGCATTGCGGTGCTGGTACTTATAATGGCGGGTATGCTGTCCGCCGGGCTCATGGCGTTTTTCATTTACAGGGCGGCGTCAAGCCTTCTAACGATCGAAAAACGCAAGGCGGAGGCCGATGAGCGGGCGGCCCACAGCGCAAGGCTGGGAGCCCTGGGACGGATGGCGGCGGGAATAGCGCATGAGATCAACAATCCCCTTGCGGCCATAGGAAACTCGGCGGGCATTCTGGACGACCTCGCGGACGAGACCTTCACGGAGGATACCCCCAACGCGGACCAGTTCCGGGAACACACCCGAAAGATCATCTCCCTGGTCAACCGGGCGGGCGAAATTACCCGCAGGATGCTTGGCTTCGCCCGGCGCATGGAGCCGAAAATCGACACCATAAACCTAAACGACCTTTTGCGCGAAACGGTGTCCTATCTTGAAAAGGACGCCCTTTACCGCAACATAGAAATCGATTTCAGGCTCGATTCGGACCAACCGAAAATTCAGACCGACAGGGCGCTTGTGCAGCAGGTGTTCCTGACCCTGGTGAACAACGCCATGGACGCGGTTGAGCAGAACGGCCACATCTGGATCGAGAGCCGTTATTCGGGGGGAAATTTCGTGGAGGTTATGGTGGGCGACGACGGCCCCGGAATGGACAAGTACACCCTGGCCCACATCTTCGAGCCTTTTTTCACCACCAAGTCGCCGGGCAAGGGAACGGGCCTTGGGCTTTCCGTGGCCTTCTCAATCGTGGAGGGCCTTGGGGGCAGGCTTTCCGCCGCAAGTCTTCCGGGCGAAGGCGCGCGCTTCACCGTAAGGCTGCCCCTTTCATCCGGCGTTTAGTTCGGAGGAAAGGGCGGCGGACAATTCCGGCCCGCCGCCCACCACGCCTTCAGCCCATGAAAACCACATCTCCGGTGCGTTCGGTGTGATAGCCGCCAAGCTCCGTCACCCGTTTTTTGAAGCCGGGGTCCCGTATAACGTCCATCATTGCGGCAATCTTTTCCGTCTCCCAAAAAGCCGCCGGAATCACAAGGTCGTACTGTTCGGTTATAACCGGCACGAAATCGCAGTTAAGGGCCTTGGCGGCTGAGAATATCCCCATGCCGCAATCAACCTCGCCGCTTGAAACCGCTGCGGCCACCGCCATGTGGGTGCTTTCCTCCACCGGGTAGCCGTAGATTTCGGACGGGTCCACGCCTTCCTTTTCCAGCCTGTAATCCAGAAGAACACGGGTGCCGCTTCCGGCCTGCCGGTTGATGAAACGCACGCCTTCACGGGCAAGGTCTTTCACCGACTGGATGCCCAGGGGGTTGCCCTTGGCCACTATGAGGCCCTGGTCACGGCCAACAAGGTGCACCAGATGGACGGGAATTCCGGCAAGAATTTTTTTGATGTAGGCATAGTTGTACGAGCCGTCCACAGGGTCCAGGAGATGGGTTCCGGCCACGTGGCAGCCGCCGTTTTTCACGGCCAGAAGTCCGCCCGTGGAGCCCACGTGGGCCGAGGAAAAATTGACGTACGGATACTTTTCCCTTATGGCGTCGGCCAGGACGTCCAAGGTGTTGTCGTGGCTTCCCACCGTAACTATGGTGTTTGAAAGTGCCTCCTCGGAAACCAGAAGCTCCACCGGCACGGGCTTTCCGGCAGGCACGCCCTCGGAATCGCCGTCTATCCTAAGTATCCCGTCAGCGCGGGTTAAGGTGGTTATGCTCCCCGCTCCCCTGGCAAGAGCCGTTGCCACAACCCGATCCCCCACCCTGCCCAGCTTCACCCGCAAAAGCTCGGTAAGGCCCAGTTTGGATGGGATTTTCCGGGAGGGCTCCGCCATGACCACGGGCCTTTTGGGCAGGGGCGTTCCCTGGAAGGCGCACAGAAGGGGCCGTATGAATTCCTCGAAGACCACAACCGCGCTCACCGGGTAGCCCGGAACTCCGGCCACGGGCGTATGCCCGGCAATCCCCAGCACTGCGGGTTTTCCCGGCATGATGGTTACTCCGTGGACCATCACCTCGCCCAGAGCCGCTATCACGTTGGCGGTGTGGTCCTCGCTTCCGGCTGAGGAGCCCGCAAGTACGAGAACAAGATCGAAGCCGTCGGCCACGGCCTTTTCCACGGCGTCCCTTATGACGGAAAAATCGTCCTCCAGTATGGGCCTTCGCGTGAAGGTTCCGCCTGCGTCCTCCACCAGCTTTCCCAGAACCCAGGAATTGGTTTCGATCACCCTGCCGGGGGCGAGGCCGTTTTCCTCGGCGTCCTTAAGATCGACAAGCTCGTTGCCGGTGGGAAGTATGCACACGCATGGGCGTTTTCGCACCTTTACTGAAAAAACCCCGCCTGTTAAAAGCGCGCCCAGGCAGACCGGGCTGATCAAATGGTTTCGGGGAAAGAGCATCTCGGTGGAGACCATGTCTTCGCCCACCTTGCGTACGTTCTGCCAGGGAAAGGCGGCGGCCCTGATCTCGATGGTGGTGTCGTTTTTGACGTCCACGTTTTCGATCATGATCACGGCGTCAGTGCCTGGAGGCAGGCGGTTTCCTGTGTTCACGAAATGGAAGCCCGCGCCCTCCACCAGTCCCATGGGGCTTGTTTCGCTTGCCCCGAAGGTGGCCTCCGCGTGCACTGCCACGCCGTCCATTGCGGCAAGGGGCGTTGAGGGCGACGAAAGCCGGGCAAAGGCGGGCTCCGCAAGCACGCGGCCCACGGCATTGACGGAGGCGATTTCCTCGGCCCCGCGAAAAAGCCCGTCCCTGAAGCGTTCGAGCCAGACCCTCCTGGCCTCGGTGGGGTCCTTCATTTTAAGGTACACGTGGCGCGTCTTCATCAGGCTTACTCCATCAAAGAGACGTTGACTGTTGTTCCCGCCTGGATTCCCTCGTCGTCCTTTTCTATGCGCATAAGGCCGTCGGCCTTTGTCATGGTGCGGATTTCACCGGATTTTCCGAAAATGGGTAAGGCCGTAAGCTCCCCGCCCTCCCCTTCGGAAAGCCTCACCCGCACGAAATCCGTGCGGCCCGAAACAGACGGCGCGTTTAGCGCAAGGCGGGCCTGGACCGGAAATTTCCCGCCCGCCTTTTCCGCAAGCCCGGACAGGCTTTCGATGAACGGGCGCACCAGGACGTCGAAAACCACCATGGCCGAAACCACGTGGCCCGGAAGGCCCCAGGCGGCCTTTTGCCCCACGCGGGCAAGTATGGTGGGCTTTCCGGGGCTGATGGAGACCCCGTGCACAAGAATTTCCGCGCCGGGAAAACGCAGAATGGTGTCAACCGTAAAATCCCGCGCCCCCACCGAGCTACCCCCTGAAATGAGAACCATGTCGCATTCGCCGAGCGCCTTTTCCATCACCCCGAAAAGCGCGTCACCGTCGTCCGGCAATATTCCGTAGGTTTTCGGTTTCGCGTGCGCTGCCCTTATCTGGCCGGACAGGGCGTGTGTGTTCATATCCCTTATCTGTCCGGGGCCGGGAGTTTCGTTGGCCGCGACGATCTCATCGCCCGTCGAGATTATCCCGATCACCGGCATCTTGAAAACCGGAACGGAAACCTGCCCAATGGCGGCCAGAACCGCAAGTTCCTGGGGCCGGAGCCTCGTTCCAATACTTACCGCCACTTCCCCGGCCTTCACGTCGTCGCCAGCAAATATGACGCTGGTTCCGGGCGCGATGCTTCGAAAAACCTCGATGAACTCGGCGTCAACGGCTTCTGCGTGTTCCAGCATAACTGCGGCGTCCGCCCCTTCCGGCAGGCAGCCGCCCGTGGGAATCCGCGCAACTTCCCCACGCGCCAGCGAAAAGCCCGGAACCTCGGCCATCATAACTTCGCCCGCGATTTTCAGAAGGGACGGGTTGGTCTCGGTGGCCCCGAAGGTGGAGGCGGCGGCAACGGCCCAGCCGTCAACGGTGGTGCGGGAAAAAGGAGGGATGTTCTCGGCGCTTGTGGCGTCAACTGCCAGAACCCGGCCCAGGGCGTCTTCAAGCGGAACGGTCTCGATTCCCGCCACGCCGAAGCCGTCTCCAAGTTTGAGCACATCTTCTATGTCAACAACCCGGAAGAAATCCTTCACTCCTCGCCCTCCCCGAAGCCTTCAAACAGAAGCGCCGGAAGCATCAGCCTCCGGCGCTTCTGAAACAATGATAGTTACATCATTGCTTCAGACCTTCATACGACCTTGTAAGTTTGGTTACCAGTGTTCTCGGTATGTTGGTCCAGCCGAGCAACCGTATCCTTGAGACTTGCCAATTCATCCTCAATAGATTCAACTTTATTCTCTAAGGTAGTAACCTTCGAGATGAGTCTGTTGAATCGATGGGTTTCAAAGCCCTTTTCTTTGGATTCCAAGCTTGAAACGCGCTTTTCTAAAACGGCAAGCTGGCTTTGTTGTGCAACTTGTTCGTTGTGTGGTATCTGGTTTAAGGGTGGCGATGGCAGGCTTTGAGCTTTTTTGATCACACCTAGTATCAAAGCCAGCAACCCAGTGGCCGCATTCCAGAGTTTCGGCTCTTCCATAGTATCCTTTCCTCTCTCTCGCGATTGCTGCGAGTCTGAAAAGCCAGTACTGGAGCCCACAACAATTTGGAATCACAGACCAAACTTTCTCATAACCGTAAATCTTACCTTATCTCCTCCAAAGCCGCGTGGGCGGCCGCCAGACGGGCCACCGGCACCCGGTAGGGCGAGCAGGATACGTAGTCAAGGCCGATCTTGTGGCAGAAGCGTATGGAGCGCGGGTCTCCTCCGTGCTCGCCGCATATGCCGATCTTGAGGTCTGGCCGGGTGCGGCGTCCGCGCTCCACGCCTATTTTCATGAGCTCGCCCACGCCCATCTCGTCTATGGACTGGAAGGGATCGAACTCCAGAATCTTCTGCTCCAGGTAGGTGGGCAGGAAGGTTCCGGCGTCGTCGCGGGAGTAGCCGTAGGTCATCTGGGTCATGTCGTTGGTGCCGAAGCTGAAGAACTCGGCTTGGCGGGCGATGAGATCGGCTATGAGGGCGGCCCGGGGAACCTCGATCATGGTGCCCACAAGGTAGCTGAACTTGACGTTTTTCTGCTCCATCACCTCGGCGGCCACCCGGCGGATGATTTTGGCCTGATGCTCGAATTCGCCGATGGTGCCCACAAGGGGGACCATGACTTCCGGGCGGATGTTGATTTCCTCTTTCCAGCACTGGGCCGCAGCCTCGAAAATGGCCCTGGCCTGCATCTCGGTGATTTCAGGATAAGCGATTCCCAGGCGGCATCCCCGGTGGCCCAGCATGGGGTTGAACTCGGAAAGTGTCTCGGCTTTTTTGATGATTTGATCGACGCTCAACTTGAGGCGCACAGCCATTTCCTTGTTGGCGTTGTCGTCCTTGGGCAGAAATTCGTGAAGAGGCGGATCCAGAAGCCTGATGGTGACCGGGCGGCTTCCCATTGCCTGGAAGATTCCGTAGAAATCCTCGCGCTGCATGGGAAGGAGCTTGTCCAGGGCGGACTTGCGGCCTTTCTGGGAGTCGGCCATGATCATTTCGCGCACGGCCCAGATGCGGTCGCCGAAAAACATGTGCTCGGTGCGGGTGAGGCCTATGCCGCGCGCGTTGAAATGCACTGCGATTCCGGCGTCTTCGGGGGTGTCTGCGTTGGCGCGGATCTTGAGGCGCTTGGCCTTGTCGGCCCAGGCCATGAGCTTGTTGAATTCGACGTGCTGGGTGGGGTCTTCCTGTACCAGGGGCAGCTCGCCAAGGTAGACCACGCCCTTGGTGCCGTTCATGGTTATGATGTCGCCCTCTTTCAGCACCTTGCTGCCGAACTGGATGGTGCGGGCAGCCATGTCTATATGCATGGCCGAGCAACCCACTATGCAGCACTTGCCCCAGCCCCTTGCCACCAGGGCGGCGTGGCTTGTCATGCCGCCCTTGGCGGTGAGGATGGCTCTGGCGGGCTTCATGCCGTGAACGTCTTCGGGTGAGGTTTCCTCGCGCACCAGGATGACCTCTTCGCCCTTTTCCCCAAGCTCCATGGCCAGATCGGCTGTAAGAACGATTTTGCCCACCGCGCCGCCCGGCCCTGCGGGAAGGCCCTTGCCCAGCTTGACGGCGGTTCGCTCCGCTATCGGGTCGACCATGGGGTGGAGAAGCTCTTCAACCTGTTCAGGGCGCACCCGCAGAATGGCGGTGTCGCGGTCGATGTAGCGCTGGGCCACCATGTCCACCGCGACCTTTATCGCAGCCGGGCCGTTTCTTTTCCCGGAGCGGGTCTGGAGCATGTAAAGGACGCCGTCTTCAATGGTGAACTCGATGTCCTGCATGTCCCGATAGTGTTTTTCCAGGGTGTTGCGAATGGCCATAAGCTCGCGGTACGCCTTGGGCATTTCCTCCTGAAGGGTGGGCAGGTGCCTGTTGGCGTCGTTCTTGGAATTCTCGTTGATGGCCGCCGGGGTGCGGATTCCGGCCACCACGTCCTCGCCCTGGGCGTTTTTGAGCCACTCGCCGAACATCCTGTTCTCGCCTGTGGCCGGGTTGCGGGTAAAGGCCACGCCCGTTGCGGAACGGTCGCCGGTGTTGCCGAAAACCATGGCCATGACGTTGACCGCCGTGCCCCAGTCATCGGGCAGGCTCTCTATTCTTCTGTAGGAAATCGCCCGTTTGCCGTTCCAGGAAAGAAAGACAGCCGAAATGCTTCCCCAGAGCTGCTGAAGGTGGTCGTCCGGAAAGGCCACGCCCAATACCTCGACGACCTTTTCCCGGTAGCTGGCGCACAGTTCTTCAAGGTCAGCCGCCGAAAGGTCAGTGTCGTTTTCAACGCCCCTTTTCTTCTTCATGGCCTCAAGGAGGTCTTCCAACTGGTCCCGAATGCCCCTGCCCTCTTCCGGCTCAAGCCCTTCGGCCTTTTCCATGACCACGTCGCTGTACATGGCGATGAGCCTGCGATAGGCGTCCCACACGAAACGCGGATTTTTGGTCTTGGCGATCATTCCGGGGATGGTCTGGGTGGTGAGGCCGACGTTTAAGATGGTTTCCATCATGCCGGGCATGGAGGCGCGGGCGCCTGAGCGGACTGAAACGAGGAGGGGATTTTTGGGGTCGCCGAATTTTTTCCTGGCGAGTTTTTCAAGCCTTGCAAGATATTTCATCACCTCTTTTTCGAGCCCGGGCGGATACTTGCGCTTTCGCTTGTTGAATTCGGTGCATACTTCGGTGGTGATGGTGAATCCGGGAGGCACCGGAAGATTCAGGTTTGTCATCTCGGCGACCCCCGCGCCCTTGCCGCCCAGCAGGTTTTTCATGTCCGCACGGCCTTCAGCGCGTCCGTCACCGAAAAAATAGACGAATTTTTTCATCTTTTAAGGGTCTCCTGAAAAAAAATTAAGCCCTCTTACACGATTCGGAGGGCGGGTTGGCTTAGATAATACAACATGTTTTCAGTGGGTTGAAATACAAACAAAACTGGTTCTCGAAAACGTTTTTTTGATGCCTTTTTACGGGCAGGGCCAAGCGTTTAACAAACAAAATCGATCCCTGCAACTATTTTCTGACGTGTGATATGTAAAACTAATTCTTTAGTACTATAAAAATCAGTCCAAAATACCAGAAAACCGTCGGCGTGGCCCGAAAGCGACCTTGTGTGACGGTTTTCTTTTGCTTTGGAATTGAAGAGTAATGTAAAAATCGATGGGCAATCATGCATTCATGACTGATGGAAACAACCCGGCCAGGCGGGAAAATGATGGAAGCGACAAGCAGGGAAAACCGGCGAATGGCCATTTCGGCAGGGGCCGTCATACTGGCATGGACCCTGGTGCGGGCCATTATCGCGGCAAGGGTCCCCCTGGCCCCTGACGAGTCCAACTACTGGCAGTGGGGCCGTTACCTGGACTGGGGCTACCACGATCAGGCCCCGCTCATCGGCTGGGCAATAGGGCTTTTCACCCGGATTTTCGGGGACAACGAACTCGCGGTTCGCCTGCCTTCCATAATTTCGGTTTCCGTGGCATCGGCCTACGTGTCGGCCCTGGCATGGCGCTGGTTCTCGCCACGGGCTGCGCTTTCGGCGGCGATTCTCACCCAGGCGATACTGGAGTACCAGGCGGGCGGGCTTCTGGCCACGCCGGACGGCCTCCAAGCCATGGCATGGGCAGCCTGCGCTTATCACGGCGCAAGGGCCTACGAGGACCACACATGGCCCCAGTGGATCGCCACAGGCGCATGGTTCGGGGTCGGGATGCTGGCCAAGTTCACCATGGTGGTGATCGCGCCTGGAATTCTCTTTTTCGGGCTTTTTTCCCCCGCTTTCCGAAGCCGCCTTCAATCCGTAAAGCCCTGGCTGTCCTTTTTGATGGGCTGCCTTCTTTTCTCTCCTGTCCTATGGTGGAACCATCGGCACGGCTGGAATTCCGCCCGCCACGTTGCCCACATCGGCGGCGCGGACGAGGGTTTCGGCCTTCATCTCAAATATTTCGGCGATTTTCTGGGCTCCCAGGCGGCGCTTCTGACGCCCCTGGTCTTCATCCTCGTTATCTGGGCGCTTTTAAAGGCTTTTCGAGGCTTGCGCGACGAAAAAAGATGGATCGAATCCTACTGCTTCTTTACCTCGGCTCCCCTGTTCGGCCTTTTCCTGATCCTCTCGTTCAAATCGAGGATTTACGGCAACTGGCCGGGAGCTGCCTATCTCACCGCCTGCGCCCTTACAGCGGGATATTTCGGGACAGGCTCCCATCCAAGGCTCTGGAAGGCGGCCATTGCCACGGCCTACGGCTTAACCTGCCTCGCCCTTCTGCAGACGGCGTGGCCCGTCCTGCCGATCCCTGCCAAAATGGACCGGGCCGCCACGGAGCTTTCGGGCTGGAAGGAGCTTGGAGAGGCCGCAGGGGGCATGGCGGCCAACATGCCCCGGCCCGGCAGGACCTTTATTTTCGGCCTCCGCTACCAGGAGGCCAGCCAGCTTGCCTTTTACGCCCCCGGAAGGCCCCGCACGGTTTCCATCAACCGCTGGACCCGTCCCAACGTTTACGACTACTGGTGGAAGGACTCCGACCTGATGGGCTTTGACGCTGTGGGGGTCACGAGGTTTCCCGAAGACGCGGGAGCCTTGAGGCAGGTTTTTGAAAGGGTTGACAGGCCGGTCCAGTTTCCCGTCTTCAGAAAACTGGCGGGGCGGAACCCCGAACAGATACGCACCCTTTATATCTACCGGTGCTACGGATTTTTGGGGGGGCTTGAATGGATTCCGAAAGACGCCCGCGACATTCGGGCGGGGAGTACCCCATGAAACCCGAAAACCACCGGCTGGTGGCCTCGATTCTTGCGTCCCTCGTGGTTCTGGACGTGGTGCTCGCGGTTTGGGGCTTCGCGTTCCCCGAACTCTGGTTCTCCGTTTTTCACGGCGCGGCCTACGTGGACCCGCAAGGGTATCTCCCCCGCGCCGCCGGGAACTGGACCGCCTTCGCCATTCTCCAGGCCCTGGCCTTTCTGCGCTGGGAAAAGGCCCCCCACTGGCTGGCGGTTGTGGCCGGAGTGCGGCTTTCGGACGTTTTCACGGATTTATCCTGCATGATCTTCTGCGAAAACCTCAGCGGCGCGGGCCTTGTCCTCTTATCAGCCGCAGGGCTCGGAAACGTCTTTTTCGGGCTCTATTTCCTTTACATCCACCGGCGCGTCGCCAGCCCGCCACTGTTGTAGCCTTGCACAGCCTAATATTCCGGCGATGCGCATAACGGATAAAAAATTTCTGGGTTTTTTCCGGGCTTAATGGCATATAGAAAAAATAAACTCCCTATTACGCCAATTGTATAAAAACAGGTGATCAATTCCAAAGTCCACCGGAAAGCCGAGCTTTCGCGGACGAGCGCCCCGTGCTCCCGGCAGGAATCCCTTCGGGTGCGGCCAGTCAACCAGGCTCAAAAATAACCGGCAAGGAGGCCAGCATGTTCGAGCGGATTTTCCGTCTTTCAGAAAACGGCACCACGGTGCGGACCGAAATTCTGGCTGGCGTCACCACCTTTCTGACCATGGCCTACATAATAGTGGTCCAGCCCCTTGTTCTTTCAGGACAGATGTTCGGATTCGACACGGGCATGGACTTCGGCTCGGTGATGACCGCCACCTGCCTTTCCGCAGCCCTGGCCACGGCGGTGATGGGCTTCTACGCCCGCTATCCCATAGCCCTGGCGCCCGGAATGGGCGAGAACTTTTTTTTTGTGTTCTCCATCCTGCCAGCCGCTGCAGCCGCCATGAAAACCGCCGAGGTTACCGGAATCGCGCCCTGGGAGGTTGGACTCTGGGTGGTGGTGGCCTCCGGCGTCCTTTTCGTCCTCATAACCCTTCTGGGCTGGCGGGAGATGATCGTAAACGCTGTTTCGCCAAGCCTCAAAAGCGCCATGGCAGTGGGGATCGGGCTTTTCATCGCCTTCATCGGCCTGCAGAACTCCGGCCTCATCGTTAAAAGCGCGGGAACCCTGGTTCAACTGAACGCCAAATTTTATTCCATCGATCTCATAGTGTTTTTCGCAGCGCTGATATTGACTGCGGTGCTCCACGCGCGGCGGGTGCGGGGCTCCATACTCTGGGGCATAGCAGGCGCAACGGCCCTGTCGGTGGCGGTCAAGCTGGTAATCCTTGCGGTGCCCGATCTGGCCGCCCACCCGGTTTTCGCGGACTCCAAGCTGGCAAGGCTGTTCACCTTGGGCGCGGGCGTGGTGTCCACGCCCCCTGCAATAGGCCCCACCTTTTTCAAGATGAAGATGGCCTGGGCCATTTTCTGGCATATGGTCCCCTTCATCATCATTCTGCTGTTCATGGATGTTTTCGACACCATCGGAACCCTTATCGGAGTTTCCGAGCAGGCCGGCTTCATCAAGGACAACAAGCTGCCGCGCGCGGACAGAGCCCTCATGTCCGACGCCATAGGCACCTTGCTGGGCGGCATAACGGGCACGAGCACGGTGACGAGCTTTATCGAAAGCGCCGCCGGGGTCGAACAGGGCGGGCGCACCGGGCTTACGGCCCTTACGGTGTCGGCCATGTTCCTTCTGGCGCTCTTTTTCGCGCCCCTGGTCAACATGGTGGCGAGCTATCCGTGCATTACCTCGGCGGCCCTGGTGGTGGTGGGGGCGATGATGATGGGAAACGCCGCCCGAATGGACTGGAAGGATTACAGCGAGTCCATTCCGGGATTCCTGATCATTCTGGGCATTCCGCTTTCCTACTCCATCGCAGACGGGCTGGCCTTGGGGCTCATAACCTATCCCGTGGTGAAGCTCTTCGCCGGAAAACGCCGGGAGGTGGGTTTGCTCATGTACGTAACTGCGGCGCTCCTTATCCTTTACTTCCTTTTCGTCCGCTCCGGTATCTGACGGAAAGCCGACAAAGGCATGGTATTACGGGGAGCAGGGTTTAGTTCCATTTTTCGAACTCCCAGAAACGTTGGAGGTGGTGGATTGTAGTATTTCTCTCCTCGGATAGATTCCTTTAAAAACGAAAAAGAATCATGCTCCGCTTAATATCGACCGCGCCGCATTTTTTTTGCCGGCAATTCCTACAAGGTTTCAAAGCCCCTCGGCCCGCCGGGCGTCGATGGATTCCAGAAGGGCTGAAAGGCGCACGTAAACCCCCTCCTCGGAAAACTGCCGTACGTCGGCGTGGTCCACGTCTATCATCACCGTCGGGATGCCGTGCTCCTTCCTCACCCGCTTTTGAAGGTCCATCTGCATCACCGAGAAAACCTTGCAGCTTCGGTTGCTGGCGAAGACCACCCCGTCTATGCCGATTTCCCTTATGGTGGAGTTCATGGCCGAGGCGCGGAGATTTAAGCCATAGGGGCAGACCGAGTTGTTCTGGGTTCTGGCCAGGCACCACAGGGGGTCCTGGTTTTGGTCAAAGGATACGAGAGCGTGGGAGCCCTCCTTTGCGCCGATGCAGGATGTGTAGGGGGCGGCCACGATGTTTGCGCCAAGCTCGGTGAGGCGGCGGCTCATCTTCCCAAGCTGGTGCCAGGGGGCGATGTTGTCCCACATGAGCCGGTACTTTTCATCGGGAACCGGGAAGATTCCGTTTCTGACGTTATCTTCCGCCTCGTCCGCCAAAAGCCTGTAGTGCTCGGCGAATTCCAAAGTTCCCCGCGAGGTGAAAAACGGGGCCATCTGCACGAATGAATCAAAGACCGTGATGCCGGAGGGCTTGTTTTTCGCACAGGCCATGAAGCGCTTCCAGTCCAAAATCCCGCTCGCCGTGTAGAGCATGGCCTCGTGAAATTTTTCCTCGCGGAAAGGCTGGCCGGAGAGCTTCTCCACCGTGCGGATCAGGTCCTTGAACTGGCTTAGGATGTAGGCGGTGTCCTTTTCCGCTTGGGGGCCGTAGCAGAAGGGCACGTCTATTATGAAGTGGGGGATCTGCATGGACCTTTTGTGAACGTCGAACCACTTGACCAGAAGCGAGCAGTTGTTGTTGTCGGAGACCAGCAGATGCGGTTTCGGCAGCCCGAAAGTGGGGGAATCCTTTCCGCCGTCCGAAACCGAGCCGATGTCTATGCGGGCGTAGGAGCAAAGGTCCATGGAATAACCAAGGGCCTCGGCCTTTTCGCCCTGTCTCGCGCCGTCCCCCTTGGCCGCGCACAGGGCCGCGTGGCTTTCGGGCACGCAGTACACCACGTTTTCAAAACCCCTGAATATTTCGGAAGGCACCACTATGGCCCCCCAGATCACGAAGGCCCCTTCAGCCGCCCTTGTGTGTGCCCCCATGTAGGCGTTCATGAGGAGTTCCGAAAGATGCCTTCCGGCGTTCGTTTTCTTCCTGGTCATGACCGCACCCCTTCCGGTTTTTTGGGCCTGTTCCGCTCTAAAAGCACTTCGGAAAAGGCCTCCATGCGAGTTCTGTATGCTTCGACGTTATCCTCGTCATCCAGCGAAATTTCTATCGCCAGGGTGGCAAGGCCATTTTTTCTTAAAAGATTTTCCATGTCTGGAATCTCGAAGTACTCGTATTCGCAGAATTTTTCGCCAACGAACACGAATCCGTCCGCTCCTTTTTCCAAGGCCAGGGCCATCACCGCCTCCATGCGCCTTTCGGCAAGGTTCAAGAGGGTGGTGCAGGGAAAATGGCCCTGGTAAAAGCGCACGTAATAATCAGCCGCATCCTTCCAATCTGAGGGAGCCACGGCGTAGGAACGGAAAAGGGATGCGACGTCATTTCCCGCAACCAGCAGTCCGGCCTGATCCATCAGTCGGCAGACAGCCAAAGGCGGCGGCAGGATTCCGCTTACGATTACCCGGCCCGCAAAGTTTTTGGGCGCGGGATCGGGCGGAAGCGAGGCGAGCCTTGATTTGAGGAGCGCGATCTGATCCTCCACCGGCAGGAAATTGGCGGATGAAAGGGTTTCGCAGAAATCCGCAAAGCCCAGGCGCCGTTCCGCGACCGCAGCCTCCAGCAGCCTGCAAAGATTTCGCATACTCGAATAAAGCTCGGCGCTTCGGGCGAAGCGCTCTTCGGAAAACTCCAATCCACTGTGTTTTTCAAGGCTTGCGATGAGGTTTCGCACCTCGTTTCGCAGATACTCCGAAGAATCGGCCTGGGCAGGAGGCGTCATGGGGACGTGCATCCGAAACATGGGAAGGGGCGCGGCTCCCGATTCGGCCACGCCCTCAAGAAGGATTTCGGGCAGGTTCCGCAGGGTGTCGCAGGCGTTGTAGAAAAAAAGGCCGTCCAGGAGGTCTTTCCCCTCCGCCATCACGAACTGGGCGAGCCTTCTTGCCACCGAGCAGGCGTAGTTCTGGATGCGCCCGTCCGCGTCCGGGGTTGCGCGGACTCCGTCCGAAAGCCCCCACAGCACCACCGGGACCAGGCCCATGCTGTGCAAAAGCTCCAGGGGCGGATATAGGGGAAAGCAGCCGATTATCTTTCGCCCCTCGCTTTTGAGGCGCAAAAGTGTGTTCCGGGCGGATTCCATGAGGGTTCGTCTCCTGTTTATGGTGCGTGCGAAAATTCAGGCGCTCTCCGCCCTGGCCAGGGCAAGGTCCTGGTAGGCGTGGAAGAGCCTTGCGCAGAAATCGTCCCACCTCTCGCAGACGTCCATGGTTTTCTCGTCCATGTCGAAAAAGTGCGGGGTCTGCATCAGATCCAAAAGCTCTTTTCCGTATTCGTCCACAAGGGCTTCGTCCGCGCCTTTCATGATGCAACCGATGAATTCCTCCGGCGGATACCAGGAGCGCGCGCGCTGGAAATCCAAAAAAAGCTGGGTGAGAAGCACGTTTCGCGGGCCCTCCCACAACTCGTTCACGAGCCCGTCCCGGAACATGCGCGGAAAGGAGGAGAAGTCCTCCATCACCCCGTGCCCGCCGAAAACGCTGATCCCCAGGCGGGACATGTCGCAGGCGTCTTGGGCCACGGTTATCTTCTGGAGCATCACGAGCTGGCGGACGTCGAAGCGCCGCCTTTTGAGGGCCAAGGGCTCGTCGGTGGCAAGGCCCAGGGCAAGGCCGCCGGGCAGATCAATGAACTTTTCATAGACCGCGAAGTTTCCCGCTATGGTGCGAAGGGCGTAGCGCTCGTTTTTCCGGAGCTGGACAGCGGCCATGGGCCAGTCCTTGATGGCCATGCCGAAGACGGTGCGGAATTCCGCGTACTTTTTGATTTCCCGCAGGCCACGGGCCATGCCGCCCGCCATACCGATGGCGATGGCCAGGCGCGAATAGGTGAGCACGATGCCCACCACGCTGGCCACTCCCCGGTTCAAGGGCCCCACGGGATAGGCCAGCGAGCCGTTGAAGGTCATCTCGGCTGTGGGAAGCTCTGCCGTGCCCATCTTCCACTTGATGCGGTCAATTGTGCAGGAGTTGCGGATTTCCCTTTCCTTGTCGCCCGGAAGCCACATGGGCAAAACGAAAAGAGCCACGGTTTCGGAGCCCCTCGGCTTGGCGGTTATGGCGGCGTAGTCGGCGTGTGCGGCGGAGCAGAAAAACTTGGCGCCGTAAAGACGCCACTGGCCGTTTTCCTCCACGGCTTCCAGGAGATTGGCCGGAACGTCGCTTCCGCCCTGGATTTCGGAGACGAACTGCGCGCCGATGGCGAAATCGCCTTCCATGCCGTCTTTTATGTGGCGAAGAATATGCCGGGTTTCGGGGGTGTCGGCGAATTTTTCCAGAACCGAGGCAAGGCCCCAGGTGCAGGTCAAAGGGCAGGATACCCCGGCCTCGCCGTTCTGGCTTAAAAGGTAGAACTTTACGAAACGGGTCCAGGCCGAGGTTTTATGCGAAAACCATGCCTCGGAAAAGACCTCCCTTTCCATGACCTCGGTTTCATACGGGCGCACTATACGGTCGATGCGGTTTCCGTGGCCGTCGTAATGCATCATGGCTGGCCGCCTGTCCGGGGTTGCTATCCTTTCGGAAAAATCCCGCCACCGGAAAGATGCCTTTTTGGAGAATTCCCGAGCCTCCCGCTCCACCTTGTCGGCCCCGTCTCCGGCGTAGAGGCGGATCATCTTTTTGAGGAAGGCGTCCTCTTCGTAGTAATCGGCTTTTTTCCGCCATTCAAGAAAGGGGTTGAAGCTGTAAGGATTGTTTCTATCAGGAAGGGACATGGGCTTTCTCCTTTCTTATGCTGTTCAAGACAGGGAATCCCCCTTGCCATAATCCACAAGCGGTAAATTTTATATGCGCCATTCTCCCCCGCCCTGTCAAGAAAAATCCACAAACGGTAAAATTTCTTTACGCGAAAACCCCGGCTGTGATATGAAACCCTCAAAGATTTCAGGTTTTTGAAAATCTTTCCAGTGGAGCGGCTTTTGAAAATCGACCGAACCGAAGAAAACCTTCTGCCTGATCCCAGAAAGAGAAACGCAGTCAAGGGCGGGGAAACCCGGCAGCGGATACTGGACGCGGCCAGGTCGGTGTTCACCCGAATGCCCTTCCGCTCGGCGAGCCTGCGCATCATCGCGGAAGAGGCTGGAGTCCGGCACCCGCTGCTTCTGCATTACTTCGGCTCCAAGACCGCCCTTTTCGACGAGGTCTCCGAGGCGCTTGAAAAGGAAATCCTCGAAAGCCACCCCGAATTTTTCGAGGCCTTGAGGGCCCTGCCGCCGGAGTTGCGCGCGAATTTCTACCTGAACGGAGTCGTGCTCCAGGGCTTTTTGCATCCCGCCCCCTACAGGCTTCTTCTGTTGAACGCGGCTGACGCCGAATCGCCAAAAACGCCAGGCCCCGGCCTTTTCCGCATGAAAAAGGTGCAGGAAAAGATCATAGCCCTGGCGCGCGAAAGCCTTCTGGGCGATGCTTTGGAGGATGAGGCGTCAATGCTCATGCTGGCCTTCACCCTCATCGTTTCCCAGTACGTGGGGGCGATGGCCTTTCACCGGAACGTGCTGGGGCTTTCCGCCGAGGATTACAAAAGGTGGGCGAGGGAGACGGTGGTCTTCCTGTTCGAGCCGCTTTTAAGGGAGGTCTCTTCCGGGAAAGCCCGCGAAGCCGGGGCACGGCAGGCCGCCTTGCCCCAATTTTCCGCGCTTTCGGCAAGCCCTCTTCCAGGCCCGCCCCAAAAAAGGACGCGCGGCGAAAAGGCCCGGCAGCGGATATTGAAGGCGGCCAAGAAGGTCTTTTCTTCACACGCCTACGACGAGGCCACCATCCGCATGGTGGGAAGCGCGGGCTCCTTTGACCACTCCCTTATCCACCACCTCTACCCCAGCAAGGACGCCCTGTTCGAGGCGGTGGCGCGGCAGGCTTACGGCGATTTCATTAAGGCCCTGGGTAACTGGCAGGCGGGCCTTAAAGGACTGCCGCCGGACGGGATATTTCGGACCCTGCTTCAAAATGGGCTGGAATACTGCTTCGAGAACCGCGACACCATTGGCCTTCTTACCCGCAACACCGCCAATTACGAAATATACGAGCATCTTTCCGGCTTCGTTCACATGTCCAAGGTCCATTCAGGGATGCTGGACATGGCCGTGAAGAACGTTCCAAAGGGCATGGACGCGCCGACCCCGGACCTCAACCGCTGGCTTTATTCGGTGGTCACGGCGGGCTACAGCCTGGCGGGCGCGCCGGATTACACTGCGGGCCTTCTTGGCGTGGCCCCGAATTCCGACGAGTACAGGGCGAAGGTCTTCCGGCTCCTTTACTTTGTCTTTGCCCCGTCCGCCAAAAACCTGTCCGGTGGCTCGAAAGACGGGCATCCGGCGAAAACTTAGGGCCTTGTCAGGACCTTGGGAACGAATCGCCATACCAGCCTCTCTCATGGCAGGGGCCTGACAAAGGGAGCCGAAAGTCCCCCTTGCTTGACGTAAGGGCTTCCATGCCCTTATAATGCCGCCAAAATCAAAGGGGCGCTATCACACATGAATCGAGACAATCTCAGGCCTTCCCGCGTCCGTTCCGGGCTCATAGCCGTTGCGGCATCGCTTTTCCTTTTCACCCTCACCGGTTGTCATGGCTTTCTTACAGCCACCTACGAGCCGAGCCTTGGCCCCCAGACGGGTGAGGTCACCCTGCCCGGAATGGAAAAAGGCGCCACCATAAAGCGCGACTCAATGGGAATTCCCCTGATCGAGGCGGACACCATCACCGACTGCGTTTTCGCCAACGGTTACGCAGATGCTTCGGACAGGCTCGCCCAGATGGTGGGAAACTCCCTCACCGCCCAGGGCCGCTTAAGCGAGATGGCAGGCAGGGAAACCCTTGAAATCGACCTTTTCATGAGGACCTTAAACCTCAAGGAGCGGGCGCAGACGGCGCTGGACAACGCCAGCCCGTATTTACGGCAGATACTTTCGGCCTACAGCCGTGGGGTGAACGCCTATCTCTGGACCGCGAAAAAACTTCCGCCCGATCTTTCCCTTTCCGGCTACAAGCCCGATCCCTGGCGGCCCATCGACTGCCTTTACGTGTTCTACATCATGAATCTGGGCCTTGCCACAAACCTTGGCGAGGAAATCGCCTTTCTGAACGTGGCGCAGAAAATCGGCCCCCAAAAGGCAGCGTGGCTGGTTCCGGTCTATCCCGACGAGCCCCTTCGTTTTTCCGAGGCCGAAAAACTGGCCGGGCTCATGGGGCCGGGCCTGGCCGAAGCTGCGGAACAGGCCGAATCCATGCGCCGGGCCATCACGTCCATAAAATCCCTGGGAATCGCCGCATCCAACAACTGGGCGGTTTACAAGGACCGCACGGCCTCAGGGGCCTCCATCGTGGCCAACGACACCCATCTCAACGTGTCTCTGCCAAGCCTGTGGAAACTGGTCCACATCCGCTGCAAAGGTCTCTACGACGCTGCAGGAATTTCCGCCGCCGGGCTTCCGGGGGTGGTTGCGGGCTACAACGGGCATCTTGCCTGGGGCATGACAATGGTCATGGCCGACAACCAGGACCTTTTCCTTGAAAAGCTGTCCGTGGTGGACGGCAAGACCTGCTACCTTTACAAGGGGCAGTGGGTCCCCGCAAAGGAGCGCACCGAGGTTTTCCACGTAAAGGGCGGAAAAACGGTAACCCGCGTGATTCACGAGACCCTTCACGGCCCGATACTCAACCAGGCCCTTAGAGGCCCTTCCAAGATGGTCCTGGTTCCCGAACAGCTCACCACGTCTTACGCCGTGGCCCTTTCATGGGCCCAGTCGCCCACGGACGCCACCTTCGACGGTTTTTTCAGCCTTGGCCGGGCCAAGACCATGGCGGAGGCGAAAACCGCCATAAGCAACGTAAGCTCAATGGCCCTGAACATGGTTTACGGGGACCGCGACAACATAGCCTGGCAGGTCACGGGCATCTATCCGGTGCGCAAAAAGGGCCAGGGGCTCGCGCCCTCTCCGGGCTGGACCGGCGAATACGACTGGACCGGGTTCGTGCCCAACGAGGCCCTGCCCTATTCCATCAATCCCGATGCGGGCTTTCTGGCCACAGCAAACGCCCGCGCGGCTGAGCCCGGACCGGGGCCCCTGCTCTCCTCCTCCTGGTTTTCGCCCGAACGGGTCCAGAGGATAGGCAAGGTCCTTGCGAAGGACAGGGCCCACACCGCCGAAAAATCCTTCGACCTTCAGTACGATCAGGTATCGAACCTCATTCCCAAGCTACAGCGCGTTCTTTTCAACTCGGACCAAACAGACGAGATAATGCGCGAAATAGGCGGATGGTCCAACAACCAGCAGAAAAGCCGGGCCAGGGAGGCCCTTGCGAAATTCAGGGTACACACCGGCGACATGGGGGCTGACGAGGCGAATGCGGCGCTTTTCGGGGCCTTTTACCACTGTTTCACCCTAAACACCTTTTCGGACGAGCTTGGGCCTGCGGACTCGGCCATGTGGCACTCGTTTCTGGCCCTTGGGGATGCCAGTTACAGCGCCCAGGAGGATCATCTTCTGGTGCGCGGGGACGAAAGCCCCTTTTTCGACGACATCGGCACCCCGGAAAAGGAAACCAAGGCGCAGGTTCTGGCAAAAAGCCTTGCGGAAGCCGTGGAGTTTCTGGAGCAAAGGCTGGGGGCGGACAGGAACGAGTGGAAATGGGGAAGGCTCCACACCTATTATTTCGAGACCGAGGGCAGCAAGATGGCCCGGAACATGGATATGGGAAAGCGCATGGGGATGCGCGCGCTTTCGGGCTACTTCAACGTGGGTCCGTTTCCTGCGGGCGGCGACTGCAACACCTTGAACGTTTCGGGCTACAGGGTCGGCCTTGATTTCGACACCCTCTACATACCCGAAATGCGCATGGTGGTGGATTTTTCAAGGCCGGAGCCTCTCTTTATAATGAACAGCACGGGCCAGTCCGGCAACCCCGCGAGCCCCCACTACGAGGACGGCGTCAAGGCGTGGCGTTTCCGCCGGTACACCAACATGCCCTTTGACAAGAAGCTCCAGGACGCGGCCTACACAAGCATATTGCGCCTCGTTCCCAAATATTAGCTGGTGTGCATCTTGGCAAAAATCACGCTATAAAGAATCTTTTCCTGGGAGCGCGGGCATCTTGCCCGCTATTTACGGCAAAAGCGGGCGACGCCCGCGCGCCCAGGAAAGCCCGCATACATTCAACCCACTATCCCGCACACCCTTTTGGCCGCATCGTCCAGCATGGCAGGGAGGCCCCCTCTTTCATCCGGGGTGAAGCCGAAGGCGGCCCGCCACACCGCGTCATCCTCCATGCAGAAGTAGGCCGTGACGCACGGGGCTGTCCGGCACAGTTCCTCCGCCACTTCCGAAAAAAGAGCCATTCTGAGGGGCTTGAAATAGCGCATCTTGTTGTCGAGCCCGGTTATGAACTCGCCGAAGGGTATTTTTGAGCCCGGAAAGCGCCTCTTTATGATGTTTTTAAGCTCCGGCATGAAACGGAAGGCCCCAAGGCTTATGTAAACCACGTTTTCGGGCGACACGTGGCGAAAAATCTCCCGCACCACCTCTTTATATTCCGCCTCGCAGCCCGGATAGATCACCATTGGGTCGAAATGAAAGGCCAGAGGGTACCCGGCCTTTTCGCAACGGCTGGCGGCCGTGAGGCGCGCTTCCAATGACGATGTCCCCCGCTCGTTTTCCCTCATCACCGCCCTGGTGTTCACCGAAAAGGCGATTACGGTTTTCCGGTTGTGGGGCAGGTCCAATAGCCCATCGATGTTTACAGATTTGGATTTGAGCTCAAGGATGGCGTGGTCCTGCTCTCCGAAGCGCGTGACCAGCCGCTGGTTGAGGTCCGTGAGGCCCTCCCAGATGAGGCTGTCGGTGAATTCGCCGGTGCCCATGCGCCTTGCTTCCGGGTCCTTTTCCGTCAAAACTCTGTCCAGTTGGGAGAAAAGCTCGTCGTGGTTCACGAAAAAGGTGAGTACGGCAGGATGGAAATAGGCTTGCAGGATGCAGTAGGCGCAGTCCATGGTGCAGAACGCGCCGATGTGGATTATGCGATAGCCGCAGCAGTGGTAGTTTCGGGTTCCGGGGCAGGGGCGCACGAAACGGCCCCGGTTCACGGCAAGGCAAAGAATTCTCTTCCCCTCGGAAACAGGGTCGGGTGCGCCTTCAACCCGGCGGAATGCCTCGTCAGGGCCGTCAACCACGCTCACCGGCACGTTTGGAAGGCGGGCCAGGATGGCGCGGGCTGCGGGATAATCGGCGGCCTCCCGGTACAGGTAGATTCTATCGAACATTCAGGGGAAAATCCCGGTAATGGCTGGATTTTGAAGGATGGCGTCCGCGAGGCCCCTCAATTTTTCGAGGTCGGCGGCGCTCTTGACGGCGATCCTCAGGGTGTGGGTATCCGCCTCGAAAAAGGCCGGGGGCTCCCAGAAAACTCCTTCGGGAAGTTTCAGGGCGCGGATGTCTTCCCTTAATCGGTTTTCCGCTTCCGTAAGATTCGGAAAGCGCATGGACTTCAGTTTTTCACGAAGCCGCCCCGCCGCAAGGCCCCGATCCTGCTCGTTCTCCCATGTTCCGGCAACTTCCGGCAGGGCCAGAACTTCCGCCACGGTGATTCCGTCCCTGCCCGCGATGTCGCCAAGGGCTTCCAGGATTTCCCTCTGCTTGGAGAGGGACAGCTTGAGTTCCGAAAAAAGCCGGGTGAGCGAAAACGCGCACTTTGGGTCAAAATCGCCCAGTTGAATGGCGGTGGCCAGCGGAAGGGCTCCTTTTTCCAGGGCGTCACGAATGAAGCCCGGAAGATTGCACAGGCTTTCGAGCTGTTCAAGGTGGCGCGGGCCTGCCGTCAGGCCGATGGCGGCCTTTATGAGCCCCGCCCTCTCGGTAAAGGGTAGGCCGCGCCCCAGAAGAGCCACACAACGGGCCTGCTCCATTATATTAAGGGGGCGCTGTGAGGCGTTTTCACTCGCGGCCAGAAAGGCGAGGTCATCAAAATCCGCGTCAGGCCCGGCCACCAGGGCGGAAACCCTGTCCATTCCAAGCCTTGCACAGGCGGACACCCGCCGAAAGCCCGAAACGATCCGAAAGCGCCCGTCCTCCCTTTCCTGCAAAACCACCGGCGAGAGAATGCCCGATCTTCTGATGGATTCGAGAAGGCCCGCGTCGTCCCTTTCGGTGCTGAACCGGAAGCAGAGGTCCTCCGGGTCAATTACAGAAAGGCTGATGGTCTTGGAAACAAGGCCGGTCACTCGGCCAAGCCCCTGCCCGAAAGAAGCGTTAAGGCCTGGATGTACTTTTCCCGCGTTTTTTCGAGGACTTCTTCCGGAAGCTTGGGGGCCGGCGGCTTCTTGTTCCAGCCTATGCCGGTTAAGTAGTCCCTTGCGTACTGCTTGTCGAAGGAATCCTGTGATTTGCCCGGCTCGTAGCTCTCAAGAGGCCAGAACCGCGAGGAGTCCGGGGTGAGGACCTCGTCAATAAGAATGATCTCGCCCGAACCGGTCTCGCCGAACTCGAACTTGGTGTCGGCGATTATGATTCCCTTTTCCAGGGCCAGTTTAGCGCCGCGCTCGTAGACCGCCAAAGACAGGTCCCGCACGGCCCGCGCCTTTTCCCGGCCCAGAAGCTCGCAGGCGGCCTCAAAGGTGATATTTTCGTCGTGCAGGCCCTGCTCGGCCTTTGTTGTGGGCGTAAAGAGCGTTTGTGGGAGTTTTTCGGACTCTTTGAGCCCTTCCGGCAGATTTATTCCGCACACGCTTCTGGTCTTTTGGTATGAGCTCCAGCCCGATCCCGAAAGGTAGCCCCTCACCACGCACTCGATGGGAAGCGGCCTCACCTTTTTCACCAGGATGCTGCGGCCTTTGAGCACTTCGGCGTACTGGGCGCAGGACGCCGGGTATTTTTCCACATCCGCCGTTATCACGTGGTTGCCGATAATGGGCTCCATGACCGTAAACCAGAAAAGGGAAATCTGGGTCAGCACCTTTCCCTTGTCGGCTATGGGGTCCGGCATCACCACGTCGAAGGCCGAAAGCCTGTCCGTGGCCACCATGAGGAACGCATCGCCCAAATCATACATGTCCCTCACCTTGCCCCGTTTGGGGGCCGGGAGAGCCGGAAAATCGGTTTCAAAAACAGCCTGGCGCATGTGGTCACGGTCCCTCTGGTTGGAATTATAGATCAAACGGCGATTATCCGGCCCGTCACGCCGTGTTCCCCGCCTATGGTAAGCACGCCCACGCTCCTGTCCATGAAGGAGCCTGGATTGAACATGAGGATTCCGTCACGAATGTAATTGGCCGGGGTATGGGTGTGGCCGTAGCACAGGACGTCAATCCCCTCAAACTCAGGTATGAGGCGCGATTCAAGATCGACCCTGGAACCCCAGCCGTGGATGAGGCCGATGGAAAATTCGAGCACTCTTACGATTTCCTTGGCCTTCAGGGGCGCGTTTATCCCGTCCATGTTGCCTTTCACCGCGATCACGCGCTTGGGATAAAAGGCCTCCAGGACTGTAAGGCTTGTGATGTCGCCGCAGTGCAGAACCATTTCGCAGGCGTGAAAAGCCCCTCCCTGCTCCACGAGACGGGCCAAATCGCGGGTCGGGGCCATTATATGGGTATCGGAAACCACTCCGATCTTTATCATTTTCTAATCCCCCGGAAGCAGAGGCTGAAGAAATCCTCATAATCCATTTTAAGGGCTGAGGACGGAACTGGCCGAAACTGTTGGATAAAATATTTATAATGGAATATAGGCCACAAGAGCTGCGTCATATTCCATTCAAATTTTAGCCTGCCCCCGGCCCCAAGTCAACAATCCTCGAACAAAGTCTCCAAAAGGACGAAAAGTATGGCGGGAAATTTTCGGCATGAGACTGATTGCCCAAGACCCGGAATCACGTTTTTGGGTATTAATGGTATTAATGAATGGCCGTGGGTAAAAATGCCTCATGCCCGTAAAACGCGGGTTTCCGGGCCGATCATCGAGGTAATTTAATACCTGGGTATTAATATGGCCGACGTGGGGCGTTCCGGGCAGTAGTACCAAGGGGTGGGCGGGGACGCCTATAAAACCATGCCAAAACCCAACTGTTCACCGATTGGCACGGACCGGGAAATTTTGTTACAAGTTTACCCAACATAGCGAACGAACTTTTCACCACCCAACCACCCCCAAGGAGAAAGTCATGAAAGCGAAAGTTCTCGTAAGCCTCGCAGTCCTCATCCTGGTCCTTCCCGCACTCGCCCTGGCCGGAGGCAGCGCTTCCACGGCTTGCAAGACCAAGTACCCGATAGTGCTCGCTCACGGCATGTTCGCCAGCGCCAAGATAATCGGCCTTGTGGATTACTGGTGGGGAATCCCCGACGCCCTGGAAGATGAAGGCGCAAGCGTCTACATCACCTCGGTGAACGCAATGGACGGAACGGTCAACAAGGCCAAGTCCTTCAAAACCCAGTTCCTGCAGATCCTGGCCGTGACCGGCAAGGCCAAGGCCAACATAATCGGCCACTCCCACGGCACGGTTTACACCCGCTACGCGATAACCAACTTAGGCCTTGGCACCAAGGTGGCCAGCCTCACCAGCCTTTCCGGCCCCCACAAGGGAAGCGCCCTGGGCGACATCCTGGCATACGGAATCCCCGGCCCCATCCAGGCCCTGGCAGGCAGCGTCATCGACTGGCTCTACGTCTTCGTGATGGGCGACACCGACCCCAACTTCACCCAGAACTGCTTTGACGTAACCCGCGACTACATGACAAAGACCTTCAACCCCAACACCCCCAACGTGGCCGGCGTCTACTATCAGAGCTGGGCCGCCAAGGTTAAGTGGTCCACCCCCAGCATCGTGCTTGAGCCCCTCTGGCTCATCATGCTGGCCTACGAAGGCGCCAACGACGGAATCGTGGGTGTGGAAAGCGCCAAGTGGGGCAACTATCGCGGCGAGCAGGCGGCGGCATGGTACAGCCCCGGCGTGGATCACATGGGCATGGTGGGTCATCTCTTCGGCCTCACCCCCGGCTTCAACGCTCCGGCCTTCTACGTGAGCATAGTCAAGGATCTGAAGGCCCGCAGCCTCTAATCGACCGGATGGCCAAGAAGTAAGAATGCGGGGCGCTTCCGAACGGGAGCGCCCCGTCTTGCTTTTCCCAGGAGGCCTGAGAGCGCGGGCTGCTGTGTCAGACCGGGGCGGGCGGCTCGTCATGTACCTTTTGTACTATTCCTCCCCGCCCGCCCCAGCCTTCCTTGCATCCCATCGATCTCAGACCCCCTGGACAAGCCTTCGGTTTACGGGCGGGAAAAGACGGAACAAGGCAAATCGTGGCGCGGATTCCCAACCTACAATGGATATCATGCTGTACGTTGCCATATCTACGGGAAACATGGCTCTTAATAATTCGCAGCTTCGAGTCGTCACGCAGGCGTTACGCCGGGGTCCAGAAAAACGGGGCTCAAGGCAAAAACTGGATTCCGGCGAAACGCCTGAATGACGGAGTGCGAGGCTTTTCTGGCTACGTTTTGCCTGCATCAAAAAGCTGCGAATAGTTAGCGCCATAACAGGAACGATAGGAAGCAGGGATCGTATCTCCCGCCCGGTTGAGGAAGGACAGGTTTTCCGGCGAGTGCGGGCATCCCGTCATTTACAGCCCGGCGTACTTTTTTTCCAGGTCCTTCATGGCCACCGACTCGCGCAGCTCGGCCACCGTGTCCCAGATCAGTTCGGCGAGGTCGCGGTTCCGGCTGTAGAACTGGTGGGAGAAGATAAGGTAAAAGGGCTGGACGTTCAGGGGTTTTTCCAGGCGGATAACTTGGGAGAACTCGGCCCTGCCGGATTCGGTCAGGTGATCCCCGGTGGTTCCGGGAGCCACCACGGCGTCAACCCGCTTGTACGCAAGTTTCCTGAAACAGTTGGAAACGCCGGGGCTTTCCTCCACAGAAAGGCCCATGCGCCGAAGCTCGGAAACCACGCAAAAGCCCATGGGAACGCTCACCCGGAGGTTTTTGCGGTTGAAATAGCCCCCGTCCCAGGTAAGGCCCGAATCCTTCAGGGTGTAGATGGAAAAGGGGACCGTCGCCATGCGGCGGCTGTCGTCAGGCAACCCGGCCCGCATGGGGAAAACGCCGATGCTCCTGTCCTCCGGGGTGTAGCCGGTATTGAAAAGGCCGTCCACCTTTCCGTAACGCAGAGCGTTTTTGCCCCGGTTCCAGGGAAGGCGGGTAAAATTCACCGAAATCTTAAGCCGGGCCGCCGCCAGCCGCAGCACCTCCACCGAAAGGCCCGGATTTTCGGCTTTAAGGTCGGAGCCCTCGCCAAGAACAAAGGGGAAATTCTCCCGGTCCTCGCAGGCGAGGGTGATTGATGCCTGCCCGGCGAAAACCGAATCGAACGGAAGCGTAAACATTGCGACAAGAAAAAGGACGGCGAGTCGTTTCTTCATGGGATGATATCCTCCGATTTTGCCTGTGGGCTCATTTTATCCGCAGCTTCCGATCTGTGCAACGGAATTCGCATAGGGAAAATGAACCCGGCCCGTTTCAACCGGAGGCCAGGGATATTAGGGGCTGTTTCCATTTTTTAAGGAATCCGGCAAAGGGAAGAAATACTCCTGTCTTTTTCCCCCGCCATTTTCGGGAAAACGAAAAATGAAAATTAATTGCACTCCCGGTAATATTGAAAGCGGCTCCGGCGGAGACGTAATGTAGATTTACTTTTTCTTCTCAATCCAATATAATAGGGTGCATTGAGACTTCTTTCCATCTGTTCCGGGCGGCCGGGCAAACGGCCTTTCAGCCGCACGCCAACCCGCCCTTTCGGCAGCCGCCCGCGCCTGCCGGGCCAGGACGATTTGGATCCTCATAATTTATTACGAGGAGCGCTATTCATTTCCATTCTCCGCTTTAGGAAAAAAATGGCGGAGGATAATCGGGGCGCTTCTTCCCGCATCGGGCTTTCCTTGAAAAAGGAAAAGAACCATGCGCCGCTTAACAACGAATTGGCCGCCAATGGAGCAAAAAGGACCGTCAGTCTCAGAGTCCCCCAAGCCCTCGCCCAAGAGGCAGGGCCGCTCCATAGTCCGGGACCTCACCGCAGGCCTTGTGATGCTGGTGGTGGGCGTGTCCATGGTGGCCATGCTGTTCAATTATTTCTTCCTTCTCCAGCGCTCCGACGAGGAGATGGAAAAACAGGCCGGGGAATATCTCTCCTACCTTTCGAAAAGCCTTGAACTGCCTCTGTGGAACCTGGACGAAACCACCATAACCATGATCGCCCAGGCCTATTCGGGAAACGAGGTGGTGGCGCTTTTGAGGGTGGTGGAGGAAAGCGGGCGGGTCCTCTTTTCCAGGGACAACCCGGATGAAAAGGACCTCATACTAAAAAAAAAGACCATCCTGCGCCAGGGCCGCCCCATCGGATTCCTGGAAATAGGGCTCACCCGCAGGCCGGCCAAGGAGCACAACCGGCGTCTTCTGTACACCAGCCTCTTTTCCATGACCGTCATCGTCCTGGCCCTTTTGGGAATGAGCAGGCTGATGCTGAAATCCTACGTCAAGCGCCCCATAGCCGCCTTTGTCTGGGGTATAGAGCGCATAGCGCGGGGCGACTACGATTATAATTTCGGAGAGACCGGCCAGAAGGAGTTCGTCACCATAATCGACCGGTTCCGCCACATGGTGAGGCAGGTTAGGGACCGTGAGGAGTACCTCTCCGAAATCAACCGCCGCATGGAGGAGGAGATCGAGCGCCACCGGGCGGTGGAAAAAAAGTCCCTGGAAAACGAGCAGCGGGTCCACATGCTCCTGGAAACCGCCAACGAGGGTTTTTTCGAGCTTGACGTTTCTGCCCAAATAAACGATGTGAACCCCGAAATGTGCAACATCCTGGGAAGGCCCAAGGAAACGGTCCTGGGAAAAAGCCTGTTCGATTTCCTGGACGGCGAAAACGCCAACGTGCTCATGAAGGAGATGGAGTGGATCAACAAGGGCGAGAAAAACTCCTTTGAACTCGCCTTTTTGCGGCCCGACAGCTCCGAGGTGGACTGCCTGGTGAAAAGCGCGCCCCTGTTCGACATCCAGGGCGTGTCCGGCTCCTTCTCCATGGTTTCCGACATCACCGAACGGAAGCTCTCGGAAGAGAAAATCAGGCGTTTGAACGCCCAGTTGGAGCACCGGGTCCTTGAACGGACCCGCCAGCTTCAGCAGGCCAACTCCGCGCTCCAGGAATCCCTTGGAACCTTGAGGCGGGCACAGGTCCAGCTGGTTCAATCCGAAAAAATGGCCGCCCTCGGAGACCTGGTGGCCGGCGTCGCCCACGAAATCAACACCCCCGTGGGAATAGGCGTGACGGCGGCCTCCTTTCTGGAGGAGCGCACCGCCCATATTACAAAAAAAATGGAAGAAAAGTCGGTTCGCCAGTCGGACCTGGAAAAATACCTGGCCACCGCCGGGGAGGCCACGGCCACAATACTCACCAACCTGAAGCGGGCCGCAGACCTTATAAAGAGCTTCAAGCAGGTGGCCGTTGACCAGTCCACCGAGGAGCGCCGCCGGTTCTTCCTCAAAAAATACATGGAGGAGGTGCTTTTGTCGCTGCGGCCCAAGTACAAACGCACCGGCCACACCATAACGGTGAACTGCCCGGAGAACCTGGAAATCGACTCCTATCCCGGAGCGGTGTCCCAGATAATCACGAATCTCGTGGTAAACAGCCTCATCCACGGCTTCGAGGGCGTGGCAAAGGGGAATATCCGCATGGATGTCACGGTTTACCGGAACAACCTCATGCTCCGTTACATGGATAACGGAAAGGGCATGGACAAGGAAACCCTGAAAAACCTGTTCGTGCCCTTCTACACCACCCGCCGGGCCCAGGGCGGCACCGGCCTTGGAATGCACATAGTCTACAACCTCGTCACACAGAAACTTGGGGGAAAAATCGCCGCCGCATCCACCCCCGGAAACGGCGTGGTTTTTTCCATTTTGATCCCGATGCAGCAGGGGGGAGGATCATGACCGAGACCATCAAGCCCGCACACACAGAAGACAGGCTCCTCTTTGCGGAGGAAACATGCGCGGAACCGGTTCACGACACCGCAGGGTGGCAGTGGAAAATCATCATCGCCGATGACGAGCCGGACGTGCACAACATCACCCGCATGGTGCTGGCCGACTACTCCTTCGAGGGCGCGTCCCTGGAATTCCTCTCGGCTTACAGCGGAGCGGAGGCGAAAAAGCTTCTCATCGACAACCCGGACACCGCCATAATACTTCTGGACGTGGTGATGGAAACCGACGATTCGGGCCTTGCGCTGGCGAGGCAAATCCGCACCGAGCTCAAAAACGACTTCGTGCGCATAGTCCTTCGAACAGGCCAGCCCGGAAAGGCCCCGGAACGGGAGGTCATAGCCCGCTACGACATAAACGACTACAAGGAAAAAACCGAGCTCACGGCCCAGAAGCTCTTCACCACCGTCACCGCCGCCCTTCGCGCCTACCGAGACCTTCGCATAATCGAAAAGAACCGCCGGGGCCTGGAACAGATCATCGCCTCCTCGGCCTGCCTTTTCGAGGCCCAGTCCCTCAGAAAATTCGCCAAGGGCGCGCTCACCCAGCTTCTGTCGATACTTCGCATGGACGAAAGCTCGGTTTACATAGAGGCGTCGGGCTTCACCGCCAGCCAGCACAAGGGCGAGTTTCGGATACTGGCCGCCACCGGGCGTTTCGAGCACGCAATAGACAAGCAGATAGAAGGGGTCCTGCCCCCTGACGTCATGACCCACCTGTCCCACGCCTTGAACGAAGAGAAAAGCCTCTACATCGACGACGCCTACGTCGGCTATTTCCCCACATCCTCAGGTGCCAGGAACCTGCTGTACGTAAGGGGCTGCCGCCATTTGACCGACCTGGACCGCGACCTTGTACGGATTTTCTCCACCAACGTGGGCATAGCCTTTGAAAACATCTACCTTCAAAGGGAGTTGGTGGACACCCAAAAAGAAATGATAATGACCCTGGGCGAGGTTCTGGAAAACCGGAGCCAGGAGGCCGGCAACCACGTAAGGCGCGTGGCAGAGGCGTCCTACCTCCTGGCCTGCAAGGCCGGGCTTTCCGAACAACAGGCCTCGCTTTTGCGCATGGCCTCCCCCATGCACGACCTGGGCAAGGTTGGTGTGGCCGACTCCATCCTTTTAAAGCCCGGCAACCTCTCGAAAGAGGAATTCGAGATCATAAAGGCCCACACCAGCATCGGCCACGGCATACTTTCAAAATCAACAAGGGAAATAGGCAAAACCGCCGCCCTGGTGGCCCTGGAACACCACGAACACTGGGACGGGCGCGGCTACCCGCGCGGCCTTGCGGGCGAGGAAATCCACATCTTCGGTCGCATCACCGCCCTTGCGGACGTGTTCGACGCCTTAACCCACAACCGCATATACAAAAGCGCCTGGGAAACAGACCGGGTGGTTGAAAGAATAAAGGAAGAACGGGGTAAGTATTTCGACCCGGCCCTGGTGGACGTATTCCTGGAAAACCTGGATGATTTCCTGGCCATAAATCATAAATATCCCGATCAGGTAATCGAGCAGCCCGATCTTCCCCCGGAGTGGAGCCAGGAGGTCTGATAGCGCGGGCTGTTGGCATGGGTCTCATGAAAAAACTCCCCTATATGATTTGCGCAATGGAAGTCTTTGCCTGGGCCGACCGTGAAAAGCGTTGACCCATAATCGCGGGAAATCAGGTTCCCTTTTCCAACATGGAAAGTTCATTGATATCATTGAATTTGTAGGTGTGCTTAAAAACCATTCGATTCAAAGGATTACCCGAAAAAAAATAAAGGCCACACGGCTCGCGGGACTCGACAAGGCGCAGCTTTGTATAATTGTCGATGATGCTGTAGTGAACTTGGCTGATTCCATTTTTAATGGCGTAATCGAGAGAACCTACAATCACTTTTTCATAGGCAAAGCTTTTTTGGGAATATTTCCGGTTGAACCCTCCCAGGACTCCGCCCAAATGAGATCCGCAGACCTGGAAAGTATGGAACCCGATAATTATGCAGTCCATGCGTATCAAAATATGAACGTATTCGCTGGAATCGAAGACAAGGGTTTTAAAAATGTTTTCCTCGAAGAATTTCTGGCATGGACTGCTGACCTTGCTATGGTCGACGGAGCATTCAACGCAGGCCAACATTTGCTCTTTCTCAAGCGGAGTAAGCGGGCCGGGCTTGATTTCGGTGGTTGCCGGATTTGTTCCGCGCGCCAGGTTCTTTTTTAGGCTCCGATGCTCTCTAAGATAGTCGGATATGTCGTTATATCTGCTCACGTCGAAGTAGGCTTCGGAAGAACAATCGTATTTTTCAAAACCCATCGTTTCATAAATTGCGTCGTTTGCCGCCGTGTCGATTATCGTGACCATGTCGGCGTCTTTTTCGCTTTTAAGCTCATTTAAAATGGCCTTCATGACCGTGTCTTCCAAGCCGGGTTCCCTGAAAAAAAACGGGCGGGTGAGATTGGATGTTATCAAGTTGCGGAAAGATATATAAACGCAGTTTCTGGTAAGCTTGGAAAGGCACCATGCAAAATTATTCAAAAGGGCATTTTTTCTTAGTTTGGAATAGGAAGCCCTGAGGTCAAACGGCTTTATCCTAAGAAAAAGGCCAAGCCCGATCAACTCGCTATCCCCGTATACTTTCAAATAAAAAAAATTTGTGCCGGGAGTGGACCACAGAACCCATTCGCCAAAGATATCCCATATATTATCGGATAGTTTTTGTTGATCAAGATGGGCTGCGAATACACTTTTTTCCTCTTCCGACAAAAAGTTGTCCTTCTTACAGTATACTGCCTTCATGGTAGATAACCTCCCGGCTCAGGCCAGTGAGCCGTCTCCTAAAAATTGCCCTTGGTTATCTTAAGTCCTGCCATACATCAGCCACCTGCCGTCCCCAATCACGCGCCCTGCGGATAGGGGGCGTCCTATCCCCCTATTGCACTCATGGGTCGTAGGTTGCTGTCCGGATTTTCGGTGCGACCGCCGGGCTTGATGGAAACAGCGTGGACAAATAGCGCGGCGAGTTCGGCATCGTCGCAGCCTTTTCGGAGGGCGGTCTTTACGTCCACTTCAAGGTTAGAGAAGAGGCAGGGCTTCAGTTTGCCGTCTGCGGTGAGCCGCATCCTGTTGCAGGTATCGCAGAAATGCCCGGAAACCGCCCCTATGAATCCCACCTTCCCGATGGCTCCCGGAAGCGAGTACATGACGGCGGGACCGCTGTCCATGCCGGTTGCCGGAGACGGGGAAAGCGGCCCGAAGCGCTCTTCCAGGCGCTTTTTCATTTCAGCCGCCGTGACCACCCGCTGGGGGGTCCAGGGAACCTGGCCCATTATGGGCATGAACTCGATGAACCTCACCCAGAAGGGGCCTTTCATGGAAAGCTCCGCAAGATCACCTATCTCGTGATCGTTTATTCCAGCCATCACCACGGTGTTGATCTTGATGGGTGAAAAGCCCGCCGCTTCCGCCTGCCTCATGCCGGAGACCACGCTTTCAAAAAAATCCCCACGGGTAATGGTTTTGAAAGTCTCCGGGTCCAGGCTGTCCAGGCTCACGTTGAGGCGGTTTAAGCCCGCCCGGAAAAGGGGGGCGGCCAATTCATCGAGCCGGGTGCCGTTGGTGGTGAGGCAGAGCTCCCTTATGCCGGAAATTTTCGCGGCCCGGTCAACGAGCCCCACCACGTCCCGGCGCACCAAAGGCTCGCCGCCCGTAATGCGCACCTTGGCCACGCCCGCTTCCACGCCCACCCGGATCACCCGCAGAATTTCCTCGTAGGTGAGTATTTCGCCGTGATCCATGTGTGAAAGCCCGGTCACGGGCAGACAGTAAAAACAGCGCAGGTTGCACCGGTCGGTGACCGAAACCCGAAGGTAGGTCACGGCCCTTGTGGCTTTTTTGGGGGATTGGGGATTCTCGTCCACCGGTTGTCCTTTTCACCTGTCCTTTTAAGCTGTCTTGATGCGATAAAAATGTGATACGGAAGTCCGGTTGATTTTTTTTCCATGAATATCCTGGGGCCGCCATGCACGACGATTATGGATACAGCGAAGAAGGCAGGCTTGGCAAGCCTTATAACTTGAAACTCCTGGCCCGGCTTGCGCCCTATGCCCGGCCCTATAAAAATTTCATCGCGTTGGCCCTTACGGTGAGCGTTTTGGGCACCCTTCTTTCCCTTGCCGTACCCTATGTCACCCGTTACGCCATCGACCGCTACATAACCGCAGACTGGCTGGCCCTTGACCTCGCCACCCCGGCGGGCAAAAGATTTTTCGCGGACCACCCCAAAATCTGCACCGGCTCGGCGGACGGGCGATTCGCCGCAGTGCTCAAATCCGACGCCTCAAAGGCCGCGCCGGAGCTGGCGGCCAAGCCCGGCGGGGCCTTCGGCAAGGGGGGCCGGTCCTTCCACAGGGTGAGGCGCACAACCGAAAACCGGCACATCCTGGAAAGGCTATTAAAGCGCGGCCTGGTTCTTTCCGACGGGTCGGTGTGCGTTCAAAAGGATGCTGTGGCGGCCCTCACGGAGGCGGACCGCAGGATTTTGCGGAGCGCGGACGCCCGTGGCGCGGCCCTGACGGCCCTCCTCGTCCTTCTGGCCGTGGCCCTGTCGTTCGGCCTTGGGTATCTGGAATACAATTTCCTGGAACGCGCGGGCCAGAACATAATGGCCGACGTGCGCATGGCGCTTTTCGACAAAATGGAGGCCCAAAGCCCCTCGTTCTTCGACCGCCACCCGGTGGGCCGCCTCACCACCAGGGTCACCAACGACGTGGAAAACTTAAACGAGATGTTCAAGAGCGTCATCGTCACGGTATTCAAGGACGTCTTCATCCTTTTTGGCATCATGGCTGTTCTTTTGGCGCTCGATCTGCGGCTCGCCCTTCTGTGCTTCATCCTCATTCCCCTGGTGTTTTTCCTGGCCCTGGGCTTCGGGGCCATGTCCCGCGACGCTTTCCGGGACCTTCGCTCCTCGGTTTCCCGCATCAACTCCTTTTGCCAGGAGCGCTTTTCCTCCATGCGCACGGTGCAGCTTTTCTCGGCCCAGAAAACCCAGATGGAGCGCTTCGGCAAGGCCAACGATGATAACTACCGGGCCGGCATGCGCCAGATAAAGGTGTTCGCCCTTTTCATGCCGGTGATGGAGCTTCTGGCCTCGGCAGGCGTGGCTCTTCTGGTGTGGCGCGGCGGCCTTCTGGTGATGGAGTCCCGGCTTTCCCTGGGAACCCTGGTGGCCTTCATCACCTATCTTCGCATGTTTTTCGCGCCCTTGCGGGACCTGTCCGAAAAATACAACATCATGCAGCTTGCAATGGCCTCCACCGAGCGCATCTTCGAGTTCATGGACGCAAACGAGCGCCTGCCCGACGCCCTGGTTCCGGCCAGGCCCGAAAAGGTCGAGGGCGGGGTGGAGTTCCGCAAGGTCTCGTTTTCCTACTCGCCGGGAAAGCAGGTTCTCGAAGACGTGTCGTTCACCCTCCCCAGGGGGACCATGACGGCCCTGGTGGGACGCACGGGCAGCGGCAAGACCACCTGCGCCCATCTTCTGGAGCGCTTCTACGATCCGGCGCAAGGCCGGGTGATGGTGGACGGGATCGACTTAAGAGACTGGGACCAGGAACATTTGAGGCGTAGCATGGCCCTGGTGTCCCAGGACGTTTTCCTTTTTTCGGGAACCATAAGGGAGAACGTGACCCTTGGGCGCGACGAGGAAGGGGGGCCGGGCCTCGACCAGGCCCTTGCCCTTTCAGGGGCGGACTTCGTGGGACGCTTCCCCCTTGGGGCCGACACCCCCATAGCCGAGCGGGGGGTGAACCTATCGGGCGGCGAGCGCCAGTTGCTGTCCTTCGCAAGGGCCCTGTTCCAAGACCCGAAAATCCTGATCCTGGACGAGGCCACATCGAGCGTGGACCCGGCCACAGAGGCGAAAATCCAGCAGGCCGTTGCACGCATGGCCCATAAGCGATCCATGCTTGTTGTGGCCCACCGGCTTTCCACCATAGAAAACGCCGACCTCATAGTGGTCATGAGGCGGGGAAGGGTGGCAGAAACCGGCACCCACCAGGAACTTATGGACAGGGGCGGAGTTTATTCCAACCTCAGGATGATCATGGAGGGAAAGTAGGGCCGATCAGATCATATTGCGCTTGAACTTCATGCATGAAAAGTGCGATTAAGTGCCGGGCCGCAAGGTCTGCGACATGACGTTTTCACGACTCTATTTTTTAATGGAAGCGAGCAAATACAAACGATGCAAGGTTTCAGCATAACCAGGCAGCGCCTGATTGACGCCCTTGACGGACTTTCCGAGGTATTCAGCGGTGTTTCGGCCATTCCGTCGGTTTCCGGGAAGCCCTTTGAAAAGAGCATGGCCGATCTTAAAGTCATGCGCAGGCAGATGTCCGAAGAGGTCCTTCGGGTGGCCGTGGTGGGCTCCATCAAAAGCGGCAAGAGCACCTTCGTCAACGCCTTTTTCGGCGCGGACTTTCTCCGCCGGGGAGCCGGGGTGGTGACTTCAATAGTCACCCGTATACGAAAGGGCGACGCGCTCTCGGCGGTTCTTTATTTCAAGTCGACGGGCGAGGTGAACGAAGAGCTTTCGCTGGCCATGAACCTCTTTCCGGTGGGCGGCTGGCAGCCCGAAGGCGGGCAGCCCGACATAAGGCGCGAACGCGACCGGGCGGAGCTGAAAAAGGCCCTGGCCCGCCTGGACCAGGACTCGCTCATAACCGGCGGAACCAGGAGCACCGAGGCGGTTCTGATATCCTCCTTCGTGGCCGGCTGGGACCGGGTTCAAAACTTCATGGGCGAAAACGCCTCCACCCATGTTTTCGAGGGGGATAATTTCGCGGCCCACAAGCTCTTCGTGGGTGATGAAAACCTGGCCGTGTTCCTTAAGGACGTGTGCGTCACCCTGCCCTCCCCCTTTCTGGAGGACCAGGTCGAAATGGCCGACTGCCAGGGCAGCGACTCGCCCAACCCGCTCCATCTAACCATGATCGAGGACTACCTTTTAAAGACCCAGGTCATTGTTTACGTGGTTTCAAGCCGTACTGGCCTTCGGCGCGCCGACATAAGGTTTCTTACGCTCTTGTCCCGCATGGGCCTTTGCGACAACATCTTTTTCGTGATCAACGTGGATTTTTCCGAGCACGAAAGCCTGGATTCGCTCTATGCGCTTTTAAACAAGGCCGCTGGAGAAATAGCCCTTATCAAGCCCGCTCCCGCAGTGTTCGCCTTTTCCGCCCTTTACAGACTCTTCGGGCTGGTGGAGGAAAACCTTTCGGAAAAGGATCGGGCGAGGCTTCTCCAGTGGCGGGCGGACGCCGAGCTTTCGGCTTTTTCGGAGGAAGAGGCCAGCCGCTTTGAGACCGCCTTCAGGGACCGCCTCACCCGCGACCGGGCGGCCCTTCTGCTTAAAAGCCACGCCCAGAGGCTTTCCTTCAACGTTGCCAACGCCAGCCAGTGGGTGAAAATCCACCGCGACCTTCTATCAAGGGACAAGGCCTCAGCCGCCGACTACCTGGCCCAGATTCAGCAGGAAGGGGTCCTGATGGAAAAGGCCGGGTCCATGATCCGCCAGACCATAAGCGGCGCGGTGGCCGGAGCAAGAAACGAGGTGGCGAACGACGTGGACCGCTTTTTCGATCCCCGTTACAGCAGGGTTATGACCGATACCTGGGCCTTTGTGGACAATCACGTCCCGGAGGTGCTGAAACAGGGGCTTCCCAGGGAGGAAGACCCGGCGGACAGCCGACCGGGCTCCATCTCGCCGATTCTCTACGCGGCCTTCGCGGACCTTAAAAACGCGGTCGACCGGCACATGGCGGAAAACGTCAACCCGTCTTTGGTGGGCTTTGTGAGGGAGGAGGAGGAAAAGATAGCCGCAGTTCTGGGGCGCATCGGCCAGTCCTACCAATCCCTGGTGAGCCGGACCGTGGGCCGCACTAACGCCGTTTTCGACAACCTTGGAATTTCCGCCACGGTGGAGAATCCCATGCCGGAATCGCTCGTTGACGTGGCCCGGATCAAGCAGGGCCGCTCCCTCGCCCTTCCGCCTCTTTCCGCTGCCATGCAGTACGCGGCATCAATAAGGGCCACCGCCGTGGCCGTCCACGGATTCGGGCGGATGCTTCTGGCCATCAAGCGGGCCTTCGGCATCGAGGAGCCGGAAGACGGGCGCATGACCGTAAAGATTCTGGCGAAAGCCGTGGCCCGCATGAAAAAGGACACCAAAAAGGGCCTATCGGACAGGTTCCTGGATTTCCGGGAGAATCTCAAGTTCCAGTATTTTTTCGCCATCATGGAAGCCGCCTCTGACGCGCTTTTCAACGATCTGTCGGATGGCTTCAGGTTCTTTGCGGAAGGCATGTCCACGACCCAGGGGCTTTTGGGCGAAACCCAGGCAATAAAGGATCAGGCGGCCCGCGACCTGGAAGCCATGGCCCAGAAGCTTGCTGCGGTGGATCAGCAAGTAGCGATGGTCTTAAGAAGCCTATAAGCCGCTGGAGGGCCTGAAAGCGCGATCTGCGGTGTCACGCTGCGCGGGCGTCGTGCTCACGTGCATGAAGCACGCTCCGCCGCCGCCCGCTTGCCTTCCTTGCATATCATCGCTTTCAGGCCCTCCAGCCTGGGCGGCAGGCAGGGAAATTTTGTGGATTGCTGTGCATTGCTCCATCGCAGTTATCCAGGCTTCGCATCCGGGCGTTTTTATCCGGGCTTTTGAGACAGAGTGTTTACGGCGGATTCTGAATCGTCTCATTCATCTTTTTATTGAGGGGGGAATCGTGAGCGAAAAATCCACGCGCGTGATCGCCATCGCCAACGAAAAGGGCGGGGTCGGAAAAACCTCCACCGTGGTGAACCTGGCAGCGGCCCTGACGGCTTCGGGAAATTCCGTGCTCGTGGTGGACATGGACCCCCAGCACAGCGCCACCCGCGCCCTTGGGGTGGATGCGCCGGACAGCGGCCTCACCACCTATCACATTCTCACGGCCAACAAGCCGCCCGACCCCGCAAAGGCCGTCACCGCCACCCGGTGGGAGGGGCTTTTCCTCATTCCGTCCCACGTGGACCTCGCCGCCGCAGAGGTGGAGCTTGTGAACAAGATGGCCCGGGAAAAGCGCCTGAAGCGCCTGGAGCCCCTTCTGGGCCTTTACGACTTCATCCTCCTGGACACGCCTCCAAGCCTGTCTCTTTTAACCGTAAACGTGTTCGCCTTTGCGCAGGAGTTCCTCATCCCCTGCCAGACCCAGCCCCACGCCTACGCCGCCATTGACGATCTTTTAGACACCGTCGATCTCATAAGGGAGGAGATCAACCCGGCTCTTTCTTTAACCGGCGTCGCGGCCACCTTTTACGAGCCGCGCACACGGGTTTCCCGCGCGGTCATGGAGCAGATAAAGACCGACGAACGCTTTACCGGCAAGGTCTTCAACACGGCAGTGCGCACCAACGCCACCATAGCGGAAAGCTCCCTTCACGGAACGCCCGTGGTGTTTTTCAGGCCGGGTTCCAGCGGGGCCGCAGACTACAGGGCGCTCGCGGAGGAGCTTGGAAGGAACGGCGGGGCGGAGGCGAAATGACCGAAAGGCTCGCCCGAAGAATATATGCCCTGCGCGCAAGGCTCGCCGTTGAAAACCTGGACGGCATCCTGATCCAGGCATCCGAAAACCGCCGCTATGTTTCTGGCTTCACGGCCTTTGACAGCCAGATGGACGAATCTTCGGGATGCGCCATCGTAACGGGCGGTCATCTGGTTTTGGCCACGGACTCCCGCTTCACCACCCAGGCCGAAAACGAGTGTGAGGGCTGGCGGGTGGAGACCTATAAGGAGGGCTTTGCCAAGCTGCTTCCTGGGCTGGCGGAGGAGCTTCAAATCCGCCGCCTTGGTTTTGAAGAGCGCCGGATGTCGGTGAAAGACCACGCTAAAATTCTTGAGCACCTGGAATCCGCAAGGGTTTCGGTGGATTTGCTCCCGTGCGGGAACCTCGTGGAAGACCAGCGTGTGATAAAGGACAGCTCGGAAATCGAGTCCATCCGCTTTGCCCTGAAAATCGCAGAGGACGCCTTTTCGCGCTTTCTGAAAACCCTTCAACTCCCTGCCACCGAAAAGGAGCTTGCCTGGAAGCTGGAGCGGCTTCTGCGCGAGCTTGGGGCGGACGAGATGAGCTTTCCCATAATCGCGGCTTCCGGCCCGTCCAGCGCCCTGCCCCACGCCATCCCGTCCGATCATGTCTGCCAAGAAGGCGAAATCCTTCTTTTCGACTTCGGGGCAAGGGTGAACGGCTACTGTTCGGACATCACCCGCACCCTCTTTGCCGGAAGCCACGAAAAGGAACTCGGAAACATCTTCAAAATCGTGAAGGAAGCCCAGGAACTGGCCATTTCGGCCATTAGACCCGGAGTTTCGGCCAAAAGCGTAGACGCTGCAGCAAGGGATCACATAAGCGCCCACGGCTATGGGGCGCTTTTCGGCCACGGCCTTGGGCACGGGGTGGGCCTCGCCGTTCACGAGGCTCCGCGCATAAGCCCGCTTTCCGACGCCATCCTCGCCCCTGGCATGGTTTTTACCGTGGAGCCCGGCATCTACGTTCCGGGCTTGGGCGGGGTGCGCCTGGAAAACATGGTGCTGGTAACCGACAGCGGAGTTGAGGTGCTGAACAGACTATCAGCAATCATGTAAAAAATTTGGTTAAAACAAATAGGTACGAAAAGCCTGGATACCAATTTGAACTTGGGCGATGAAATGCAAGGAGCGCGAGAAGCCAATGAGGGAGCGTACCCGCCCAAGAAATCGCAGAGTTCTTGGGCTAAATCAGGATGTTCGTACGTGATCGAAATTGGCTTTGAAGCGCAACACAGCAGTTCGCGTTTTTAGACGGGCTTATAAATCAAAAGGAATAGCATGCTATCCCTCGATGAAGCCCTCGACCGCTACCGCGACTACCTCGTAGTGGAAAAGGGCCTTTCGGAAAACTCCCTTTCGGCCTACACCCGCGATCTTGCGGTCTTTTCGACCTTCATGGCAGGGCTTGGGCTTACCGGCGTAAAGGAAATCGACACAGGCCACGTCCTGAAACACCTCCTGTCCCTTCGGGACCAGGGCCTTTCCGCAAGAAGCCGCGCCCGTCACCTTGTGGCGGTAAGGGGCTTTTTCCGGTTCCTTATAGCCGACAAGCTCCTCGAAAAAGACCCGGCCAGGCTGGTGGACCTTCCCAAGTCGGGCCTGCGGCTGCCTGACACCATCACGCTTTCCGAGATGGAGCGCCTCCTGGACGCGCCGGACGACAGGACCCCTTTGGGAGTCCGTGACCGCACCATGCTGGAAGTGGGCTACGGCGCTGGCCTGCGAGTCTCGGAGCTGGTGGGGGTGCTTCTGGCGGACATCAGCCTTGAGGCCGGATTCGTGAGGGTTCTGGGAAAAGGCGACAAGGAGCGCCTTGTGCCCATTGGCCAAATGGCCATCGACAAGATCGGGGATTACCTGGAATTCAGCCGCCCCCGCCTTGCGTTGGGCCGAATGAGCCCCAATCTTTTCATCGGCCAGGGCGGGCGGAAACTCACACGGCAGGCCTTCTGGAAGCGCCTCAAGATATGGGCAAAAAAGGCGGAAATCGAAAAGAAGCTCACGCCCCACACCCTTCGCCACTCCTTCGCAAGCCACATGCTGGAGGGCGGGGCCGACATCCGGGTGGTGCAGGAGATGCTCGGCCACGTGGACATCTCAACCACCCAGATTTACACCCACGTAGCCCGCGAGCACCTCAAAAACGCCCACAAAAAGTTCCATCCAAGGCCCTGACAAGGGGCGGCTGGCGAATCGAACAAAGCAACAACAGCTTTTCGTTTTCCCGAAAAAGACGGGGGAAGAAGACCTGCGCCTTTCTTCCCTTTGCCGGATTCCTTAAAAATGGAAAAGAACCATGCTCCGCTTAATATCATAGGGGCTGTTTCTCCCCATGCCTCTGCCTTGCGGAAAAATACCGGTTCAGGGATGCCTTGTTTATACAGGAATTCAGGTCCGCACAAAAACCGGCAAGACGTTTCTTGCCTTTTCCGCCGTTTTGCAGTATCAAATTCCCCCCGACCCCACGCCTCTTTGCCCGGATGGCGAAACAGGTAGACGCAAGGGACTTAAAATCCCTCGATTCTTGCAATCGTGCCGGTTCGATTCCGGCTCCGGGCACCAATAAAATCAGCAAGTTACCATCGAAATAGAACAGAGCGTTCGTTCTATAAATCCCGTCAAAAGTGCCCGAATTGGACCCGTTTTGCACCCAAAATGCACCCACCTGGGTGCCGATTTTACGCCCATCCATTGAAGGAATCAGGGCCTTTGAAAAAGACTCCAGGCACCCATTTTCAGGCTTTTGCCGGATCTTTAGCATTCTGGTTGTCAGCACTGCTGTAAAAACCTTTTTCGTCTATCTGCACCCACTGCCTGCACCCAGCCCATGCACCCACCTGGAGACCAAGTCGCAAGCTCTCCCGGACTCGGATCCCATTCATTCATTTTTAGGCCGTTCATGTAACCAGCTATTATGCCTGGCGGCTATCGCCGTTTTTCAAGTGGACGCACTCCTCTATAACCTCTCCCATCCCTCTCCATAATGCCCCACAGACCGCCCAAACAGCCTGCCCCGGACCTCATCTCCCACGGCCTCGTTGCTGTCTTCTAACCTGTTGACGCCCGCTGTCGTCCGCTTTGTGCTTCCATCCTCTGTCTGCCTTTGTTTCTCTCTCCCGCATCCCTCCATCTCCCACATCATGCTTGCAAGCAAGCCCCGGAGTATAGGGATTGGCCGGAAAATTTTGTCCAACGTTGCCCAAGAATAGTCCGGTTGCAGTCCCATGCTGATTCAACAAAGGCTAAGGCTTGCCCAGCCATCCCAGGAATTTCTGTATCTATCGCGTATGGTGAAAAAAGGCAGTGCTACAAAGACAAGGATTTGTGAACTGGCAGTTGAGTATAACGATCTGGTTTTCGGATATTCGAAAAAGAAAGAATAAGAAAAAGAATAGGGGGTATCCCGATGGGATTGAGAGGATAACTCAAATATTACAGAGTATTATCTTTGACGCTGGTTGGTTTGATCCTGGACGGAGTTGGGCAGCCTCCCGGCCCGGCCTTTATAAGCCTGTATCGGCCCGGTTTCAATGGATCCAACATCTGAGCCTCGATTTTTTCATCCTGAAAATCCCTGAAGGCCTTCAATGCCCATACATGTCCTAAAAACATGCGGGGGTGAGAGTTTGAAAAGGTTTCGATGCTGGTTTTGGCCCCGGAAAACGTCCACAGCTTCTATTGCCTGCCCATCCACCGGGTGCGCTATTTGGGAGAGGGGGAATCGGGGAAGGAACACGCTGAATATGCTTGGTAATTTTTATGGGTCTTGAGGGTATCTCCTGTTTGTTTTGAGCTTTGAGCGGCAACGGGAAGGGGGTTAAATATTTAGCCTGACCAGCCGAAAGCCTCCTTGCTCCAGCGAACAAAACTGGAGGGGTTTTGCCCATATTTCCGCAAAACTTGGCGGGTTAGCTGGAGCCAGAAATGCCGATAGCTTTCAAAATATGCTTAAAAGTCTGAACTTATATGAAAAAAGGTGTTAGCGAACTTGCCAACTTTTGTGCATTAGTTGGCAAGTTCGCTGGATTGATTCCGGCACAGCCCGGTTCGATCTGGATAGCCTCGGCTGTCAGTCAGATTATGATTACCCGGACTTGGGATTGCTTTGCGGTGTCATGTATGCTGTCAGCGCAGACAAGCAGATCATCATATCACTATTTTATGCTGCTTTTTACGATCTTTTTATTTTGAGCGTAATTATTGAGCGCATAAAAAAGGCGCGATCGAATGTCAAAACCGAAAACCGGGGAACGATGGGACTCCCTCCCCTACATCATTAGCCCGCTTGGGATTTTTGAAGGTTTTTGGCCTTTGCCCTCAAGTATTTTACGATGATCCACAAGTACACGCTAAATTTTAATTCGGCTTCAAATTGCCTTTATTGAACAGGTTGAACTTTACCCAGGAGAACGCAATAGCCCAGCATTTTCGGTTCATACCTGGCAAGGAATCCCGCTTCCGTGAAGTGTGTGTTGGCTCCGTTGGCAGGGTCCATGACAACGAGCCTGCCGCCTTGTTGCCTTGCCAGGATGAAATGGAAAATTTCATCATCATCAGCGATAAGGTAAATCGCCTTCGCTTCCGGGCTGGATCGCAAAACCCCTGTAATCTCGGATTCTTCGCGGTAATCGGAAACTTCGTTGCCCTGTTTGCGGTAGGCGACGGCGGTTTTTCGATAAACGCGGAGAAGGTGGCTGTGCAGCAGTCGATGAAAAAGGGTTTTACCGTAACGTTTTTCCGGTCCGTTCCCCGATCTTATCCACAGCCGGGCTGAAACGCCGCGACTTTTGGCGAACCGGGCAAGGTAGGCGGGGGTGGAGCCCATAAAAAGCATGTTGCGGACCTTTTTCCATATCGCAATTTCACTTTTTTCCGACAATTCCGCTTTGCCGTACTCGGCCAGCGCCGTCATGAGAGCAGCCGGGCCGCAGGAATAAATCCTCGTCTGTTTCCATGCGTAAAGCCTATGCAGGTTTCCATCCGTGTGCAATTTCAGTTTTCCCGTTGAGCCATGGGGGCAAAGTTTTATCGAATAATTTTTCCGGATCGTGGCGCCTGATCCAGAAGACCCTTCTGCTTTTGATTTGTTATATGTACCACGATTCAAAGAATATTTCATCGTGAAAGCGGAGAAAGGAAACGTCCGGCGGAAACCTTTAAAGGCGGGAAATCGAGCTTTATTGCTACCAATACTTTATTGTGGTAAGTGTTGAAAACACGATGATTTGAAGGCTTACTTTCAAGGTGGGATCACCATGAAATTTTCCGGCCCTGCCATTGTCCCGCGCCCTTTGTTTATTGTGGCCCTGGTCGTTTTGGCGGCCTTGGGGTGCGACCGGGACGAGGATTACAGCCGCCTTGATTTTTCCCAGACCCAAACCAAGGCGAATAGCCAGACTCCTTCGGCGCAAGGCAAGGTTCTGCGCGTGGCCATAGGCGCAATGATTTCGCCCCAGGAAACCATAAATTACTACGACGACATGATGGCTTACCTGGGGAAGCGCGCCGGAACCGGAATATCCGTCATCCAGCGCAAGACCTATCAGGAAATCAACGAGCTTTTTTCCGCAGGCCAGGCGGACATGGCTTTCATCTGCACCGGTCCTTATGTGCTGGGCCGGAAGAAATACGGTTTCGAGGCCCTTGCGACTCCGGTCATCCGGGGGCAGCCTCTTTATCAGTCCTACCTAATAGTAGGAAAAAACAGCCTCTTCCTTAGCCTTTCCGATCTCAAGGGCAAATCCTTCGCCATGACGGACCCGGATTCCCTGACAGGGGCGCTCGCCCCCCGGTTCTGGCTGGCCAAAGTCGGCCTGAAACCGGAAAACTTTTTTGGAAAGCTGATCTATACCTACAGCCACGACAACTCCATTTTCGCAGTCGCCAGGGGCCTTGTGGACGCCGCCGCCGTGGACGGGCACAAGTGGGAATATTTTGAACGAACCAAGCCCCGGTTCACCCGACTGACCAGAATATTGATGAAATCGGAACCTTTCGGCAGCCCCCCGGCGGTGGTTTCCTCTTCTCTTTCCCCGGAGATCAAGGAAAAAATCAGGCTGGGGCTCCTTACCATGCATGAAAATCCAGAGGGCCGTGAAATCCTTGCAAAACTCATGATTGACCGGTTTGTTGAGCCAGATGAAAAATGGTATGAACCAGTCAGCAGCATGTACAAATCCGTCGAAAACACCGGCAAGGGCGATTCCCGTGGCTCCGAAAAGCCTTAAAAACACTGTGCTGATCCTTGTGGCCCTGCTGGTCCTCGCAAGCGGCATGACCATATCCCAAATCGTTTCCATCAGGTATGCGGATATCCTGCGCCAATCGGCGATTACGGAGGCTCTTGGCCTGGCCCGCAACCTTGCTCTGGATGCCGCCGACAAGGTACTCACTAACGACATGGTGGCACTTCAGAAAATTCTCGACGGCCAGAATAGAAGCCACGAGGCCGTTTCATATTTGTTTGTGGAAAAAGACGGCCAGATACTGGCCCATACTTTTTCCAAAGGCGTTCCCGATGGCTTGGCCCTCCTGAACGCTCCCGTGGACATTTCCACCGGCAGGGTGAAAAAAATCGTCTCGGAAAAAGGCGTTCATTTTATGGACGTGGCATGGCCCATCTACGTGGGCAAGGCTGGAATACTGCGACTCGGATTTTCGGAAGAGCCTTACCGGGCAAAGGTGGCGGGGCTATGGTGGCGGGTCAGCCTGCTCACCCTTGTCATCCTGGCGGCGGCTCTTACTCTTGGGCACTTTCTTTTGCTGAGGCTCCTGCGGCCTCTTAAGAATTTCGTGAGGCAGGTGGAGGCCATTGACGAAAAAGCCCTCGAAAGCGTATCCGTCCAAAACCCCGGGGGGTTCACGGAGGTAAGTATTTTGGCGTCAGCCTTCGGCGGCCTCCTGGAACGACTGAAAGACCATACCCGAAAACTGGTCCTGGCCAAGGAGGACCTTGAGGCGAAAAACCGTCAATTGGACAGGACTTCCGGCCAACTGGCCATGTCACTCAACATAAACCGGCAGATTGCAGCCCTTCCCAACCTGAAAGATGTCTGCGCGGTCTTGATAGACAGGCTTTCTGAGATCGTGTCCTGTACGAACCTGTCCATTCTGATTTTTTCATGCGACAGTAAAACGCTCTGCATCTATCAACGGGAAGGAGCGGAACCTTTAACCGAAGATGATTGCGAGCCTCTTTTCGAGGCTCTCGCCGGGATGGACTCGCCAGGCCTTCTCGACCCCGGGGTTTTCGTCGGCCCGCTCATATCCGCGCCTGGCCAGGCAGTTGAAAAGGCCCTGGCCTTCCCGCTGAAAAACATGGAACGCGAGGTCTTCGGCGCGCTTCTCATAGCATGCCCGGACAAATGCACCTGTGTTCAAAAGGAGATAGACATAATCGAACTGGTGATGAGCCAGGCATCGAGTGTCATTTACAGGGCCTTGCGCCACGAAGAGGAGATACGGGAACTTCATGCCAGGGTGGACAGCCTTTCCGGGTATTGCGGAATTTTAGGCAAGGACCCGAAAATGCAGGTGATTTACAGGCTGATCGAAGACGTGGCTCCCACGGACGCAAGCGTTTTGATTCAGGGCGAAAGCGGGACGGGCAAGGAGTTGGTGGCGCGCGCCATCCATGACCTGAGCCTCCGCCGTGACCGGCCATTTGTCGTTATCAACTGCCCGGCCTACCCCAGCACCCTTCTGGAGAGCGAACTCTTCGGTTATGAGAAGGGGGCATTCACGGGAGCCGTCAAGAGGAAACCGGGAAGATTCGAACTCGCGGACGGGGGAACCGTCTTTCTGGATGAAATAGCGGAAATCGCCCCGGAGGCGCAGGCCAAGCTGTTGAGAGTGATTCAGACCCGGAAGTTCGAGCGGCTCGGCGGATCGGACTCCGTCGAGGTCAACATACGCATTCTGGCCGCCACCAACCGGAATCTCATCGAGTCGGTCAAAAACGGGGCCTTTCGCGAGGACCTCTTTTTCCGGCTCAACGTCATTCCCGTTCTCATGCCCCCCTTGAGGGAACGCCGCAATGACATTCCCTTTCTGGCGAGATATTTTCTGCAGCAGTTTTCGCAGGAGCAGGGAAAGTCCATTACGGGTTTCAGTTCCGAAGCCATGAGGAGGCTTTTGAAGTACCACTGGCCAGGCAACGTCCGTGAGTTGGAGAACTGCGTGGAGCACTCGGTGGTGCTGGCGAGAGGCGAGATGATAGGCGCGGCCGACCTGCCCCAGATGGTGATGGAGAAATCCGTTGAAGAAGCCCAGCCGGGGATTCAGAATTCCCTGGTGGAAAATGAGGCCCGGATCATCCGGGAAACTCTTGTGGAATCGGACTGGAATAAAACCCGGGCCGCAGATCGTTTGGGGATAAGCAGAAGCACCCTCTACGAAAAAATGAAAAAACACCGGATATCCAAACCTCTTCTGCAGTGACTTGCCCCGCCGTCTTAAATCCGTACGTTTCAATAATTGCCGTCCGGCTTTAATACACTCATTACATTCCGATATCATTGCAAAAATAGAGTAGCTAACTTTTTTTGTACGATTTCCGTACAATCGCCGAACCATACCGAATTTTATCGCCGGATTTTTTAATTTGTATTTCAATGTGTTACAATGTTTGGCACAGGTAATGCTTTATAAGTTCTCAAACAATGGCGGAGGTATACCAGGCGTGGCATGGAGAATACAATCCTGATCCTTTGCGCTGACGCCCGAGAAACAAGGAATCTCCAGTCCCTTTTAAAAGGCCTGGGAGCGCCTTCCCTGGCCTTTTCCAAAAAAGAGAAGATGGCGGAGGCCATCGGGCGTACGCCCTGCCTGGCCGCCCTCATTGACCTGGACTCCGTGCCTTTGCGGAGCCGTCACATCAAGCAGCTTGTATCGCCGAGTCCGGGCCTTATGATACTTTGCGTCTCCCGGTCACGCTACCACCCGGAGCTGGCGGACGCAATCAGCACTGATATCCACGCATGCATCGCCAAGCCCGTCAACCCTGAGGAACTGAGATTCTGGCTTAAGTCCTTGCGTGAAAAGAAGGGGGAGGATCAAAAATGAGCAACACCTTGCTCTCCGAAGATTACGTGGTCCGAATGCAGCGGGAATTGAGAGCTGCGAAAGGCAAAAAGCCGGACGCCGTTCAATGGGCCATGGTCATTGACGTGGCCAAATGCGCCGGATGCCATGCATGCACCATCGGTTGCGTGGCGGAAAACAAGCTGCCCCCGGGGGTGGTCTACCGGCCGGTCATGGAGGAGGAAATCGGCAGATACCCCAACGTCAGGCGCCGGTTTCTTCCGAGACCCTGCATGCACTGCATGAATCCTCCCTGCGTCAAGGTGTGCCCGGTGAAGGCCACCTTCAAGAACAAACAGGGAGTGACTGTCATCGATTACAAACGCTGCATCGGCTGCCGGGCCTGCCTGGTGGCCTGCCCCTACGCGGCCCGCACTGCCGATTTCGGAGAGTTCTATACGGATAAAACCCCCGAAGCCGCAGACCGGATTCTTGGCCGAAAGGAGGCGCGTGCGGGATATGAGCTTACGCCGGCCAAGGAATACGGCAAGGACTGGCCCGCCCGGGGAAAAAAATCGCCGGTGGGCAACGCTCGCAAGTGCCACTTCTGCCTTCACCGGATCGCGGTAGGCCAACTGCCCGTCTGCGTCACCACCTGCATCGGGCGCGCCACCTATTTCGGCAACCGCAACGACCCGAATTCGCTCATCGCAGAACTTCTGGCATCGCCTCGCATCTACACCCTGAAACCCGAACTGGGGACCAAGCCGTCCGTCTATTACCTGTCGTGACCTTGTTCCTGGAAAAATGAATAACACGAATGGCAGGGGGATTTCGCGCATGAAAGTAAAACGGATTGCCTATGCGGTCAGCGCGGCGGCCATGCTTTTCGGCCTCTGGGGCGTCTACGACCGCCTGGCCCACGGCCATCTAAACGCCAATTACGGCTCATACGTGGTGTGGGGGCTCTGGGTGGCTGCGTACCTGTTTTTCGCGGGCACCGCAGCCGGCGCTTACATGATCTCCAGTCTCGACCTTCTTTTCAAGGTCAGGGCCTTCAGGAACACCGGCAAGCTGTCGCTGTGGATAGCGTTGGTGAGCCTGGCTGCGGCCATGATCTCCATCCTGTTCGATCTCGGGCACATGGGCCGGGCCTGGCGGGCGGTCTTCCAGGCAAACCCGGGCTCCGTCATGGCTCAAATGGTGTGGGGCTACAACCTGTTCGGGTTGCTCATTCTATGCACCCTCTGGTGCGCAATTTTCAGGCCCGAAACCAGGCTGTTGAAAATTCTGTGCGTTCTTGGCCTGTTTCTTTCCCTTTTCGTGAGCGGCGCGGTGGGGGCGCTTCTCGGGGTCAACGTCAGCCGCATGTTCTGGCACGTGGGCCTTTTGCCCGCCCAGTTCCCGGTGTTCTCCCTGGGGTCGGGGGCGGCGGCCATGCTCGCTGTGCAGGGGCTGTTGGGCGACAGGAAAAACCCTTCCCTTCAGCAGTTGATTCATATTCTTGGCATTATGACCATCGTGATAGCGCTGGTGAAGCTTTTCTTCCTGTGGGCTGATTTTTCCCAAAGCTACTATGGGAATATTCCGCAGAACATAGACGCGGTCAATCTGGTCCTTTTCGGCCCTTACTGGTGGGCTTTCTGGATACTCCAAATTCTATTGGGCACGCTCGTTCCCATAGCGTTCCTGGCTCAACCACGCTCCGCAGAAAAGGGATATTGGGCGGGCGTCGTGGGCATCCTGGTGCTGCTTGGCTACGGGGTCGCCAGGGCCAACATCATTTTCCCCGCAATGGCGGTTCCTGAACTGGACGCCCTTAAGAGCGCCTTTGTAAGCAACCGGCTTTCATACGATTATTTTCCGAGCCTCATGGAATGGGCCGTCTCCATAGGTATAACCGGTTTCGCGGTCATGGCTTTTCTGGTCGGCAGGGACACGCTGAAACTCGAAGAAAGCCGGACCTCCTGAAAGGGCTTCATTCAGACCGGGCGGAACAGACAAGGAGAAAAGACATCATGGGCGAAAATGACGCCAATGCCAAAACGAGCCTCATGGAAAAAAAAGTGACGAGGCGTGATTTCATCAGAACCTCCGCCCTTCTGGGCGGCTGTCTTGCCGTCTCCTCCTGGATCGATCCCTTCGGCCTGAACGCGGAGGGGGAATTATCCTGGGACAGCGAAGACGGAACAGGAAGCGCTTACCGGCTCCACATGCCGGAAAACCAGATTCACAGCGTGTGCCAGCAGTGCAACACCAACTGCGGCATCAAGGTAAAAATAATCGACGGGCGGGTGGTTAAAATAGACGGTAACCCCTACAGCCCGTGGACCATGACCCCCCAGTTGCCTTACGAGACGCCCCTTTCGGAGGCCGCCTCGGTGGACGGCGCCATCTGTCCCAAGGGGCACGCGGGCATCCAGGCGCTTTATGATCCCTACCGGCTCGTGAAGGTTCTGAAAAGGGCGGGAAAACGCGGTGAAAACAAGTGGACGACCATTTCCTTCGATCAGGCCGTGAGGGAAGTCGTCGAGGGCGGCAATCTTTTCGGGGAGGGGCGCGTGGAGGGACTTCGGGACATAGCGGTCCTTAAAGACCCTGAAATCGCCAAGGCCCTGGCTGAGGACGCCTCCCTGGTGGCGAAGAAGAAGATGACCCTGGATGAATATAAGCTGAAACATGCCGCAAATCTTCATTATCTCATCGATCCGAACCATCCTGACCTGGGTCCGAAAAACAACCAGTTCTGCCTGAACACCGGAAGGCTCAAGGGAGGGCGCAGTGAGCTTTTGAAACGGTTCACGGGAAGCGCCTTGGGCTCGGCGAACATGCACGGCCACACCACCGTCTGCCAGGGCTCCCTCTACTTCACCTGCAAGGCCATGAGCGACCAGTTCACCGAGGGCAAGTGGGCCGACGGCAAGAAGTTTTACTGGCAGGCTGATACGGGCAATGCGGAATTCATCCTGTTCGTGGGGGCCAACATCTATGACGCCAACTATGGCCCCCCGCTCCGAATTCAGAAGCTGACCAATGGGATGACGGATAAGCGGTTGAAGATCGCCGTGGTGGACCCCCGCTGCTCCAAGGTGGCGTCCCGGGCCTGGAAATGGATTCCGGTAAGCCCGAACGGCGTGGCCGCAGTGGCCATGGGTATGATTCATTGGATTATAGAAAACCAGCGTTACGACGCCAGGTATCTCGCCAACGCCAACAAGGCCGCAGCCGCAGCCGACAACGAGCCCACCTGGACCCAGGCTGCGTGGCTTGTGAAAATCAACCCGGACGGGTCCACAGGGGCATACCTTCGCGGGTCCGACATGGGTGTCGCGCCCGAAAAAAGGCCTGTCAAGGATAAGGACAAGCCGGGAGAATTTTGGGATTTCGATCCCTTCGTGGTTCAGTACGGAGGCGGCCTTGTCTTCTTCGACCCGGACGACGAAACCAGGCCGGTAGAAGGAGACCTTTTGGTCGATACGGATGCGAAAGGCATCCGGGTGAAAAGCGTGCTCCAGATATATCGGGAGGCAGCGGCGGAAAATAGCCTTTCGCAATGGGCTAAAATCGCGGGCTGCAAGGAAGCGGACCTGACTGAATTGGCCGACGAGTTCACCAGCCACGGAAAAAAGGCTGTGGCCGACATCCACCGGGGCGTTTCCCAGCACACTTCCGGTTTCTACAATGTTTTGGCCTACATGGTTTTGAACACGCTCATAGGAAATCACGACTGGATGGGCGGGCTCTCCAAGGCCACAACCTTCGACATCGCGGGGGAAAAGGAAGGCAAGCCCTTCGACCTTGGCAAGCATTCTGGAAAAATAAAGCCCTGGGGCGTATCCATCATCCGCCACGAAATAGCCTACGACAAGACCACGATCTTCGACGGCTACCCGTCCCAAAGGGTCTGGTATCCCTTTTCAAGCGACGTCTACCAGGAAGTGATACCCAGCATGGGCGACGCTTATCCTTACCCTATAAAGGCCCTCATGCTCTACATGGCCTCGCCCGTCTATGCGCTTCCGGCGGGGCACAAACTTATCGAGATTCTTTCCGATCCCAAGAAAATACCGCTCGTCATCGCCTCTGACATCGTTATCGGCGAAACCACCATGTATGCGGATTACATCTTTCCGGACCTCACCTACCTGGAACGCTGGGAATTTTCGGGCTCCCATCCGTCGGTCACCCCCAAGGTGGCTCCTTTCCGGCAGCCCGTATGCGCCCCGCTCACGGAAACGGTGACGGTGTTCGGAGAGAAAATGCCCTTGTCCCTGGAGTCGCTGGTGCTAGGCATCGCCGAAAAAATGAAGCTCTCCGGTTTCGGTGAAAACGGCCTGGGCCAGGGCATGCCGCTCAAGCGGGAGGAAGACTTCTACCTGCGCATGGTGGCCAATATAGCCATGGGCGACAAGCCTGACGGATCGGAAATGGTTCCTGCGGCCAACGCCCAGGAGCTGGCGCTCTTTGAACAGGCCCGCAAGCATCTGCCTCCCACGGTTTACGATGCGGGACGCTGGAAGAAGGTTGTCGGCCCGGCGCTGTGGCCAAGCGTGGTTTACGTCCTGAACCGGGGCGGACGCTTCCAGGCATACCAGAAGGCGTACAAGGACGGGCAGATGGCAAACAAGTACGGCAAGCTGGTGGGCATCTACCTGGAAAAATTCGCCGCCACCAAACATTCCATGACTGGCAAGCCCTACCTGGCTTACGCCCGCTATTTGGAAGGCCCCACCGACTGCCTGGGCAACCTTGTGGACGACGGGCCCAAGGGTTATGACATGACCCTCATCACCTACCGCACCATCACCCAGACCAAGAGCCGCACATCAGGTAACTATTGGCTCCAGGCCCTGTATCCTGAAAATTTCGTGGAAATCTCTCCCGGCGACGCCCTCCGCCTGGGCTTGGGCAAGGGGGATCGCGTGAGGGTCTCATCCGCCACCAATGAAAGCGGGGTCTGGAACCTGGGTCCGAACAGGCAAAAAGACATGATCGGCAAGGTTCTGATACGTGAAGGGATACGCCCCGGGGTGGCTGCCTTCTCACTGGGTCACGGGCATTGGGCCTACGGGGTCTCTGATGTGACGATAGACGGCGAAAGAATACCGGGAGACAGTCGGCGCGGCACCGGAATTCACGCCAATGCAGCCATGCGGGTTGACCCGTTTTTAAAGAACACGGGACTTGTGGACACCGCAGGCGGAAGCGCGGTTTTTTACCAGAGCAAGGTGAGGCTCATAAAAGTCATGTGACCATAAAGGCGGGCCATGAAACCCTTTGAACAACTCCTGGAAAGTTCAGCCGCAGCGCACGGCCACCTGTGCCCCGGCCAGGTTGTAGGGGTGCGCATGGCCATGCTGGGATGTCGGCTCATCGGCTTGAACGATCCCTCAAGCCGGGAACAGGTCAAAAAAATTCTCGTCTACGTGGAGATGGACCGCTGCACCGCAGACGCCGTCGCCCACGTGACCGGCGTCAGGCTCGGCAGGCGCAGCCTGAAATTCATGGATTACGGGATCATGGCAGCCACCTTCGTAAATCTTGAAAAAGGCTGCGCGTTCCGGGTTCTTTCCACAGAGGAGTCCCGGGACCTCGCCGAAGTATACGCACCCGGCGTCGAAAGCGGCCACGCCCGGCAACTTGCGGCGTACCGGCGGATGCCGGAATGCGTCCTCTTCCGGGTTCAGAAGGTCATGGTCGACATTTCGCCCTCAGACCTGCCGGGTCCGACCAGGCGGAAAGCAGTCTGCTGCAATTGCGGCCAGGTCATCCGGGACGGGCGCGAAGTCTTTTCCGGGGAGGCTCCTTATTGCAAGGTTTGCGCAGACGGATGTTACTTTTCACATCCCGTCGAAATATCCTGGGATGGGATGGAGCAGGCGTCGGAAATGGTTACGGAAAACCAAGGAGGCCTCCCTTGCTGAGAAAAATCAAGGCGGAAGAAGCCGTGGGAACCGAACTGGCCCACGACATCACGGAAATCCGGCCCGGGGAGTTCAAGGGACCGGCCTTTCGCAAGGGTCACGTTGTCTGCCAGGAGGATCTCTGCCATTTGCAGAAACTGGGGAAAAATCACCTGTTCCTCATTGACCTGGCTGAAGGGGAAATTCACGAAAACCAGGCCGCCGCCATTCTCGCCAGAAGCCTGGCCGGTCCTGGCGTCACCTGGGAGGACAATCCCAGGGAGGGGAAAATTTCGCTGCACGCCGACCTGGACGGCATGTTGCGGGTCAACCGTGCGGCCCTTGCCGCCTTCAACATGGTTGACGAAGTCATGTGCGCCACCCTGCACGAACATACCCTGGTGAAAAAGGGCGCTCTTGTCGCGGCCACCCGCGCCATTCCCCTTGTCATGAAAAAAGCGCCCGTGGAAAGGGCCGCGGCCATAGCCCATGGCTCCTGCGGAGTGGTCAGCGTCATCCCTCTGCGGAAGGCCAAAGTCGGCCTCGTAATTACCGGCAACGAAGTTTATCACGGCCTGATCCAGGACAAGTTCGAGCCGGTTCTTTCGGAAAAAATCCGAACACTCGGCTCGGATATCGTGGGAACGACGTTTGCGCCCGACGATGAAGCCCAAATCTGCCGGGCCATCGAAGACTTTCTCGGAAAAGGCTGCGACCTTATTCTTTTGAGCGGCGGAATGAGCGTGGACCCGGACGACGTTACCAGGGCCGCCATAAAAGGCGCGGGGGCGGGTGAAATCCACTACGGCGCTGCGGCCCTTCCGGGGGCCATGTTCCTTGTGGCCTATATCGGTGACGTGCCGCTCCTGGGCGTGCCAGCCTGCGGGCTGCATCACCGCACCACGGTTCTGGACCTCATCCTGCCCCGCATTCTCGCAGGGGAGAGGATCGGAAAGAAAGACCTGGCCTTCATCGGCCACGGAGGATTGTGCATGGATTGCCCAGAATGCGCGTATCCGCACTGCCCCTTCGGCAAGGGAAGCTGACCGGTAGGGAAAATTTCAGTGATGAAAAAAATTGACGAATGTCATGGCTGCCGGAAGGATGCCGGGCTGGAGAAACCCCATGAAGGGATATCCCCCCCCATAATCTGCTTCGTGGGGTTCTCCGGTTCCGGAAAAACCACCGTCGTAACAGCCGTGGTCTCCGCCCTGAACCAAAGGGGATTTTCCGTAGGAACCATAAAGCACGACGTTCATGGTTTCTCGATGGACACCCCCGGCAAGGACAGCTTCCGCCACAAGGAGGCGGGGGCGAGAACCTCGGTGGTGACCTCGCCATGGGGCATCGGCATGGCGGCGGAGGCGGATCACGACCACCAGCCCCATGAACTCCTGCATCTCTTTAAAGGCCATGACATAGTCATTGCCGAAGGTTTCAAAAGGGCCAAGCTTCCCAAGATCGAAATCTTCCGCCCTGAAAACGGCAAGCCGCCCGCCTGCCGTTTCGACGAATGCCTTGTGGCGGTGGCGTGCGACACCCATCTTGACTGGGGCGTACCGTGCTTTCCGCATTCCCCGGTTGACGGCCTGGCGGATTTCATTCTGGAGCTTTTCGGAATGGGAAGGCCGGAAAATGCCCGGCGAAATTCGGGTAAAAGCGACATGCCCTCTTAAATTTTCCGCTTCGGCCATTCCCTTTCCTGATCTTGCCCCCAAACCAGTCACGTTACGGGCTTCTTGACTGTAATGCGCCAACAGCTCACGGTAAAATCGGAAATCGAAAATGGATGACAGGTCCAAAACAGGCATTCCCAAAGGGGTTTTTGACAATACTTTCCAAAACGGGAAAAGAATGTTGGGCCTCCATGACAACATACTCAATTATTTCAATGAACTTAATGCAAGCGCCTTCTTTGCGAACGCCTCCATTCCTGATGCTGCGTCCGTGGCGCGCCTGGTTGACACTTTGAAGGAAATCGTTTTCCCGGGCCATTTCGCTTCGCCCCATGAAGCCTGCATGAGCCTCGAGCGCCGCATCGGCTCTCTTTTAAGGTCCCTTTTGGATATGCTTGCAGATCAGATCGTCCGCACCATGCGGCACGACTGCCTGTCGGCAGGCTCACCCTGCGATGCCTGCCGACAAACGGCCTATACCGGGGCGGGTAAATTGTTGAATTCCATTCCAAGGGTCCGGCGGGTTCTTCAAAGCGACGTGCAGGCCTTTTACGAGGGAGACCCTGCGGCCAAGAGCCATGACGAGATCATATTCTGTTATCCGGGCTTTCACGCCATTTTCGTATACAGGTTCGCCCACAGGCTCCACGGAATGGGCGTACCGCTTCTTCCCCGCATAATGACCGAATACGCCCACGGCATAACCGGAATAGACATTCACCCCGGCGCGCGCATCGGGGAGGGTTTCGTCATAGACCACGGCACGGGCGTGGTCATCGGAGAAACCACCAGGATAGGGAAAAACGTGCGCATTTACCAGGGCGTGACCATCGGCGCGCTTTCCGTTCCCAAGGACCAATGCGACTCGCTAAGGGGGAAAAAACGCCATCCCACCATAGGAGACGACGTCATCATCTATTCGGGAGCGACCATCCTGGGCGGCAAGACATTTATCGGGGCGCGCTCCGTAATAGGCGGCAACGTCTGGATCACCCGGTCGGTGCGCCCTGACAGCGTGGTCATGATGGAGCCCTTTCAATTGAAAATTCTGCCGCGCGACGCCCGGAAAAAGGCCGGGCAGGAGGAAGACGGCCATGGGAATTCTTGAGTCCGTCGCTTTGACGATCGGGCGCACGCCCCTGGTGAGGCTTGACAAGGCAGGCGTTGGCCGGAAAGCCGTCGTTGCCGCCAAGCTGGAGTTTTTCAATCCCCTGGGAAGCGTCAAGGACCGGATCGCCGCATCCATGCTCGCCGACGCGGAAACCAAGGGGCTCATCGGCCCGGAAACGCTGATAGTGGAACCCACCAGCGGCAACACAGGCATCGCCCTGGCCGCCCTCTGCGGCCGCCGGGGGTATCGACTGCTCCTCACCATGCCCGACTCCATGAGCGTGGAGAGGCAGATGCTTTTGAGGCACCTGGGAGCTGCGCTCGTGCTCACGCCCGCCGCCCTTGGCATGGCCGGGGCCGTGGACAAGGCGCGGGAAATCGCGGAAAAGTCGGGCGACGCACTCATGCCCGAGCAGTTCGGGAATCCCGCCAATCCCCTCGCCCATTATGAAGGGACTGGCCCCGAAATCTGGGACGACACACAAGGACGGGTGGACGCCCTTGTGTGCGGCGTGGGCACGGGCGGAACCATCACGGGCGCAGGCAGGTTCCTGAAGGAGAGGAAGCCCTCCCTCCAGGTGGTGGCGGTGGAGCCCGCAGCCTCGCCGGTCCTTTCCGGAGGCAAAAAAGGCCCCCACCAGATTCAGGGCATCGGGGCCGGCTTCATCCCGGAAATATTGGACCGCTCGGTCATCGACGAAATCATTACCGTGGAGGACGGGCAGGCCATTGAAACTGCCAGGGCTCTGGCCCGAAAAGAAGGCATCCTCTGCGGCATCTCGTCCGGAGCCGCCGTGTGGGCTGCGCTTTCGCTTGCGGAAAGACCCGAGTTCGAAAACAGACTCATCGTGACGGTGCTGCCTTCCACCGGCGAGCGCTACCTGAGCACCGCCCTGTTTCAAAAGGAGAAGTCTTGAATAAGGAGGAATTCTTCATGTCGTCCGAAAAGCCCCGAAAGATGGAAACCAGGGTCGTCCACGCGGGCCTTACGCCGGAATCCTGGGAAGGGGCCACCCTGCCGCCCATATTCCAGAACGTGGCGCACCTCCACGAGACCGCCGAGAGCCTCTCCGACACCTTCGCCGGAAAACGGGCCGACCACGTCTACATGCGGCTTTCCAACCCCACCAATAGGGCCCTGGAGGAAAAGCTGAAGGACCTGGAGGGCGGAAAAGGCGCGATTGTCATGTCATCGGGCATGGCGGCCATATCCAATTCCTGCATGGCTCTTTTGCGTTCGGGCGACGAGTTCGTGACCGGCAACTCGCTTTTCATGTCCACCTACGTTCTTTTCCAGACGGTTTTCAGGAAATACGGGATAAGCGCCCGGATGGCGGATCCCACCGACTCCGAGGCCATCCGGCAGGCCATAAACGAAAAAACCCGCTTCGTTTACCTGGAGACCATCGGCAACCCCAAGATGGATGTTCCAGACCTGGCGAGGGTCGCGGAAATCGCCCACGGGAACGGGTTGCCGCTGGTGGTGGACAACACGCTGGCCACGCCGTATCTGTGCCGCCCGATCGAGCTTGGGGCCGACGTGGTGATCCACTCCACCACCAAGTATCTTTCCGGGCACGGAAGCGCCACCGGCGGGGCGGTGATAGACGCCGGGACCTTTTCGTGGCCGCCGGAAAGGTTTCCGGACATGGAGCCCTTCATCAAGAAGAAGGGGGAGATGGCATACCTCGACAGGGTATGGCGGGAGCACCACATCAATTTCGGCACCACCCAGGCCCCGCTTCATTCTTACCTGACCATGATAGGACTCTACACCCTGGCCATTCGCATGGAAAGGCAGACGGCAAACGCCCTGGCCGTGGCCCGCTTTCTTCGCGAAAGGCCGGACGTGGCGTGGGTGAGGTATCCCGGCCTAGAAGACCATCCCCAGCATGAAACCGCGAGTCGCCAGTTCGGGGGAAAAGGCTTCGGCGCTATGATCTCCTTCGGCCTTACGGACCGGAATGCCTGCTTTGCCTTCATCAACAACCTGCGCATGATCTCTAACCTGGCCAACCTCGGAGACTGCAAGACCCTGGCCATACATCCTTATTCCACACAGTACGTATCCTTTGACGAAACGATAAGGCAGATGCTATCCATAACCCCGGACATGATCCGCCTTTCGGTGGGTATCGAACATATCGACGATATTTTGTTCGATCTTGGCCAGGCGCTTGACCATGTTTGAGAATGCCCCATGAGCGAATACGCTGAAATCAATCCTGATGGGGCATCCGTCGGCCCGGCTGTCAAGCGCAGGTTTTCCTTCGCTTCGGCCCCGGAAGATTTCAGGCTCGAAAGCGGGGCTGGTCTCGGCCCCATAACCCTTGCCTACGAAACCTTCGGGAATCTCAATTCCGGTAAAACCAACGCGATCCTTGTGCTGCACGCATTGTCAGGGGACAGTCACGCTGCGGGCGCATATTCGGAAACCGACGCCAGGCCCGGATGGTGGGATATAATGATAGGGCCGGGCAAGGGGATAGACACCGATAAGTATTTCGTGATCTGTTCAAACGTTCTGGGCGGCTGCATGGGCTCCACCGGCCCGTCTTCCGTCAACCCGGAAACCGGCAGGCCGTACGGCCTCGATTTTCCCATGGTAACCATTGGGGACATGGTCCGGGCGCAGCGTCGGCTGGTGCATTCTCTTGGAATAGAACGGCTCCTGTGCGTCATCGGAGGCTCGATGGGAGGGATGCAAGCCCTGGACTGGGCTCTGCGCTACCCCGACATGACGGCGCTGGCAATTCCCATCGCCGCGACCTCAAGGCATTCGGCCCTTGCCATCGCCTTCAACGAGACGGCCCGCCAAGCCATCATGGCCGACCCCGCCTGGCTTCTAGGCGATTATTACGGAACGGGCAAACCCGTGACCGGACTTGCCGTGGCCCGCATGATCGGCCATATAACCTATCTTTCCGACGAAGCGATGCGGGAAAAATTCGGACGCCGCCTGAAGGACAAATCGGATTTTTCCTTCTCCTTCGATGCCGAATTCGAGATCGAAAGCTATCTCCACTATCAGGGGAAAAAATTCGTCGAGCGGTTTGATCCGAACTCGTTTCTGTTCCTGACCCGCGCCGCCGATTACTTCGACCTGGCCAGGGAATGGGGAAACGGATCTTTGGTCAAGGCCTTTTCCAGAGCCCGCGCCCGTTTTCTCGTTATCTCCTTTGCCTCTGACTGGCTTTATCCGTCCTACCAGTCCCGCGAAATTGTAAGGGCCCTGAAGAAAAACAACGCGGCCCCGAGTTTTGTGGAACTGGATGCAAAATGGGGCCACGACGCCTTTTTGCTCCCCGACGCGCGCCTGAGCGCAGTTATAGGAGGATTTTTGACAAAGGCCGGGACGGCGGCGGGAGGAAAGCCTCATGCGTCTTGATCTTGAGGTCATAAGCGGGTGGATACTGCCGAAGGCAAGGGTTCTGGACCTTGGATGCGGCAGCGGGGACCTGCTGCAATACCTCATTCGGGAAAAAAACATCGAAGGCGTCGGGATCGAAAAGGATGGGGCCAAGGTCGCCTCCTGCATCGAAAAGGGACTTGCGGTCCTTCAGGGGGACATCAACGAAGAGATAAGGGATTACGCGGACGATTCCTACGATTACGTGGTCATCAGTCAGACCCTCCAGCAGACGGCGAACCCGCAGGAACTGATTCATGAGGCGCTCAGGGTGGGTGAAAAGTGTATCGTGAGCTTTCCGAACTTCAGCCATTGGAAGGTAAGGCTTTCGCTTTTCGCGACGGGCAATGCGCCGATCACCAGCGCCCTTCCCTATGAGTGGTACGACACGCCCAACATCCGGGTCATAACCATAAGGGACTTCAAGCGGTTCCTGAAAAAGGAGAGCCTTGCAATCCTTGGCGAGACGGCGGCCAGCGTTCCGGCAGCGGGTGGAGTCGGACGCCGCGTCAAATGTTTGACCAATCTCCGGGCAACGCATGGAATGTTCCTTTTCGGCCCTAAGAAATCCGGCTGACCTTCCCCTCGAAAATCGTGATTGATCCATAAGCCCCCTCCCCTTTCCTTTTCCATTGATCTTCGGCTACAAGCCCGTGGCGCTGCCCACTTCCATAGACATGCTGGCGGTCTACGGCCACAAGGACAACCCCGTAAAGGGCACGAGCCTTGCGCAGGAGGACGCGTTTTTTTCCAAGAACCGCAAGGGGGGATTCGGGCAGGAAATCGCCCTTTGGGGACAGCTCGGACTGGCCGGTGAATGGTCCAGCCGTCCCATAAGCCTCTACGGCCGCAACTCGGCCTCCGGGACCTACGGATATTTCAAGGAACACGCGCTTTTCAAGGGAGACTACAAGGACCAGGTCAAGGAACAGCCTGGTTCCTCCTCGGTGGTCCAGGGAGTGGCCAGGGACAGGTATGCAATCGGCTACAGCGGCATCGGGCTCGCTGTCTTTGTGGCGCGTCGACGCGCCTCACCCGGAAGCCACCGTTTCCGCCATCTTCGGGCCGGTCTGGTACGAGGGCGACGACAAGCCCGCCAACGTCTGGCAATCCTCCAGCGGCACCGACGATTTCGAGCCTAAGTACGGGCTTTTGCCGCTCATCTTCGGCACCATCAAGGCCACCCTTTACGCCATGCTTTTCGGCGGGCCCCTGGCGCTCCTGGCTGCGGTCTACACCAGCGAAATCATGCACTCCAGGTGGCGCGGATTAGGTTCTGTCGACATTCATTTTAGCCAAAGGCAAGTACCTGCTAAAAGTACGAAAGCCATGTACGACACAGCCAGCTTATCATAACGTGTAGCGACCCGCCTAAAGTGCTTCAGTTTCCCGAACATCCTCTCGATATTATTACGTTCTTCATACAGGACCTTATCATACTCGCGCTGCTCTTTCCGGTTCGATTTTGGTGGGATAACCACCTCCGCACCGATAGCCATGACAGCTTCTATGATGTACCCCACATCGTACCCTTTGTCAGCCAGAACCGCCTCAGCCGTTTGATCTTTCAGAAGATCAAGGGCTTCCTTGCAGTCGGCACGCTCTCCACCCGTCAAAATAAAGCGGACCGGATTGCCCAATGAGTCGGTGGCCGAATGGATTTTCGTGCTGAATCCGCCCCTTGAACGCTTTAATGCTTGATTTTCTTGCCCCCTTTTGCCCCTGCGGCATGTTGGTGAGCCCTTACTATGGTGCTGTCAATCATTAGCCATTCGGTGTCGGCGTCCACAGCAATGGTGTTGAAAATCATCTGCCAAATCCCTTTTTTGGCCCACCGGATAAATCTTTTATGGACACTTGACCATTTTCCGCGTTCCGACGGCAAGTCGCGCCATGGCGAACCTGTTCGGCCAATCCACATGACCGCATCAATAAATTTGCGGTTATCCCTGGCGGAACGGCCTGGATCGCCTTCCTTTCCGGGCAAAGCATCCTTGATTTTTCCCACTGATCGTCACGCAGAGTATGTCGCTCCATCGTTGCACTCCCATCTATTTCTGCAACGATAGCACACCTGAATATGAATGTCGACAGAATCTATTTATGTTATAATAAATTTATTTATTTTTACATAGTAGACATAAAGGCGCATAGCCTCTCATTATTAATGATGAACGGTTCAGAATTGGAAGCTCCCCCCAGCAGAGTCGGATCTTTGTCCATTCTAAGTTTGATTATTATGTATTATGCAATTGACCATATTGCCCCCCGGCCACGGCCAACAAGGGAAACCTTGCCCTCATTTTTCAGTTCGGCCAATACCTTCTTGATGAGTTGCGGGCTGGCCGCTGGGAGTTGGGCCGCCAGATCGCCCAGGGTGAATTGCTCCACTTGGGAGAGTATGGTTTGTCGCACCAGATCGCTCTTGGCCGGGCGGGCCTCGGCGGACTCCATCCTGCGCTCGAATTCCTTGTAGGCCTGGCGCAATATGCTTAAAAAATAGTTCAGCCAGGGCAGAATTTCGTTTCTGCCCTCGTGCCACCCGTTGGAACAATCCGCCAGCACGGTGTAGTAGCTCTCCTTGCTCTCCTCGATAAGGCGTTCCAGGCTTATATAGCGCGCCACCTGGAAGCCGTGGGATTGGAGCAAAAGGGTGGTGGTGAGCCTTGAAACCCGCCCGTTTCCATCCCGGAACGGATGGATGCACAACAAATCGAAAACAAAGGTTGATATCACCAAGAGCGACGGCAGGTGCTCGTTTTGGCAGGCTTCACGGTAATTCCCACAAAGCTCTTCCATTGCGTAAGGAACGTTCCTGGCTGCGGTAGGAATAAAGCGTATGCGCCTTTCACCGTTTGGCAGAATTTCGATGATTTCGTTGTCCCGCGTTTTCCATTGCCCGGCGTCTCCCGTAAATCCGCCCTGGGCCATGGCGTGCAGCCGGGCAATGAGCGCAGGTGTTACCGAAACCGGACGCTTGCGCGAAAATATCCAGTCCAGTGCCTGACGGTAACCGGATAGCTCTTCTTCCGGGCGGTCCATTGGCTTGGCTTTTTCCAGAACCACGGGCCGGATGCGATTGGGCGCTATGGTCACCCCTTCGATTCTGTTGGATGATTCGACGCTCTGCACAATCGCCTGCTCGCGCAGGATTTCAAGGACTTCCGGCTTTTGCCTGATCCAGAGGTCCTGCTTTCCCCGCGCCTCCATGCAGGAGCCGAGAAGCCAGCCCGTGCTCACCGGAAGGGACATTGCAGCCAATTTTTTGGGGTTAAGAGACAGCATGGGCAGACTTCACCTTTCATTAGTAGCCTAATAATAGCCTATTTTTAAATCGGTAGCCAATTAATTTCAACGCATGTGACCATAGGTGTTATTTTTGTAGCTGCGAGAAGGATCGGGCAGGCGGATGGGCGCGTTTGAGTGAAAAAGTTAAGATCTTCCCGGACAGTCAGCACCCCGCAGTAAGCGCCATCCCCGGCCCGTAGGATGAAGCCGGGGGATGGCGCGCGGTCTTCCTCTCGGGTAAAATGAGTTTGCGAAAAACATCAACCCGAGAAGGAG